>SVEJ01000006.1:0-57010 GCA_015057435.1 Lachnospiraceae bacterium
GTGCAGCTAAGGCTATCGGTCTTGTTATCCCAGAGTTGAATGGTAAGTTAATCGGTTCTGCTCAGCGTGTTCCTACTCCAACAGGTTCTACAACAATCTTAACAGCAGTTGTTAAGGGTGCTGATGTTACTGTTGATGGTATCAACGCAGCAATGAAGGCAGCAGCTAACGAGTCTTACGGTTACAATGAGGATGAAATCGTTTCTTCAGATATCATCGGTATGAAGTATGGTTCTTTATTCGATGCTACTCAGACAATGGTTTCTAAGGTATCTGATGACTTATATGAGGTACAGGTAGTTTCTTGGTATGATAACGAGAATTCTTATACTAGCCAGATGGTTAGAACAATTAAGTACTTCTCAGAGTTAGCATAATTTAGCGAATTATTAAGACCTAAAAGGTCCGGTCTATATGGACCGGACCTTTTATATGTTGTGAAAACGATTCTTTTTGAAGTTTTAACTTAGAACGCAAACAACGATAGCGTTGTTTATAATATTATTTAATACGAAAGGAGCATAATCATGCTTAACAAGAAATCAGTAGATGATATTAACGTAAAGGGTAAGAAAGTATTAGTTCGTTGTGATTTTAACGTACCATTAATCGATGGTAAGATTACAGACGAGAACCGTTTGGTTGCAGCACTTCCTACAATCAAGAAATTAATTGCAGATGGCGGTAAGATTATTCTTTGCTCACATTTAGGAAAGGTAAAGACAGAAGAGGACAAGCAGACAAAGACACTTGCACCTGTTGCAGCTCGTTTATCAGAGTTATTGGGTCAGGAAGTTAAGTTTGCAGCTGATTTAGAGGTTGTTGGTCCGAATGCTAAGGCTGCAGTTGAGGCTATGAATGATGGAGATGTTGTTCTTTTAGAGAATACACGTTTTAGAGCAGAAGAGACAAAGAACGGAGAAGCTTTCTCTAAAGATTTGGCTTCTTTGTGTGATGTATTTGTTAATGATGCATTTGGTACAGCACATAGAGCACACTGTTCTAACGTTGGTGTAACAGAATATGTTGATACAGCAGTAGTTGGTTACTTAATGCAGAAGGAGATCGACTTCTTAGGTAATGCTGTTAACAATCCGGAGAGACCATTCGTAGCTATCCTTGGTGGTGCTAAGGTTTCTTCTAAGATTTCAGTTATTGAAAACTTATTGGATAAGGTTGACACATTAATCATCGGTGGTGGTATGGCTTACACATTTATGGCTGCACACGGCGAGGAAGTTGGTAAGTCTTTATTAGAGGAAGATTATAAGGATTATGCATTAGAGATGGAGAAAAAAGCTGAGGAGAAGGGTGTTAAGTTATTAATTCCTATCGATACAGTTGTTGCTGATGATTTCTCTAATGATGCAAACTATAAGGTTGTTGAGCGTGGCGGAATTCCTGCTGATATGGAAGGTCTTGATATCGGACCTAAGACAGCTGCATTATTCGCAGATGCAGTAGCCGGTGCTAAGACAGTTGTTTGGAACGGACCTATGGGATGTTTCGAGATGCCTAACTTCGCTAAGGGTACAATTGCAGTAGCAGAGGCTATGGCTAAGTTAGAGGGTGCTACAACAATCATCGGTGGTGGTGATTCTGCAGCAGCTTGTAACCAGTTAGGTTTTGGCGATAAGATGACACACATCTCTACAGGTGGTGGTGCTTCCCTTGAGTTCTTAGAGGGTAAGGAATTACCGGGTGTAGCAGCAGCTAACGATAAGTAAGAAACAACAAACTAGTTTAAACATAAGGAGAATATAATCATGGCAAGAAGAAAAATTATTGCTGGTAACTGGAAGATGAACAAGACTCCAAGTGAGGCAGTTGCGTTAATCAACGAGTTAAAGCCATTAGTAGCAAATGATGAAGTAGATGTAGTATTTTGTGTACCTGCAATTGATTTATCAGTAGCAATTGAGGCAGCTAAGGGTTCTAACATTGAAATTGGTGCAGAGAATATGTATTTTGAAGAGAGCGGTGCTTACACAGGTGAAATCGCTCCGAATATGTTAACTGACCTTGGTGTTAAGTATGTTATCATCGGTCACTCAGAGAGACGTGATTACTTCGCTGAGACAGATGAGACTGTTAATAAGAAAGTATTAAAGGCACTTGAGCATGGTATTACACCAATTATCTGTTGTGGTGAGTCTTTGACTCAGAGAGAGCAGGGAATTACAATTGATTGGATTCGTCAGCAGATTAAGATTGCATTCTTGAACGTAACTGCAGATCAGGCTAAGACAACTGTAATTGCTTATGAGCCAATCTGGGCAATCGGTACAGGTAAAACAGCTACTTCTGATCAGGCACAGGAAGTTTGTGGTGCTATCCGTGAATGTATCAAGGAGATTTATGACGATGCAACAGCTGAAGCAATTCGTATTCAGTACGGCGGTTCTATGAATGCCGGTAATGCTGCAGAGTTACTTGCTAAGCCGGACATTGATGGTGGTTTAGTTGGTGGCGCTTCACTTAAGCCGGAATTTGGAGACATCGTGAACTACAATAAGTAATTAATATTACAAGACATAAGAAAACTGTCACACGGGGAACTGTGTGACAGATTTTCTTTATTAAGGATAAGGTGAAATGATGAGAGGGAATACTTTTTTTAAGATAACAATTTGCTTTATGATGACACTTTTGTGTTGCATGTTATTTGATGTAGATGCGCAAGCCGCTGAATCATTTAAAGCAACAGCAACTTGTCAAAAAGGACAAACAATTAAGATAGTAATCACAGCACCTGAGGATGGCTCTGTGCCTGATGGATATGATATTTTTCGTATGAATCCTGAAACGAATCAGTACGAATTTGTTGATTCTATGGATTTGTTTGAATATGGATTAGGAGAGTATCGGATTTATGACGATTCCGATGATACGGTTAGTTTGGGGTATGATGTTTTGTTCCAACATGAGATTGGAAAGACATATACATATCTGATAAAATCATTTACTTATAATGAAGAATACAAAGATTTTTATTGTGATTTCGAATTGACTTACGAAGAACTTTTGGAGTATAAGACATATGTCGAAGAAGTTACTGCAACAGTTGTTGCTTGTGGAGATGCACCGGAATGGGTAAGCGGTAAACGAAGCGGAAAACTTGGTGCAAAGCTTGTTTGGAATCAAGATGAAAATGCAGATGGATATATCATTTATTATGTACAGGATTATACCAAGAAGAGTAAGTACAAACCGGTAGATATTAATGATACAAAAGCATTCAAAGTGCTAAAAGAAATTGACTCTAATTCGATTACATCAGCTGAGTTTACAAAACTGATGAATGGTGTAACGTATACATATAGAATTTGTTCTTATCGTTATATTGATGATCAAAAAGTAATAAGTCTTATGTCTGAACCGAAATCTGTTTTGATGGATTACTATTCATACAACGGAGAATCATATAAGAAAAAGATTAAGCGAGCATTTGGTTCGGAGAAAAAGAAAAGAAGAAATTTTGCGACATCTTCTAAAGCTGAAAAGCAGATGAAGACGATTAAGATCAAAGTATGGGATTTCAAAAATGGAAGAAAGGGAAAGAAGATTACAAAAACGAAGTACCTTACTGTTAACAAGCGATTAGCACCTTCAATTAAGGCAATGTTTGACGAGATATACAAAGCAAAAGAAAAACAGGTGATCAAGGATATCAGCTCTTATAGCTATCGCTATGGAGAGCATATGTATGGCATGGCAATTGATATTAATCCGAACGAGAATTATATGGTTGATGGCAAAGCTGTGTTAGCGGGTAGTTTTTGGAATCCGAAAAAGAGCAAGTATTCGATTCCGCTTAATTGCGAGACAGTTCGAATTATGCAAAGGTACGGTTTTAGAAGAGGATTCTGGGGTGATCGTAAAGATTACATGCATTTTTCTTATTTTGGAACATAAGTTTATCCTTGTTTTATAAGGGTAAAGCGAGTATAATATTTACCGTATATTTATAACATTAGGAAAGAGGTATCAAAATGTACAAAATCGTTAGTAAAGAAACGCTTAACAGTGCAGTTGAGTTGATGGAGATTGAGGCTCCATTTGTTGCAAACAAATGTGAGGCAGGACAGTTTATTATTGTTCGTGTTGATGAAGATGGTGAGAGAGTACCTCTTACAATCGCTGATTATGACAGAGAAAGAAAAACAGTAACTATTATTTACCAGGTGGTTGGTTATTCTACAGAATTGTTATCAAAGAAACAGGTTGGTGAATATGTAGAAGATTTTGTCGGTCCGTTAGGAATGCCGGCACCACTTCATAAATGTGATCATGTTGTTGGTGTTGCAGGCGGTGTAGGTGCTGCACCACTTTACCCACAGCTTAGAAAGCTTCATGAGATGGGTGTGAAAGTAGATGTAATTATTGGTGGTCGTTCTGCAGAATTTGTAATTATGAAAGAGAAATTTGAAGAATTTTGTGATAATGTATATATTGCTACCGATGATGGAAGCTTGGGAACAAAGGGATTTGTTACTACTGTTTTACAGGAATTGATTGATAAGGGTGAGAAGATTGATGAAGTAATCGCAATCGGACCGCTTATCATGATGAAGAATGTTGTAAACGTAACAAAACCTCTTAATATTCCAACAGGAGTTTCGCTTAATCCGGTTATGATTGATGGAACAGGAATGTGTGGAGGATGTCGTGTGACTGTTGGCGGTGAGACAAAGTTTGCTTGTGTAGATGGTCCTGACTTTGACGGATTCTTAGTTGATTTCGACGAGTGTATGAAGAGACAGGGTATGTTCAAGGAAGAAGAACATGAATGTCGTATGAAAAATGCACAGTAATGAATGGATAAAGGAGATTTCACAATGGAAAGAAATATGAGTATGACAAAAGTTGTAATGCCGGAGCAAGATCCTAATGTTCGTAATAAGAACTTTTCAGAGGTTGCACTTGGATATACAAAAGAAATGGCGATGGAAGAGGCTGCAAGATGTTTGAACTGTAAGCATAAGCCTTGTATGGATGGATGTCCGGTTAATGTTCCGATTCCGGGCTTTATTGAGAAGGTAGCCGAAGGAGATTTTGAGGCTGCTTATGAGATTATTACAAGCGAGAATGCACTTCCTGCAATCTGCGGTCGTGTATGTCCACAGGAAAATCAGTGTGAAGGCAAGTGTGTTCGTGCCATTAAGGGTGAAGCTGTTGCAATCGGTCGTTTGGAGCGTTTCGTTGCTGATTATCATATGGCAAATGCAACTGCTACAGAAGTGAAGATTGAGAAGAATGGTAAGAAGGTTGCAGTTGTAGGTTCAGGTCCTGCAGGTATTACATGTGCCGGTGAGTTGATTAAGAAGGGATATGAGGTAACTGTATTTGAAGCCCTACATAAAGCAGGCGGTGTATTAAGCTATGGTATTCCTGAATTCCGTTTACCAAAAGATTTGGTTGCAAAGGAAATCGAAACAGTAGAAAAATTAGGTGTTAAGATTGAAACGAATGTAATTGTTGGTCGTTCCGTAACGATTGATGAGTTGATGGAAGACGGATACGAAGCAGTATTTGTAGGTTCTGGAGCAGGTCTTCCTAGATTCCTTAATATACCTGGTGAGAACTTACTTGGTGTATATTCAGCAAATGAGTTCTTGACTCGTGTGAATTTGATGAAGGCGTTTAAGTTCCCTGAAGCTCCTACACCTGTTAAGGTAGGAAAGAAGGTTGCAGTTGTAGGTGCCGGTAATGTTGCAATGGATGCTGCAAGAACTGCAAAGCGTCTTGGTGCTGAAGAAGTATATATTGTATATAGACGTTCAGAGGAAGAACTTCCTGCAAGAGCAGAAGAAGTACATCACGCAAAAGAAGAAGGTATTATCTTCAAGTTGCTTAATAATCCTTGTGCAATCCACGGTGAAGATGGCTGGGTAACAGGAATGGAAGTAATTAAGCAAGAGTTAGGAGAGCCTGATGCATCAGGAAGACGTTCTCCACAGCCTGTAGAAGGTTCGAATTATATTATTGATGTAGATACGGTTGTAATTGCGATTGGTCAGAGTCCAAATCCATTGATTCGTCAGACTACACCGGGATTGGATGTACAAAGATGGGGCGGAATCATTGTTGATGAGGATACAATGAAGACAAGTAAAGATGGCGTGTATGCAGGTGGAGATACTGTTACAGGTGCTGCTACAGTTATTCTTGCGATGGGTGCCGGTAAGAAGGCAGCTAAGGCAATTGATGAGTATTTATCATCAAAATAATACATCATACATAACATGCATATGTTTTGGATGAGTGCTTTGTTTGAATGATTTGATTACCCGGTGGTAAAGCAGTTTGCTATCGGGTAATCTTTTTGTAGCTTTATAATTTGATTTGCAAAAATGGAGGATACATTATGTTTGATAATTCATTTTACGAAATGGCTGTAAAGTCAAGAGCGATGGGAGATTATTATCTTAAGATGGTAATTGGAGTTATTGTTACAGTATTCGGCGTGTTGGCATTTCCGTATATTGGTGCGATTGCGCTGATTATTGTTGTCATTGGTCTTTACATTGTTATAACTTATGCACAAGATAAGAATGTAGAATACGAGTATACATTTACGGATAGTAGCGTTGAGATTGCTGCAATTATGAACGCAAGCAAGAGAAAAGAAGTATTTTCTTTTGATATGGAGCAGGTGACAATGATTGTTCCGTTAGGTTCAAAGCGTATTGAGAACGAAAGCTTTTCTAAAAAAAGAGATTATTCTTCAGCTAAGAGAGAAGATCAGGTGTATTGTTTTGTTGTTGAAAATGATAAGCAAAAGCAATTGGTTATGTTAGAGCCGGATGAGAAGGCATTGAAGCATATCAAAACCTACGGACGTAACAAGATGTATAACGACTAAATCTATAATCTAAGATTTATGATACGTGCGATGTGAAATGCAATGCGTTTGATATGAAAAGAGAGATGAAACATGAAGGATAATATTGTTTTGATTGGAATGCCGAGTTGCGGGAAAAGTACAATAGGTGTTGTTTTGGCAAAAGTGTTGGGATATCGCTTTGTAGATTCAGATCTGGTAATTCAGGAACGAACCGGGAAGCTTCTTAGTGAAATTATAGAGGAAGAAGGACTAGAAGCATTTAATCAGATAGAGAATGAAATTAATGCTTCTTTGGATTATCATAAGGCAATCATTGCTACAGGTGGTAGTGTAATTTATGGAAAAAAGGCTATGGAACATTTGCGTTCTATTGGAAAGATTGTATATATTGAACTACCATTCGAAACACTCAAGGAACGAATTGGTGATTTGAATGCAAGGGGCGTTTCCATTAAAGAAGGACAAAGTTTTAGGCAATTATATGAAGAACGAAAGCCGTTATATGAACAATATGCGGATGTTACGATTTCTGCAGACGGATTATCGATTCGTGAGGTTGTTTCTCGTTTGAAAGAGCAATTACAATGATTGACATTTTGTTCGGATGATAATATTATATAGTGTGCGTGATTTATATTATGTAAGAACATATAATAAAGGAGATATATTATGAGTAAGAAACCGGTTGTTTTAATGGTACTTGATGGTTATGGATTGAATGATAAGACAGAAGGAAATGCAATTGCAATGGCAAACACTCCTGTTATGGATAAGCTTATGGCAGAATGTCCTTTTGTTCCTGGTAATGCATCGGGCTTAGCAGTAGGTTTGCCGGATGGTCAGATGGGTAATTCGGAAGTTGGACATATGAATATTGGTGCAGGTCGAATTATATATCAGGATTTGACTTCTATTACAAAAGCAATTGAAGATGGTGATTTCTATGAAAATGAAGCGATGCTTAATGCAATTGAGAATTGTAAGAAGAATGGCTCGGATCTTCATTTGTGGGGATTATTATCAGATGGTGGTGTACATAGCCACAATACCCATGTGTATGGTATTTTAGAGTTATGTAAGAAACAAGGATTAAGTAATGTATATGTTCATCCATTCTTAGATGGTCGTGACACACCTCCTGCTTCAGGTAAGGATTATGTTGCTGAACTTGTTGCTAAGATGGAAGAGATTGGTGTTGGTAAGGTTGCTTCTTTATCAGGTCGTTACTATGCAATGGATAGAGATAATCGTTGGGATCGTGTAGAGAAGGCTTATGCTGCACTTGTGTATGGTGAGGGTGAGAAGGCTACAGACCCTGTTCAGGCAATGGCAGATTCCTATGAAAAGGATGTAACAGATGAGTTTGTTCTTCCTACCGTAATAATGGATGGAGACAAGCCTGTTGCTACAGTTAAGCCAAATGATTCAGTTATCTTCTACAACTTCCGTCCGGATCGTGCAAGAGAGATTACGAGAGCATTTTGTGATGATGCCTTTGATGGTTTTGAGAGAAAGAATGGCCGTATGCCGCTTACTTATGTATGTTTCAAAGACTATGATGAGTCAATTGAGAATAAACTTGTTGCATTCAAAAAGCAGTCAATTGAAAATACATTTGGTGAGTATCTTGCAAAGATGGGTAAGAAGCAGTTGCGTCTTGCTGAGACAGAAAAATATGCACATGTTACGTTCTTCTTCAATGGTGGTGTGGAAGAACCAAACAAAGATGAAGCAAGAACATTAGTAAAATCACCTGCAGTTGCAACTTATGATTTGCAGCCTGAGATGAGCGCACCTGAAGTTGGCGAAAAATTGACCGCAGCAATTACAAGTGATGAATACGATGTTATTATTATTAACTTTGCGAACCCTGATATGGTAGGCCATACAGGTGTGATTGAAGCGGCTGTAACTGCGGTTGAAAGAATTGATGCATGTGTTGGAGCTGCTGTTGAAGCTGTGAAGCGTGTAGATGGTGTTATGTTTATCTGTGCTGATCATGGTAATGCAGAGAAGATGGTAGACTACGAAACAGGTGAACCACATACCGCACATACAACGAATCCTGTGCCATTTATCTTAGTGAATTATGGCGATGTGAAGCTTCGTGAGGGTGGATGTCTTGCAGATATCGCACCAACTTTATTAGAGATTATGGAACTTCCGCAGCCTGCTGAGATGACAGGAAAGAGCTTGTTAGTAAAATAATTATTAGATGAATTTTAATAGACATAATAAGTATGTCTTGAAAAAGTCCGAAGTTTTCTTCGGACTTTTGTTTATTTAGAAAGTAAGATGTAGTAATTTTATGAATAAATCTAGAAATCATGGATATACTTTCCGTAAAAAGAAAGTTAATAGGAAGGTATCATATCATGAAAGAATATGAGATTTTAGACGTACATGCAATTGAAATATTAGATTCGAGAGGAAATCCAACATTGGAAGTAACAGTAACATTAAAAGATGGAATATGCGGAAGTGCTGCAGTACCAAGTGGCGCATCCACAGGACAATATGAGGCACATGAATTGCGTGATGGTGATAAACGTCATATGGGTAATGGTGTAGAACAGGCTGTGAACAATGTGAATACAAGAATTGCAGATAAAATTATTGGTATGAATGTATTAGAACAGGCAAAGATTGATGCATTACTAATTAAAGCCGACGGAACGGACAACAAGAAAAAATATGGTGCAAATGCGATATTAGGTGTATCTTTGGCATGTGCTGTTGCAGCTTCTAATGCATTAGGATTGCCATTATATAGATATCTTGGTGGTGTGAACGCAAAAGTATTACCGATTCCGATGATGAATATACTAAATGGTGGTAAACATGCGGATAATACTGTTGATTTACAGGAATTTATGATTGCTCCGGTAGGTGCACAGTCGTTTGCGCACGGAATGGAAATTGCGTGTGAAATATATCATCATTTGAAAAAGGTTTTGAAAGAAAAAGGATTGTCAACCGGGGTTGGTGATGAGGGCGGTTTTGCTCCTAATTTGGCAACAACGTTTGATGTGCTTGATTTGATTATGTTAGCTATTAAAAAAGCAGGCTATGAACCAGGTAGTGATGTGAAGATTGCATTGGATGCAGCAGCATCTGAATTATATGATGAAAATACGGATCGATACTATTTTCCGGGAGAAAGTTCCATGGCAGGAAAGGAAATATATCGAAATGCGGAGGAAATGGTACAGTATTATGAAACGCTTGTTGAACATTATCCGATTTTTTCAATTGAAGATGGTTTAGACGAAAATGATATGAAGGGATGGAAACTTCTAACGTATAGGTTAGGGGAACGGGTACAGTTAGTAGGTGACGATTTGTTTGTTACGAATACTTCGAGATTATCAGACGGAATCAGAAATCAAATTGCGAATGCTATTTTAATCAAATATAATCAAATTGGTACATTGACAGAAACACTAGATGCTATTGAAATGGCAAAAAATTCCGGTTATAAAACAATAATTAGTCATCGTTCCGGTGAAACAGAGGATACATTTATTGCAGATTTATCTGTTGCAACAGGTTCCGGTCAGATTAAAACAGGTGCACCTTGCAGAAGTGACAGAACATCAAAGTATAATCGTTTGCTTAAGATTGAAGAGGAAATAGGAAAAGTTTCAGAGTATGCATTTCGATAAATAAAAATATAATTAATGCTTGTCTTTATGAAAACATTGTGTTAGAATATCGAATAGTGAGTTTTTGGAATAGGAGGTGTTTTTGTGAAGACAGCACTTACAATCGTATTTATTTTAGTTTGTATTATAACGATTTTATTAGTATTATGCCAGGAAGCGAAAGATAATGGTTTGGGAAGTCTTGCGGGTTCTCCGGCAGGCGAGACATACTGGAGCAAGAATAAGGGACATGATAAGAAGGTTGTTGCAACAATCTTTTGTGTGATACTCTTTTTGGGACTTGCATTGTTAATCAGCTCCAAGTGGATGAATTAGATGATTTAGCTGCTGCATAATTGTAGCAGCTTTTTCTTTTGTTAAATTATTATAAATTATATTATGAACAGGAGGTGGTATTATGTCAAAGCATGATGAGAGAAAGCAAAAAGTTTTACGTGTAATAAATGACAAGCATTATAAACCCTTAAAACAAAAGGAATTAGCATTTTTATTACAAGTGGAGCAAGAAGATAGAGAGGCCTTTAGAGAGATATTAAAAGAGTTGGTTGATGAAGGAAAAGTTTTGTTGACTAAGCGTGGCAAATACCAATCTCTGTCGGATGTAACCAAGATAGGTGTTTTCACGGGAAATGCAAAAGGATTTGGTTTTGTTACTGTGGAAGGGGAAGAAGAGGATTACTTTGTTCCTGACTATGCAACGAAGGGCGCGATGCATGCGGATAAAGTAATGATAAAGATATTAAAAGCGCCGGTTGGCAGACGAAAAGAAGCTGAAGTTGTTCAAATTATAGAACATGGTAACAAAGAAGTTGTAGGCTATTTCAAGAAGAGTAAAAATTTTGGCTTTGTAATTGCAGATAATCAAAAAATATCTGATGATATTTTTATATCTAAAAAGGATAGTATGGGTGCTGTTACCGGTCATAAAGTTGTTGTTAAAATTACAAGCTTTGGTAATGAAAAGAAAAAACCGGAAGGAAAGATTGTTGAGATATTAGGTCATGTCAATGATCCCGGTACGGATATATTATCGATTATCAGAGCATTTAATATACCAAATGAATATCCGGAAGAAGTGATGAAATCGTTAGCATCCGTTCCGGATGCTGTTTCGGAAAGTGAAATGGCTGGAAGACTTGATTTGCGTCATGTTAGAACAGTTACAATTGATGGAGAAGATGCAAAAGATTTAGACGATGCAATTACACTTACAAAAAATGAGAAGGGATTTCAATTAGGTGTTCATATTGCAGATGTTACGCACTATGTGAAAGAAGGTTCACCGTTAGATAAAGAGGCGTTAAAACGAGGAACAAGTGTGTATCTGGTTGATCGTGTCATTCCTATGCTTCCACATCAATTGTCGAATGGTATTTGTTCATTGAATGCCGGCGAGGATCGTTTGGCACTTTCTTGTATAATGGATTTTGATTATTCGGGAAAAGTGATTGGACATAATGTGGCTAAGACGGTTATTCGTGTAGACCGGCGAATGAGTTATACGCAAGTAGATGGTATATTAAGAGCCAATGCAATAAAACAACACGGAATATATAATGGGATTAATTATGATGAAGAACAGCAGTCTCTTTCTGAGGAAGATGTTACATTATTACGTGAATTTGATTCATATTTACAATTTTTTGTAGAGATGCAGGAGTTATCTGATATAATTAGAAGACGTCGTATGGATAGAGGTTCTATTGACTTTGATTTTCCGGAATCAAAGGTTATTGTTACAGAAGAGGGAGAACCTGTTGAAATTGCTCCATATGACAGAAATCCTGCACATTTATTAATTGAAGATTTTATGTTGATGGCAAATGAAACCTTGGCAGAGATGTTTTTTTGGCAGGAGATACCATTTGAATATCGTGTACATGGTGAACCGGATGAAGAAAAAGTGCAAAAACTTATGCAGATGATTTCAAATTTTGGTTATCATTTGAAGATTTCCGGTGACAATTTGCATCCAAAGGAATTTCAGAAACTGTTACAACGTATTAAAGGAAAGCCGGAAGAAGGGTTTGTCAGTAGAATGACATTAAGGACTATGCAACAAGCAAGATATTCTACACAATGTAGCGGGCATTTTGGATTGGCAACAAAGTATTATTGTCATTTTACTTCTCCAATTCGACGATATCCGGATTTACAAATTCATAGAATTATAAAAGAGTACTTGGATGGAAAATTGTCACAAAGTCGCTTGGAACATTATGCATCTATTCTTGCGAAAGTTGCAGAAGCGAATTCAAGTTGTGAAAGAAAAGCTCAAGAAACAGAAAGAGAAGTGTTGAAACTTAAAAAGGCACAATATATGAGCAAAAGAATCGGATGTGAATACGAAGGTATTATCTCCGGTGTGACAGGATATGGCATATATGTTGAATTGCCAAATACAATCGAGGGTATGGTTCATATTGCAACGATACCGGATGATTTTTATATTTATCATGAAGAAACGATGTCAATTGTGGGAAAAGAGACCGGAAAAGTTTATGCAATGGGGCAAAAGGTAAAGGTGAAAACAGTTGGCGTAGATAAATTATTACGGACGATTGACTTTGAGTTAATACAAGATGAGGAAGATGTCGAATAGAAAAGAGGGATGACATGCCAAAACAAAAAGGTGAACGTTTAATTGCCAATAATAAAAAAGCGTATTATGATTATTTTATTGATGAAAAATTTGAAGCTGGTATAGCATTGCATGGAACAGAAGTAAAGTCTTTGCGTCTGGGTCATTGTAGTATTAAGGAAGCTTTTGTTTCTGTTGAAAACGGAGAAGTGTATATTAGGCAAATGCATATTTCTCCGTATGAAAAGGGAAATATATTTAATAAGGACCCGTTAAGACCAAGAAAGTTGTTGCTTCATAAGTATGAAATCAATAAGATTATGGGACAGGCGAAGATGAAAGGCTATACAATTGTTCCGCTACGGGTTTACTTTCGAGACAGTCTTGTTAAGATTGAAATAGGACTTGCCAGAGGTAAAAAACTCTATGATAAGAGAAAGGATATTGCGAAAAAAGATATAAAACGTGAAGCTGAAAAAGAATTCAAAATCCGTAATTTGGGATAAATTGACATGTTTTTATGTTGTTTCACGAAAAATTCATTTTATTTTTTCTCTTAATGTGGTATTATTAGGATGATAATTTGCGATGCATTATGTTGTCGCGACAATACACAGGAGGAAGTTATGAGTCAGGCAAAGGTAGACCAGAGAAAATATCAAAAAAAACATCGTAAGGAAATTGAACGCAAGAAAAAGATATCTACAGCAATCAAATGTATTGTTGCTGCATTGATTTTGGGTGTGTTTATTGGTATTCCTGCAGGATTGAGTATATATAAGAGCATTCCGAGATATGTTGGAGATTCTTCTTTAGAATCATTTGTTAAGACATATTTTACAGATACTTATTCAGAGGATTTGAAAGCGTTAGAAGAAAGATTAACAACATCAAAGGAAAACGCTGCACAAGCTGCTACAACACAGGAATAGGATAAAAACAATATGTTTAATCAGACAAACTGATATATATCAGGGGTTGTACTGGTTTCGACGGGGATTTAGAAGTTATGGAAGCCATTGATGGACCAGGACCATCTAAAAACTTGGAAATAAATATAAACGCAGACAATAAGTTAGCGTACGCTGCCTAATGGCAGCTGTCTTACCTAAGTTCACCCATGGCTTAGGATAAGGCATCAAAACAGTGGGGAACTTTGCTGTGAAAGCTTTGACACAGTAAAAGATTTATGAAGCTACTAAGACCAATAGCCTGTCGGTTGGCGATTGGTCGAGGGAATGTCAAATAAGCGACTGTAATGGGAGATGCCGTAATGGAAGAGTCTTCGGACAGGGGTTCGATTCCCCTCAGCTCCACTATCATGGACAGATAGTAGCCTTCCCCTTGTGGAAAGGCTATTTTTCTTTTAGAAAGGAGTTAATATGGATAACAATTCTCTTATTGTTGAAGGATTTGTTTTTCCGAGTTATAAGGAAGCGCAGATTGCACAAAAAGAACAAGACAATATTGAAGCCATCCGTCGGAGAATAAAAGGTGCAGATGGTAAGACTACGTATGAATTATATTGTAAATTAATAGAACGTGATATGTTTCGTACAATGGTTGGATATGGTTTTTTGTATGAAATGCGATATCATTTGATGGAACAGTACGGATATAGAGAACAAGAACTGCCGCACGTGCAATTACCAAAACGTATGGAATATGATAGCATGGCGCAATTGAATCAAGGCAAATTGGAATCTAAGGTGCAAAACCTCATGTTAATAAAAACCAAAATGACAATAACAATCGTTGCACTTATCTTTATTATTGTGGCGATGTTAATCATTGCTGCGGTTAATCCGAATGTAGGATATGTGAATACGGAGCACAAAATTTTGAATAAGTATTCATTTTGGCAAGAGGAGTTGGAACGTCGAGAAGCTGTAATCAAAGAAAAGGAAGAACAATTAAAGATTGATTCTGAAGAATAGGTCACAATTAGAACATATTTTATGTGTATAATGAGCCTAGGCATTGAATTCGAAAAGAGACAGATTCTTTCCTGTCTCTTTTTCTATCATAAGGAGGATTTTATGAATTCTATAAAAATATTGGTTGTAGACGATGAAGTTCGTATGCGCAAATTAGTAAAAGACTTTTTGGTAAAACGTGGATTTATGGTAATAGAAGCATCCAACGGTGAAGAAGCAATTGATTTATTTGTAAAGGATAAGGACATAGCATTGGTAATTCTTGATGTTATGATGCCTAAGATGGATGGATGGGAAGCCTGCAAAGAAATCAGAGGGATATCGGAAGTGCCGATTATCATGCTTACTGCGAAAAGTGATGAGCGTGATGAATTGTTAGGTTTTGAACTTGGTGTTGATGAGTACATTACAAAGCCGTTTAGTCCCAAAATTCTTATGGCGCGAGTGGAGGCAATTTTACGTAGAACTTCGTCAGTTTCTTCAGATGACTTGTTATCTGCCGGTGAGATTGAATTAGATATTGCAGCGCATACAGTGAAAGTTTCCGGCAATTTGGTTGAATTAAGCTACAAAGAATTTGAATTGTTGAATTATTTTGTTGTGAATCAAGGCGTTGCGCTTTCCAGAGAGAAGATTCTGAATCATGTATGGAATTATGACTATTTTGGAGATGCAAGAACAATTGATACGCACGTTAAAAAATTGAGAAATAAGTTAGGTGATTGCGGAGATTATATCAAAACAATCTGGGGTATGGGATACAAATTTAGTGTAGAAGAGGAATAGTATGATAACAAGGTTAAAACGTTCTTTACGTTTCAAATTAACAATGTTTTTGATGGTGCTAATGATCATGACGATATTTGGCTCTATTCTTGTTACTCAATTATGTGTAAAAGATTTCTTTTTGAGTGAATTAAAATACCGCATGATTACGATGTATAATGATGTGAATTTCATCTTTTCTAATAATAATATATCCGACAAAGATATATCAGAACAATTGTCGCGTCTGGCTGCCAATGGTGAAATTAATATTATTGTTTTACGTCAGGATAGTACGATTTTTAGTAACATCAATGAAGAAAGTGAAATGTGGGATAGTATGCAATCAATTGCTTCCCTGTTAGAAGGAAAAAGTGAGAATAATCTCAATGATAGTTATTATGAACCGGGACAGGGGTATTGGGTTTTTCATCAACATTATGATAAACAATTGGATTCTAATTTTTATGATTTGGTTGGAGTCTTAAATGATGGAAGTTTGATTGCATTGCGTTCTTCGGTTGTTCGCTTTAATGAAAGTGTTGCTACGACGATGAAGTTATATATTTATATTGGATTAGTTTCTATTTTTGTAGGATGCATTGCAATGTTTTTTGTAAGCAGCTCCTATGTAAAACCGATTCATCAGATGGCACGTGCAGCCAAAAAAATGGCGCAACTTGATTTTGATGTAAAAGTGGTTAATCGTTCAAAAGATGAAATTGGTGAATTAGGTGAAAGTATTAATTCGATGTCCAGAGAACTTGAAACAACGATATCCGAGCTTAAAACTGCAAATGCGAAGTTACAGCAAGATATCGAAAAAAGAACGCAGCTTGATGAAATGCGAAAAGAATTTTTATCTCATGTATCCCATGAATTAAAGACACCGATTGCTTTAATTCAAGGATATGCAGAAGGTTTGAAGGAAAATATATTAGATGATCAGGAAAGTAAAGAATTTTATTGTGAAGTCATCATCGATGAGGCCGAGCGTATGAATCAGATGGTGAAGAAATTACTCACACTCAATGAATTAGAGTTTGGTTTGGATAAGATTAATTTTGAAAGGTTTGATGTTGTAGAGATGATGCGTAATGTCAATGCATCTTCAGAAATTATGATTCAGCAAAATGAAATTCAACTAAAATTTGATTTTGATCAGCCTATTTTTGTATGGGCAGATGAATTTTTAATAGAAGAGGTATATCGAAATTATTTGAGTAATGCAATTCATTATGCATCCGGCAATAAAGAAGTTCTTGTTTCTTCAGTGATAAACGGCGAACTGCTTAGGATAGAAGTATATAATGAAGGTTTGCATATTCCGGAGGATGAATTAGATAAAATATGGATTAAGTTTTATAAAATCGATAAAGCGCGTACAAGAGCATATGGAGGTAATGGTATCGGGTTATCAATTGTTAAGGCGACAATGCAATTACACAATAGAAAATGTGGTGTTTATAATAAGGAAAACGGCGTTGTTTTTTATTTTGATTTGGAACTGTCAAAACAACATATACATGATGAAATGTGTTGAAGAAATGGCAACTTCATGTTAAAATAGTAACAGAATATTGTCGTGTAATGTTGAGGGTAGAACATGATTAGAAAATCTATAATTTTAGTCATGATTTCCTTTTGTATATTGGGATTAACAGGTTGTACAAAAGTGATTGATTTGACTGATGAAGAAACGCAATTAATTGCTGAATATGCAGCGGAACTTCTTTTGAAATATGATATTAATTATGTGGATAAGATTGAGGAAGGCCAAAAGAAGGAAGATGAATTGTTGTCAGAAATGATGCAAACGACGCAAGAGACAACGCAGATGCCGACTGAAGAGGTAGAAGAATCTACAGATGTTTCAGAGGAGAAGGAAGAACCTGCAAGTGAACAAGAGACAACACAAAGTGATGTAATTGATGACAAGCCTGCGGTACAGGTTGAAACAGACATCGCCAAGGTTCTTGGAATGGATGATGTTACAATTACATTTCGGGATTATGCGATTGTAGACAAATACCCTGCTACAGATGAACAAGGAGAATTTATCTATTTGGAAGCGTCGCAGGGTTATCAGTTGCTTGTTTTACATTTTGACGTCAAGAATACAACATCAGATATCGTGAATCTTTCATTAATTGATAAAGAGATTGATTACAGAATTGTATGCAATGATACGAAAGCTGCTAAGCCGATGCTTACGATTTTGATGAATGATTTGGGAACGTATGAGATGAATGTAGAGCCTGATATACAAGAAGAAGCAGTTTTGATTTTTCAAGTGTCGGACGGGATGAAAGATATCTTGGAAACCATTGATTTATATGTGACATATAACGATTCTGAAAGTAAGATTCAGATTTTACAATAAAGGGGGTAACGAATATGGATACGAATATTTTATTGGAAAGCGGCACGAATGAGCTTGAGGTATTAGAGTTTACGATTTGTGGTAATCATTATGGGATTAATGTAGCAAAAGTTAGAGAAATATTAACAATGACAGAGATTACACCAATTCCTAATTCACATCCATGTATCGAAGGTATTTTTATGCCGCGTGATACCATTATTACAGTTATTAATCTTGTAAAAGCATTAGGGTTTCCTGAGAAGATGGATAAGAGTAATGATATGTTGATTGTTACGAATTTTAACAATCTGAATATAGCTTTTGATGTTGATCAGGTATTAGGTATTCATCGTGTTTCATGGCAAGATATTGTGAAACCTGATGCTACAGTGAATGCACCGGGTGCGGGAATTGCAACAGGTATCATTAAGAAATTGCAAGATTTAATTATTATATTAGATTTTGAACGTATTGTAGAAGAAATTTGTCCGGAAACAAGCATTAAGATGTCGCAGATTAGACAACTTGGAGAAAGAGAACGTAATACAATTCCGATTATTGTTGCAGAAGATTCTCCAATGCTTCAAAAACTTGTTAAGGATGCATTAACATCAGCAGGATATACGAATCTACACATATTTGCGAATGGTCAGGAAGCTTGGGATAAGTTGCTTGAGTTGAAAAAGAATAATGGTGTTGATTATGGTGTGAAATGTGTACTTACAGATATTGAGATGCCGCAGATGGATGGTCACAGATTGATTCGTCTGATTAAGAGTGATGATGCATTGAAACATTTACCAATCATAATATTCTCGTCACTTATTAATGATGATATGAAACGAAAAGGTGAAAGTCTTGGTGCCAATGCGCAGATTTCGAAACCGGAGATCGGACAACTTGTTAGTTGCATAGATGAGTTGGTTTCTGAATTGAATGGATAATAAAAAAAGGTTGCTATATGCAACCTTTTTTTATTAATCTAATGTGAATTCACCTTTGATGTCATCATTGAATACGCAATATACCATGTTTTCTTCCGGCTTAACATAAACCTGAAGAGAAGTTAATTCAGAAGCTTTCTTTCCCATTGATGTCCATATTTTCTTTGCTTTGGTAACCAATGCTTTCTCCTCTAATTGCTTTTCCTGATATTCAACATATAATGTAGACTTCATTTTTTTTCCTCCTTCTGTAATGACGATATATTCAATATATAATAATTTTTTTTAAAATGCAAGTCAAATAAAAACATGTAATAAAATTAATCATAGTATGTTCGTCATGTTTCTTGTTAAAATATAAAAGATATGGTACAATAACTATGTTTGTTTATTAGTAGCACGTATAAGAATAAGAGGTGTGTTTATGGATGAGAATTATCTTGATAGTCTCTTGAATGAAGTTTCATTAGACAAAGAGATTGACCATAATATTGAAGAAGAATTAGATAGCCAGATAGAACAGGAAAAAAGAAGTTTTCAGGAACAGCAATCAGTATCCGCTGAGGACTTGTTTAATCTTGATTTAGATTTGGATGCGAATGCAATAGAGTCGGAGCAGGATTTTCATTTTTCTGAGTCCCAGATGGATGAATTGGATCATTTAGATCAGATGGCGGACTTGGATATTGGAGATTTGGATTTTTCTGATATTGATTTTGACGATTTGGATATCACAAAATTAGGTGATGTGGAATCGGATGACTTTGATTCATTGTTACAGGATTTTGAAGGTGATTTGAACATTTCGAATTTATTTGATGAGCATGAACAGGTTGCAGCATTGAATACGAATGAGGAAGTTTTGAATACAGCTATTAGTGAAGATGTAAGCGAAGAACCGCCGCTTCAAGCTGATTTGAATGAAGATAACTTTGATACAGATCAATTTTTAGACAGCTTGCTTGAACCGGAAGAGGCCACACCACAACAGTTAGAGAATTCCTTTGAGGAATTACCGAAGTCTGATGCAGAGGAGCAGAAGGATTCTGATGATGATGACTTTGATCTGCTGCAAGCATTAGAAGAATTTGAGGGGACAAGCGAAGTTACTGAAAAAGAGGAGCCGATTAGTCAACTTTCAAGCCAAGAACAGGATGATTTGAATGATATTCTTGCTATGTTAGATATGGATGGAGCATTTGAATCTGATTCGAACGGGAATAATCAAGAAACATCAGGCGGGGAAGATTTTAAAAATGCTCCTGTGGGTGATATCCATATTGATGATTTGGAAGAGTTGCCACCGGATGAACAAGATAAAAAACAAAAATTAATGGAAATTCTATTTGGAGAACCGGATGAAGATGATATCCTATCTGAAGAGGAATTAGCTGAAATAGAAGCAAAGAAGCTTGCAAAAAAACAGAAAAAAGAACAGGCAAAGAAGGAAAAAGAAGAAAAACAAAAAGCAGCAAAAGAAGAAAAAGCGGTTAAGAATAATCAGAAAAAAAAGTCAGACCAAGAAAAGAAGATACTAAAAGCGCAAAAGAAAAAGTTACTGAAAGAACAGGAATTAGCAGAAGCAGCTAATGAGAAGAA
Source organism: Lachnospiraceae bacterium (assembly GCA_015057435.1). Lineage (GTDB taxonomy): Bacteria > Bacillota > Clostridia > Lachnospirales > Lachnospiraceae > CAG-590. The sequence continues at coordinate 20,704 of SVEJ01000006.1, forward strand.
ATTAAACAAACCGGCTGTTGTTTTTATCTTTACGTTGTTTTTAGGTGCAACATTTTTATTTTTTGTTTCGACATCTAATTTTAATTATTCGCTTGCTATAGAAAAGGCGACTAATTATTTTGCAAACCAGAAATACCGAAAAGCATATGATGAGATTGTAGGTGTTGAGGTTAAAGAAAAAGATGAAGAATTAAAAGACAGAATTTATACGGTTATGTATGTAGAGAGATTGTATGAATCTTATCTGAATAATATTGAACTTGGAAGAGAAGAAAAGGCGTTGGATTCTTTGTTAAGAGGTGTTGATAAGTACTATGAGCACTATGAAGAAGCTCAGACGCTTGGAATCACGGCTGATTTAGATTATTCATTTAAACAGATTCAGACCGTCTTAGAGACACAATATAATCTTTCAGTAGAAGATGCCAAAAAGATTAATCAATTAGATAATTATGATTATGTTCAGTATATACATTCTGTTGTCGGAGGAGAGGCCGTGTCTGTTCCGGAAGAAGAAAATGAAGAAGAAAATGAGGAAGAAAAAGAATGATAGCAATACTAGATTATGATGCAGGTAATATCAAAAGTGTTGAAAAGGCATTGAATTATCTTGGGCAGGAAGCACATATTACGCGTGATCGTGATGAGATTTTAGCTAGTGATAAAGTGATTTTACCGGGCGTTGGCAGTTTTGGAGATGCTATGGGTAAGTTAAGAGATTATGGATTGGATCGTGTGATATATGATGTTGTTGACAAAAAAACTCCGTTTTTAGGTATATGTCTTGGACTACAACTTCTATATGAGAGTAGCGATGAAACACCGGGTGTTACGGGACTTGGCCTGTTAAAAGGAACGATTAATCGTATTCCTGATGCGGATGGTTTGAAGATACCGCATATGGGCTGGAATTCGCTTGATGTAAAAGAAGGTGCAACATTGTTTCAGGGTATTTGTGATAATCCATATGTTTATTTTGTGCATTCATATTATCTAAAAGCACATAACGAGGAGGAAGTGGCTGCAACTACGCATTATTCTACCTTGATACATGCAAGTGTTGAAAAGGATAATATATTTGCTTGTCAATTTCATCCGGAAAAGAGTAGTACTGTCGGTTTGAAAATACTGGAGAATTTTGTAGCATTACCTTCTCCTGTAAAGGAGGGAATGTAGCATGCATACAAAAAGAATTATTCCATGTTTGGATGTAACAGGCGGAAGAGTTGTAAAGGGAATTAACTTTGTCAACCTAAGAGATGCAGGAGATCCTGTTGAAGTTGCGAAAGCGTATGATAAGGCCGGAGCTGATGAATTGGTATTTTTAGATATCACAGCTTCATCGGATGCAAGAAATATTGTGATAGATATGGTCAGAAGAGTTGCAGAAACTGTGTTTATTCCATTCACAGTTGGTGGAGGCATTCGTACGGTGGATGATTTTAAAGTAATACTACGTGAGGGTGCGGATAAGATTTCCATTAATTCGTCTGCAATTAATACGCCGAATCTAATCAGTGATGCAGCTGACAAATTTGGAAGTCAATGTGTTGTGGTTGCAATTGATGCAAAACGAAGACAAGATGGTTCGGGATGGAATGTATATAAGAATGGTGGTCGAATTGACGTCGGTTTGGATGCTGTTGAGTGGGCTATGAAAGCTGAAAAAATGGGTGCCGGAGAGATTCTGCTTACAAGTATGGATTGTGATGGAACAAAAGCGGGATATGATATTGAATTAACGAAGATCATTAGTGAAAATGTCTCGATTCCGGTGATTGCCTCAGGTGGTGCAGGAACAAAAGAACATTTTTATGATGCTTTGACAACCGGAAAGGCAGATGCAGCTTTGGCAGCATCGTTATTTCATTACAAGGAATTAGAAATTGTCGATTTGAAACAATATTTGAAGGATAAAGATGTACCGGTGAGATTATAATAATGATAACGATTAGAGAAAATACAATTTGTATAGAAGACTATTTATCAATACGTAAAAAAGTAAATTGGCCTGTATTACAAGAGGAACAAGCAAGAAAAGCATTGGCATCCAGCATAGTGGTTGTTGGTGCTTATGAGAATGAGCAACTTGTTGGGATGGGGAGAGTAGTTGGAGATGGAGCAGTTATATGTTATATACAAGATTTGATTGTTGAACCTTCTATGCAAAAGTCCGGTGTTGGAACAATGATTTTGCATTATTTGACAGAATATGTTCAACAATTAAAACAACCGGATTCAACAATGATGCTTTGCTTAATGTGCGCAAAAGGACGAGAGGTCTTTTATGAAAAACATGGGTTTATTGCACGTCCAACGGATAAATTAGGTCCGGGAATGATACAGTATCTATAATACTGTGTGTATTTTTGTATCAACAAAATTGAAATAATGATATGGAGATGAAGAGGTTGATGATAAATAAAAGCAAGAATACTTTACTGATAGTATGTGTACTGATTCTTGCATGTACATTGTTATGTGCATGTGGTAACAGACCGAATAAGAATGGATCGAAACGCGCTGAAGACGGCAGAAGTTACGGTGGCGTAATTACAGGTGAAGTAGAAGATAAAATGGAAACCGTTTTTTTTGATTTTACTGTTTCAGACGCAACAAGATATGATACACATCAGTTTCAAGACGGTTTATATCAGGCAGAAGAAGGTAATACTTATCTGGTGGTAACAATTTCTGTAACCAACACATATGATGAAGACATTGCGATGAGTATTGCTGATTTTACTTTGGATTATAAAGGGAACGATAGTGAAGATGTTATTACAGGATATGGTAAGGCTGAGATTGGACAAGATCAATTTATGGATAACATTTTTACATTAAAGCAAGATGAAACGATTACAAAATCGATTCTGTACACGGTAAAGAATAAAAAGAATTATACCTTACGGTACAGAGAGTATTATGAGGATGATTTCAAAGGCGATACTTTCGAAGTACAACTTACTCCGATGAAAAAAGATTCTCAAAATACAACTACGGAAGAAAATAATACATCAGAAAATAATACATCAGAAAGCAATACATCAGAAAACAATACACAAGAATAACGGGAACCATTTATATATTACATGAATATAGTGTATAAAAAGCCAATAGAGTGAAATAATGGTTATGCCGAATGTAAATTATGATAACAAACGACCGGGAACAGCATGTAAAGGTTTGATACATGTAGTGGAAGCCGGTGATACATTGTACCAATTAGCCAGAAGGTATGATGTGAAATTATTTGATATTATGCGAGTTAATCCATATGTTAATGTATATAATCTACAGATAGGGGATGAGATTTGTATTCCGACAATGCCTGCAAGACCGGAAAAGACGTATATTGTCAATGAAGGTGATTCGATAAAAAAAGTTTTGGAGGCGTTTAATACAGATTTTTCAACACTTGCCGGATGGAATCCGATGCTATTGGATGCGCCGTTGCCGGAAGGCTTAATATTGAAACTGCCGCTTGTGCAACCAAGAGAGGATGAACTCGATGATTAATTCATCGATAACACAATAACCACTAGATAACCTCTAGTGGTATACATATTATTATAGTAAAGGTGATACAGAATGGATTTTTTGACAAAATTAGAACGAAAATATGGTAAATTAGCGATTCCGAACTTAACAATGATGTTGATTATTTGTTTTGTGGTCGGATATTTACTCATGATATTTAAACAGGATGCTATATATTATATTAATTTGAATCCTGAATTGATTATGAAGGGACAAGTATGGCGTCTTATTACATGGATTTTTATGCCACCCGGAGCAGTTAGTGTTTTGGTAATAATTACATTGCTTTTTTATTATCATGTAGGACAAACATTAGAGCATGTGTGGGGGGACTTCCGTTACACATTATATATTGTTTCAGGTGTTGTTTTTACAGATATTGGTGTAGTAGGAACGTATTTGGTAATGAAATTGTCCGGACTTGATGAATATGCAAGTATGTATGCTTCGTACTCGGATGTTTCAACGTATTACCTTTGTATGAGTATGTTTTTGGCTTACGCATTTATGTTTCCTGATATGCAGGTATTGATGTACTTCTTTATTCCAATCAAAGTGAAATGGTTGGGATATTTGGATATTGTATACCTTTTGTATGCCGTTTTGATGTATGGTGTTATGGGATATTATCCGGGTATGGTTACCGTAATCGCATCTGTTTTGAATTTTATTCTTTTCTGGTTTTTAACAAAGGGAAAAAATGGTGTTACAAAAGCACATAGAAAAAGAAAGAAAACTTATAAAAAAGAAGTTCGACAGACACAAATTTTGACAAGACACAAATGTGCAATTTGCGGACAGACGGAAGAGGATAATCCTGCGTTGGAGTTTCGTTATTGCTCTCGTTGTAATGGTAACTACGAGTATTGTCAGAATCATTTATTTACACACGAACATAAAAAATAGGGCTACGTATAGAAGAGGAATAATAACATGAAGAAAGAGAACAAGAATATAATTAGAAATGTTTTGCAAGATAATGATTTGGAAATGAATTTGGCTGCATACGGACATGCCTATATGAATGCAGCGTATGAATATAGTTTAATTCGCTTGTTGTTGAATTATTATACAATAAAAGAAATTCAAGATGATACAAACGGAATTGCAAAGGATGACTATCTGTCTGCGACAGTTGATAAGTTACATACGATTATGTTTCAGACGATATTATCTGATGAATTAGAAATTGATTTCGATTCATTGATTGTATCTTTGCAACAAATACGAAAAGAAATGACCGACAAAATGACGGTTCTTACAGCATATACAGATTCATTACAGATTTATGAGTATGTGATGAATCGTATAGAATATACAGTAAAGGGAGAATCATTTCCTGTTGATGAAACGCAATTGGCCACCAAGATTTTTCAATATTTGTTTTGTGATAATGATAAAATGGTGGTTAACAGTAAGATACAGATGGTTACAAGTCAACTTCCGATTCGTATGACGAAGAACAGATTTTTTGATTATCTTACAGACACTCTTAATATATACCAAGGTTCAGATCAGTCGGCCCTTGATGATTTCATAGCAATGTTGAAATCTACGGCATTATTAGAGTTACCGCAAGGATATGACGATGCATATCCGGTAATCGCAAACTTTATTCAAGTATTGAGTACGTGTGATTATAAGAATCTGGATATGGAAACATACACCGCATTAATGGAGCAGTTTTCTTTTACAACGGATTATCTGACAGAGTTGGTAAGCAATTATTTGCTTGTGATGGAGATTGTCAATGATCTTTTGGTTTCGTTGATTGCCTTCTTATATCAAAATAGTGATAGTGAAACAGTATCAGTCTGTATAGATATGTTAAAAGCATTACACAATGCGTTTGTTTCAGAAAGTGACATTCCGGATTCTGTAGATGAGGGTTTTGTTCAAATAGAGGGTGTACAAGAAGAGCTTGGCGAAGATATCTTACAATTTGAGAGTATTTTAAATGAAGTGCTTACCAAACATCAGGATACAATCTCGTGGATGATGTCTGATAAGATTTTTAATGGTTTATCTATGATTTCTAAATTGTTATCAGGTAGCTTGTTTGTAGACTTAGAGAAAAAAGATGAAGTTAATGAACCGGCAGATGCAGATTATATAATTGAAAAACGAGATGAATTGCTTGCCTTATTAACAACATTTTTTGATGAACATTCAAGAGAGATTAATCGTGCAGTTATGGCTGCATTATTCTCTAATATGCCTGTGTTGTTTAATTCACAACAAGAAGTAAAGGAATATATAGAGTATAGTCTTGGTCATTGCAGTAATGCAGGTGAATTGATGGCATGTGCAAAGATATTAGAAGATATAATGGAAAATGAAGAATAATGAGCAGGTGAAGGTATGAATATCCGATTTCATGAACAATTATATAGTGATGGGATTTCGGAAAGAAAGCTTGCTTCTATTCAGAAGAAAATCAAGAAATGGGTTCCTAAGTTAGATGTATTCTTGGTTGTTTTACCATTGGGGAACGAGGGTTTATTAGAGATATATTGGTATCCCGAATTGTTGCAACCGTATTACCGCAAGATGGACCAAGATCTTATTGTGGTCGGGATTTGCAAGAAGAGGGATGCTGCGATTACTTTGATTGAACAAATGTTGCTCGATTCCGGAATTTGTAATGGGAATATTTTATTAAAGAATTACTTTGGGGAGATTGAATGATTATATCCATATTAAAAATAGTCGGAATTGTACTTTTGGTTATTTTGTTATTATTGATTTTCATATTGAGTATTCTGTTGTTTGTTCCGATTCGGTATCGCTTTGATGGTTCTTATAACGAAAAAGCTGATCTTGATGTATCGGTAAAGTGGATGCCTGTTTTTTTGAACGCTGTACTCACCTATAAAGAAGATAAACTTCTTTATATTGTGAAATTATATGGCGGTGTGATTTTGACAAATCAAGAGGGTCTTCGTTTATCGTGGATAGGAAGGAAAATCCAATCTTCAACTTCGAAAAAAGAAAAAGAGGATTTGGTTAAATCCGATGATACTGCGACCGATACGGTCAGTGATTTGCCGGTTACAATTAATAAAACGGAAGTTGAAGATAATGAAGAATCGATTAAGCAGCGGAAGAGAAAGAAATCAATTATTACTCGTATCCAAGAAAAGATACAATCGATTATTCAAAAAATAAAACATTTGATTCAAAAAATAAAAAAGATAAATGAGAAAAAAGATGCGCTTATAAAAGTCTATCATCATAAAAGATTTGAAATTGCTAAAAATGATGTGATTCGGTATATAAAAGAGTTGTGGCGTGGAATTAAACCCAAAAAACTGGAAGGCCGAATTCATTTTGGGCTCGAAGATCCTGCAACAACAGGACAGATTTTGGGTGTTTTATCAATGTTTCTTGTATGGTATTATGATAATATAACAATTGTACCGGATTTTGAAAAGGCATGTTTTGACGGTAATTTGTCTTTTTACGGTAAAGTTCGTCTGTTTACATTGTTTAAAATAATAATCAAAATTATTTTTAATAAAAATCTTATAAAAGTAGTTAAGAAAGTACAAACTATAATAGAATCATAGGAGGGAATAAAAATGGCAAATGATTTTAATTCAACGGTGGGTTCATTATTTCAAGGAATGGATAAGTTTATTTCAACAAAAACAGTAGTAGGAGATCCGACTACAATTGGTGATACAATTATTTTACCATTAGTCGATGTTAGTTTTGGTGTTGCTGCCGGAGCATTTTCTTCCACAGAAAAGAATAATGGTGCCGGTGGTATTGGTGGTAAGATGACAGCAAGTGCGGTACTTGTTATTAAGGATGGGCAGATTCGTTTAGTGAATGTTAAAAATCAGGATACTGTTACAAAAGTACTTGATATGGTGCCTGATTTGATTGATCGTTTTCAGAAAAAAGATGAAAAAGATATCATAACCGAAGAGGTAGAGACAGCAGTAACAACAGTAGTTACAGAAGTCGAAAAGTAATATATACGTATTGATGAATTAAATGATAGTCACAAAAGAAGCAAAACTTGAATATACTGTTTTATAATTGAGATTATGTAGATGGAGAGATTATGAGACGAGTATGCGGTTTTGCTTTCTTTTGGTTTAGTGTAGGAATGATTGCTGACTTTTTATTGAAAGGTTTTTGGAACTTTGTCGTAATTGTTATTACACTAGTGGTAGCATACTTGTTATTTTGTAAGTGTTGAGAGAAAGAGATGGAAGAAAAGTGGTGTATAGAAAGAACGAATGATTATATGAGATAAAAAAAAGAGAACCACAAGGTCCTCTTTTCTTTCATTGTATTAAGCTCTTTCTACTTTACCAGATCTTAAGCATGAAGTACAAACATAAATTCTCTTAGGTGTACCGTTAACATTTGCCTTAACCTTCTTAATGTTTGATTTCCACATCTTGTTAGATCTTCTATGAGAATGGCTCACCTTAATTCCGAAATGAGCAGCTTTATCACATACTGAACACTTTGCCATGACTTGCACCTCCTTGAATATATTAACCTTCCGGTTTGCAACACGTCAATTTTAACAGATGTATTATAAGAATGCAAGCATTAATTTTAAAAAATATGTCTTTTTTTTATTTATACTTGCACATGGTTTCTATGAATGGTATTATAAACAGTAATGGACACTTGTTCATTATTGATGATATGTCTATAAGGAGGGATATTTATATGAGGATAGAATTAGAGACAAGCAACGGTGAAGTTGTGATTGAAAGTGAAGTAATTGCCCAGTTCGCAGGTTTGTCAGCAATTGAATGTTTTGGTATTGTTGGAATGGCTACCGTCAATATGAAAGACGGTTTTGTAAAACTCCTTAGAGGAGACAGTGTTTCAAAAGGTGTTAATGTTGTGATTGGTGAAGATAATTCAATCTCAATTGATTTCCATATTATTGTAGCGTATGGCGTTTCTATATCTACTGTTGCAGAGAATTTGATGTCAACAGTTCGTTATAAAGTAGAAGAGTTTACTGGTATGCAGGTAGAGAACATTAATGTGTTTGTTGAGGGTGTACGAGTAATTGATTAGGAGGGCAGGAGCTAGCTATGAATTTTGATGCAAAGAATCTTCAATATGCATTTTTATCAGGTGCTAAGGCGATTGAAGAGAAGAAAGAATATATTAATGAATTAAATGTTTTCCCGGTACCTGACGGTGATACCGGAACGAATATGACATTGACAATTACCGCTGCAGCAAAAGAGGTTGCCAATATTAAGGAACCAACATTTGCAAATGTTACCAAGGCGATGTCAACCGGATCACTTAGAGGTGCGCGTGGTAACTCTGGTGTTATTTTATCTCAGTTGATTCGTGGTTTTTGTAAAGAATTAGAAACAAAGACGGAAGTTTCGAATGAAGATATTGCGAATGCATTTAATCGTGCGATTGCAACAGCATATAAGGCTGTAATGAAGCCAAAAGAAGGTACGATTCTTACAGTTGCAAAAGGGATGTCTGATAAGGCAAACGAACTTGCAAAATCCAAAAAAGAATTCTTGGACTATATTGAGGTAGTTTTACAATATGGTAGAGAAGTTTTAGATCAGACACCAGAGATGCTTCCGGTGTTAAAGGAAGCCGGAGTTGTCGATTCGGGTGGAGAAGGCTTGATGACGATTTTAGAGGGAGCATTTGCTGCATTATCCGGAAATGTTTCTTATGATTTTTCAAATGGTTATGATGCGTCAGGAAGCGAAAGTAAAACAGCCCCGGATGCATCGGGACTTAAGACTTCTAATTCTGTAGGAATTGATAGAAAAGAAATTGACACTTCTCATATCAAATATGGTTATTGTACAGAGTTTATTATTATGCTTGAGAATGAGTATAATATGAAGATAGAAGAAGAATTCAAAGCTTATTTGGAATCAATTGGAGATTCTTTGGTGGTTGTTTCTGATGATGAGATTGTTAAAGTACATGTTCACACGAATCATCCGGGACTTGCATTTGAGCGAGGACTTACTTATGGCTCTCTAACAAGCATGAAGGTTGATAACATGCGTGAGGAGCATAGAGAAAAAGTAATTATGGAAGCAGAAGCAATGGCGGCTACACAAGCTGCACAAAGGAATGCGTCTAAGGATGTAAAAGAAGCACCGGTTGAGGATAAACGTAAAGAATATGGATTCATTGCTGTCTCTGTAGGCGAAGGTATGAATGATATTTTCAAGGATTTAGGTGTGGATTATCTGATTGAAGGTGGTCAGACTATGAATCCGAGTACAGAGGATATGTTAAATGCTATCGATAAGGTTAATGCGAATACAATCTATATTTTACCGAATAACAAAAATATTATCTTAGCTGCAAATCAGGCACAGGATTTAACGGAAGACAAAGAAATTATTGTTGTTCCTTCTAAGACTGCACCACAAGGTGTGGCTTCCTTGATTGCATTTGATCCGAATAAGAAGGGTGAGGAGAATCTTGCCAATATGACGGAAGAGATGACGAATGTTAAGACCGGCCAGGTTACTTATGCAGTGAGAGATACCAGTATTGATGGCAAAGAAATCAATGCCGGAGATATCATGGGAATTGATGATGCAGGAATTAAAGCAGTATCCAAAGATTTAGATACTACAACGAAGGAATTATTATCTGCCATGATAGATGAGGATTCTGAGTTGATTAGTATATATTACGGTGCTGATGTGAAAGAAGAGGATGCACAAGCATTTGCGGACTATGTAGAAGAAACTTATCCAGATTGTGATGTAGAGTTTAACTATGGTGGTCAGCCAATTTATTATTATATTTTATCAGTGGAATAAGATGAAAGTAAGAACCTCAGATTTGCCTATGGTGAATCTGGGGTTTATAAGTTGTACGGAGGTTCGTATGAATATTCATGACAGAATCGATAGTCTAAAAGGCATTGGCCCTAAGACTGCTGTCTTATTTGAGAAGTTAAAAGTACATACAATAGATGATTTATTAAGACTATATCCGAGAACTTATCTAAGCTATGATAAACCGGTGGATATTGCGGAAGCGGAGGTTGGCACGCGTGTTACTATTAAGGCTACAATACAGTCTTATGTTGATGTGAAAAGGATTCGGAGTCTTAAAATTGTTACATGTATGGTGAAAGACGGAACGGGAGCAGTGAAATTAACATGGTTTAATTCTCCGTTTTTGAAACAAGTTTTTCATATCGGACAAACATACTATTTTGTCGGAATGATTTCAATTCGAAACCATCAAAGAGTAATGGAGCATCCGGAATATTATACAGAGACGCAATATAATGAAAAGTTATCATCTTTACAACCGGTATATCCGTTAACAGACGGTCTAAGCAATAAAGTAGTGACAAAAGCGATGCAAGCTGCTTTGCCGATGCTATCCGAGATAGAAGATGGCGTTCCGCAAGAGATATTAGAAAAGTTTCGTTTGATGCCTTTAAAACATGCTATAGAGGGATCGCATTTTCCGAAGAGCTTTGATGAGGTGATTGCATGTCGTGATCGTTTGGTTTTTGATGAGTTTTTCTGGTTTATCCTTCGTATGAGAATGCTGCGTGAGCGAACGGTGAAATCAGCCAATCAATATGTAATCAATGATTGGGATGTAGTAGACTCCTTTATTGAAGGATTATCTTTTAAATTAACCAATGGACAACGACAGGCTGTAACTGAAATCCGTAATGATATGATGGGAAACACGATTATGAATCGTTTGATACAGGGAGATGTTGGTTCGGGAAAGACAGTAATTGCCCAGATTGCGTTATTGGCTACTGTGAAAAATGGATATCAGGCTGCATTTATGGCACCCACGGAAGTGTTAGCTGTTCAACATTATGAAGGTGTAAAAAGGGATTTAGAACCATATGGTGTTCGTGTGGAATTATTGGTGGGATCAACGAAACCTTCTCAAAAAAGAAAAATATACGAAGCATTATCAAAAGGTGAAATTGATATTTTGATTGGAACGCATGCGTTGATTCAAGAAAAGGTGGTATATCGAAATCTTGCTCTTGTCGTTACGGATGAACAGCATCGTTTTGGAGTACGACAACGTGCACAATTATCGGAAAAAGGAAACGAACCGCACGTACTTGTTATGAGTGCTACGCCGATTCCGAGAACCTTAGCAATTATTATGTACGGCGATTTGGATATTTCTGTCATGAAAGATATGCCGGCTAACAGATTGCCTATTAAAAATTGTGTTGTAGGTCCTAAGTATCGTCCGACAGCTTACAAATTTATGTTAGAACAGATTCAAGAAGGTCATCAGATCTATATTATCTGTCCGATGGTAGAGGCAAGTGAAAATGTAGATGTTGAGAATGTAGTGGAATATCAAGAAAGTTTATTAGAGGTATTTCCTGAATCTGTACGCATTCGTTATCTGCATGGTAAGATGTCTCCGGATGAAAAGAATCAGATTATGACGGACTTTGCAAATGGTTTCATTGACATCTTGATTTCTACTACAGTAATAGAGGTAGGAATTAATAATCCGAATGCGACGGTTATGATGATTGAAAATGCTGAAAAATTCGGATTAGCACAACTTCATCAATTAAGAGGTCGCGTAGGACGTGGTGATGCACAATCATATTGTATTATGCTTTGCGGAACAGAGCGGAAAGAAGCGATAGACAGATTGAATATACTTAATTCATCAAATGATGGATTTTATATTGCAAATGAGGATTTGAAATTAAGAGGACCGGGAGATTTTTTTGGCATTAGACAAAGTGGTGATATGATATTCCAATTAGGAGATATTTATAATAATGCTGACATTTTGAAAATTGCCAATGAAGCAGTTGATTATTTGAAAGATTTTGATTGTTCCATAGAGTCTCTTATAAAAGATATAGAATCTGAACAGATACAATTGTAATGAAGTGATAAAAAGTGCTTACTAAAAAAGCGGTTAAGCTTTCTAATAAGCACTTTTTATTGTTACTCTATCTGAAACAACAAAAATGTTGTAATTATATTGTTTGATAATCTGAAAAAAATAAACAGGAAAGATTTATCAAGAATTGAAAAATATAGAAAAATTGGTTATACTATTGACAGCTTTGTGAATATTGTACGGAGGATAATATGAAGATAAGAATAAGAAAACAATTTATCATTATAGCTTTGTTGGCGATTGTATTATGTCAGGTTGGTTGCAATGGGAAGAAACAGCAAGAGCAAACCAATTCAACAATACAAGCAGAAACTACGGAAGCAACTGAAACTAAGACAACAGAAAGTACTGAAACTGAAAGTACTAAGATAACGCAGACTACACAAGAATTTGAAATTGTATTATCGAATAATAACAGTTGGGAACAAGATGGTAAAAAATGCGCTCAATTAGATGGTTTTATTAAGAATCATACAGACGTTGCCGCAAAAGACTGGAAGGTTACAGTAACTGTTCCGTCAGGTTCTAAGATTCAAAATAGCTGGAATGGAAATTATAATTTGAATGGAACAACGTTAGTTATTACACCGGTTGATTATAACAAAGAAGTAGCAGCCAAAGGGGAAGTTCCGTTTGGTTTTATTATTGAAACACCAAGTGATTATAATCCGACGCAGGTTGTATTAGATCTTGCAGGCAAACAATATCGTCCTGGTGATAAGAACGATGTTGCTACGAAAGAAGAAACGTCTACACAGGAGAAGACGGAACAAGGAACCAACGAAGAGACGTCGAACGAAGAAGCAACTACCGAAATTGCCGCTGCACAAAATGAAGCTGGAAATGCAGTTGCAAAGCATGGTGCTCTTTCCGTCAAAGGAACGAATATTGTTGATAAAAATGGTCAGGTTTTTCAGCTACAGGGTGTTTCGACGCATGGAATTAACTGGTTTCCGGAATATGTTAACAAGGACGCTTTTTCTGATTTGTCAAAATATGGTGTGAATGCAATTCGTTTAGCGATGTATACGGCTGATTATAATGGATATTGCAGCGGAGGAAATCAAGGAGAATTAGAGAATATTATCGATAACGGCGTCAAAGCATGTACAGAACTTGGAATGTATGTAATTGTTGACTGGCATATTTTGAATGATAATGATCCGAATCAGAATAAAGATTCGGCAAAAACATTTTTTGATAAAATGTCAAAAAAATATGCAGGACAAGACAATGTGATATATGAAATTTGTAATGAACCAAATGGCGGAACAACATGGGAAAGTGTGAAGGCATATGCAGAAGAAATAATTCCTGTGATTCGTAAGAATGATAAAGATGCTCTGATTATTGTAGGTACCCCTACCTGGTCACAGGATGTAGATATTGCATCTAAAAATCCGATTAAAAATCAAGAGAATATTTTATATGCAGTACATTTTTATGCAGCTACACATCAGGAAAATATTCGTAATAAAGTAGAAACAGCAATTTCTAACGGAATTCCTGTTATTGTCAGCGAGAGTAATATTTCCGAGGCGTCAGGAAATGGTTCCTTGAATTACGATGAAGGAAATAAATGGATGGATTTGATTGATAAGTATCATTTGAGTTGTTTTGCATGGAGTCTTGGTAACAAAGACGAAACATCATCATTTTTGAAATCGTCAGTAACGAAGACGAGCGGATTTTCAAAGGATGATTTTTCTGATGCAGGTAAATGGTACTTGGAACAGTATAGCAAGTAGGAACTATTGTACATTTTTCTGTGTGATTTCATATAAAGATTTATGTAAACTATAGAAAATAGTGTAAAAGATTGACAAAATATAGTTTTCTTATAAAATAAAATAGGAGTTATACAATGAGAGTAATTGCAGGCAAAGCAAAACGATTACAATTAAAAACGCCAACCGGTATGGATACAAGGCCGACAACAGATCGAATCAAAGAAACATTATTTAATATGATTCAGGATGAATTATATGACATTCATTTTTTAGATATGTTTAGCGGTAGTGGCGGAATTGGAATTGAAGCATTAAGCAGAGGAGCTAAGAAAGCTGTTTTTGTTGAGAGTAATCGAAATGCTGCGAATATTATAAAAGAAAACCTTATCCATACGCATTTTGAAGAGCAAGGTGAGGTAATGAATTGTACTGCTGATCGAGCAGTTGCGATGTTACAAGGTCGAGAACGCTTTCATGTTGTATTTATGGACCCGCCTTACAAAAAGGGCTTAGAAAAAGAGATTTTGCATCATCCGTCATTTATGGATATTTTAGAAGAAAAAGCATTGGTTATTATAGAAGCAGACCTTGAAACAGAGTTTCTTAATGCGGATTATACGGGTTTTCGTCTTTTGAAAGAAAAGATATACAAAACCAATCGCCATATTTTCCTGGAGAAAATGTGAGCATTATATGATATATGAGAAAGAGGATATAACATGACACGAGCGATATATCCGGGGAGTTTTGATCCGGTTACGTATGGACATTTAGACATAATTAAAAGATCAGCTTCTATGTTTGAAGAAGTTGTTGTTGGCGTGTTAAACAATAGTGCAAAGCACCCGTTGTTTTCAACAGAAGAACGAGTAAATATGTTAAAAGAATCAACCAAAGATTTTCCGAATGTTTCGGTGATTTGCTTTGATGGCTTATTGATTGATTATATGAAAGAGCATGATATTTCTGTAATTGTCAGAGGTTTGCGAGCGGTTACAGATTTTGAATATGAATTACAGATTGCACAGAGCAATCGCATAGTTAGTAAAGAGACGATTGATACAGTATTTCTGACAACTAGTATTGACTATGCCTATTTAAGCTCCAGTATTGTTAGGGAGTATGCGAGTTATGGTACAGATGTATCAGACTTTGTTCCGGAGTTTGTTGCAAAAAAACTTCGCAATCGTTTTCAATAATATGAAGAACAATGAATGAATTGGAGGAAGGAATATGTCAAAGAAAAGTATTGAAGATGTAATGAACGAAATTGAGGATTTTTTAAATAGTTGTAAAACGTCAGCGTTGTCATCTAATAAGATTGTTGTACCAAGAGATGAATTTGATGAATTGTTTGGGGATTTGAAGGTTAAGATTCCTGCAGAAATAGATCGTTGCAAAAAGATTATGAGAAGTAAAGAAGCAATTCTTATGGAAGCAAGAAAAAATGCTGACCACATTCTTGCACAGGCTTCTGCACAAGCAAATCAGATGGTTTCAGAGACTGAAATTATGAACATGGCAAACCAACAAGCATATGAAACTGTAGAGGCAGCTCAGGCTCAGGCTAATGAAATTCTTGCACAGGCAATGGATGAGGCGAATCAGATACGTCTTGGTTCAATGCAATATACGAATGGCATTATGACAGGATTACGCGATTATATGCAGGCAACGATAGAAGCAGAGCGTACCAATTATGAGAATTTGATTACCGCATTGAATAATGAATATATGGTTGCAAATGCAAATCTTCAAGAAGTGCAAAAGCAAATCATTGATTATACAGGTGATCCGAATAGTGTACAAACTGCACCACAGTTTAAAACGGCTGCTAACGGAAAAAATGTTCCTGCAGCACCAAAAGCAAAGAATAGTATGGTTCAGAAAATGAAACAGGTTGTGACAGGAAAGGAAGAAAAAGAGGAAGCAAAGCCATCCGTAAATATTCCTGATTTTGTGGCAAGCGGGAAAACCGTTGTTCCTAACGAAACTCCGTTAGAGCCAACAACACCTGAAAAGGCAGAAACTAAACCGGTTCTAGAACCGACAAAAGAGGTACCTGTTAATCAGGTCGAAGATACAGAACGAGCAGTTAATGTTGTTCAGGAAGAAACAATCGTAGATGCAGACGGTACAAAACAGGTTAAGAAAAAGATTATCAAAAGAAGAAATCCTGTTATTCAGACACCGCAGACAGCACAAGAAACAGTTGCTAAGACATTAGAAGCTGCAGCTGCAACGAAAGTAGATAAGACTGTCTATAAGGCCAATGGTGAACAGTCACGTGATGCGGCAACAATGGAAGGTTTAGTTAAAAAGGGTCCTAGAATTGGTCGTAATGTTGTAGAAGAAAACAGTGCTTCAGATGACGCTTTTGAAGTTACGACACAGCCGTTGGAATCTGTTTCGCAAGGAAAGTCAATGGGTACCATTGATGATTTTACGATGGAAAAAAAGTATTAATATAAGTTAGATATAAGTACACGATGAAAAAAGTACCTGCAGATAGTATACATTTATCTGCCAGGTACTTTTTCATATTTATTCCGGGATATGTTAGTACACTTTTAACCTGGAACATACTACATACTCCTCCGAAAGAACATAGCATACAGATTAATGGTATTTTTAATGTATACTGTAATTGCGTAATAGATAGTAAGTTTAAACCATTGGTTATTTCAAGTAATGAAAGCATTACTTTTAGGAAATTATTATGAGTAATTGGTACTAAAACAGATAATGCAATAGAAAAAATTATCACATAAAAACCTATAGAAACCATAATTTCAACTGTATGTGTAAATGTTTCTTTTAGGTTTAATGAGTGCGGTATGCACACTGTGTTGTGAGAATTCATGTTTGAACTATGTGATTTTAATAATAAAAAATATATAAAGACAGGTACATATATGCTTAGTAAGAAGACAGAGAGAGGGATTTCTATATGAAGGATATTAGAATAAACGTATCCTAATAAAAACATTGGGCTTGATTGACTGGATAATGAGATAATCTGATTCGCCCTATCATTTGTAATGAATTTGTAGGTTACAAAATCATTAATAATCTTTGCACCAATTGGATATCCGCAGATATTTCCAAGAACAATTGCAATTAATTCGAAAATGCTATTGTTTTTTTTATTCTGGAAATAGCGTGTAATAGCGTGATAAGAGTGTGTTTCTGATAAGGCATTTGTCACTAATATAAATGGTAAAAGAGAAGGAATTAATGTCTGATACCATAGAAGAAGTCCATTTTTTGTTCCTGCAATTGTTTCTTGATGAAAAACAAGCAAAATGAAGATGCAAAATACATAAAAAACAAATTGTTTCATAAATATAGAATCCCAATATTGTTTCTATATTATATGGATTTAATCTGTGATTATGACTGAATGTTCATATTCTGACGGAAGATGTATGTTATAACGATTTGCAAAAGCCTGTGTATATAAAAGATTTTGATGCAGTTCCTTTTCGAATGCACATAATTGTATTTCGGAAAGTTGCTTTTTGGCATCTGCTACTTTGTTAATAATAGGAATTTCGCTATTTTTAACATCTTTTAAAAGGATAGATGCTTGTTTCCTTAATCCAAGTAAACGTATATAAGAAATATATTCGTCGTTACAAGTTTTTTTCATATCGTAATCGGTGATGCCTAAGAGAATGTGCAAGCATATACGTTGGATACGAGTATGGGTGTAGTGTTTGCTGATTAAACTCTGGACTAATTCTTCATAAGAAGCAGGAAAGTATTTGATAGAGCGTAATTTGTTTGCTAAGTCATGTGATACATCCAGATATTGTTCTAAGTTCTCTTTTTCTTTCCAAATAGCATATTGAAGCATGGTATAAAAATCAGACATTTGTAATGGTTTTGCAAATTCAGAACTACATAAAATGTCATAGGCTTGCTTTGGCATTAGGTTTTTGTATTCGTTTGAATCATTTAGAATACTATTTCTTATGGCAGTGGCAGAACTATAGTGTTCTTTGGTTGAATAGTCATGATAACCATTTCCGATTCTTTTAATAAGAACAGGAGTGATATCACTGTGAAAAGTTTTTAAAGCTTTTAGATACTCTATGGCAAGAATATTATTCGGTAGTGTCAAGACAGAAGAGATTTCTTTGCCGAGTATATCTTCGAGAGCGATTGTTCGAGCTTTCGGGAAAGATAATCCTTTTTTTAATTGATTTTGCAAAGCTACTTTGTAAGCTGTTGGTTCATCGGATAGAACATCAGCAATACGTTGTAACAATGCCAAATCGTCTGTCTCTGCACCAAAGCATAATGTGTCTATTATACCAAGGTCAGAAAATGTTTTGATAGCTGCATGTGCAAAGTATTCTGCGCTTGCAGTTGAAAAAAGAATCGGAAGTTCTAATACGATATCAGCTCCCGAATGAAGTGCACATTTTGTACGAAGATATTTGTTATAAATAGCAGGTTCGCCTCTTTGTACATAATTTCCACTCATTAAAACAATAATGCTTTTATCCGGAAACATATTCTTTGCAGTATGTAATTGATAGGAATGTCCGTTGTGAAACGGGTTATATTCTGTAATGATTCCGATATGTTTCATAATGACCTCGTTTTATGTCTTTGATTTTTAAATCAATTTTATAATACTATTTACAAATAGTAAAGAAAATGCTAAGCTAATTTCATCATTTTATTCTTATGTTCAAGTTTTTCCCATTTTTTTAAAATTATGTCATAGTATGTCCATTCTGTATTGTATTATGCATTATAGAAGGAGGTAGAAGTGTAAAATCGAAAATACATTCGATTTTTATGTTGACAATTAGAAAGAATTATATTATTATCAAGAAAACGAACAAATGTTCACGGAGGTTTTTAACATGGCGAATGAAGATAAGATGAGAGCGTTAGATGCCGCATTGGCAAATATTGAAAAACAGTTTGGAAAAGGAACGGTAATGAAACTTGGAGATCAGGCTTCGAATATGAATATAGAAGCAATTCCGACAGGTTCATTAAGTTTAGATTTAGCACTTGGAATTTGTGGTATTCCGAAAGGAAGAATTATTGAGATATATGGTCCTGAATCAAGTGGTAAGACAACAGTAGCATTACATGTCGTTGCTGAGGTTCAGAAGAGCGGTGGAATTGCCGGCTTTATCGATGCTGAGCATGCGTTAGATCCTGTGTATGCAAGTAATATCGGTGTAGATATTAACAATTTGTATATTTCTCAGCCGGATAATGGAGAACAGGCATTGGAGATAACTGAAACGATGGTTCGTTCCGGTGCAGTTGATGTTATTATTGTCGATTCAGTTGCAGCATTGGTTCCGCGCGCGGAAATTGATGGTGAGATGGGTGATTCACATGTTGGATTGCAAGCGCGTTTGATGTCACAAGCCTTAAGAAAACTTACGGCTGTTATTAGCAAATCGAACTGTGTTGTTATCTTTATTAATCAGTTACGTGAAAAAGTTGGCGTGATGTTTGGTAATCCTGAGACGACAACAGGCGGACGTGCATTGAAATTTTATTCATCAGTGCGCTTAGATGTTAGAAGAATAGAAACATTAAAGCAAAACGGCGAAGTGATCGGTAATCGTACACGTGTGAAAGTTGTTAAGAATAAAGTTGCACCACCTTTTAGAGAAGCTGAGTTTGATATCATGTTTGGAAAAGGAATATCAAAAGAGGGTGATATCTTAGATCTGGCTGTGAAAGAGAATATTATTAATAAAGCAGGTGCCTGGTTCTCATATAACGGAGAAAAGATTGGACAGGGAAGAGAGAATACGAAAGTATTTTTGTTAGATAATCCTGAGATTACAGCAGAAGTAGAACAAAAGGTAAGAGCAGCAGCAGGAGTATTGGATACAGAACAATCAAGTATTGATGATAAGGATGAATAGATTTGTTAGTTACAGATTTAATAGAAAGTAAGAATAATCTTTATCGTGTTTATGTAGATGAAGAATATGCCTTTTCTTTGTATAACAATGAATTGACAAGATTTCATATTAAAAAAGACGATACAATTTCATTAGATTTATATACATATATTCTTGATAATGTGATTTTTCGTCGTGCGAAAGAAAGAGCGCTTTTTCTCTTGGAGAAAAAGCCTTTTTCTGTATTTATGATGAAGAACAGATTGAAAGAGAATTTATATCCGGAGTCTATAATCGAACAAGTAATTGAATTCTTAGAACGATATCGTTATTTGGATGATGAGATGTATATTAAGATGTATGTTGATACATACGAGAGCAAAAAAAGTAAATTACGTATGATATATGACTTATCTAACAAGGGTATATCAAAAGATATGATACTTGAATATCTTGATTCTAGAGATTATTCCGAAGAGATTTGTTTTGAACAGCAATTTTCAAAGTATGTTATGAATAAAGATTTGACAGATTATAAAGAAAGACAAAAGGTTTTTCGGTACTTTTTAAGAAAGGGTTTTTCTGTTACTTTGATTCAAAAGTATATAAAGTGATTGAAAGTAGATGTTTTACTTGACATAATGCACAAAAAAAGATAGAATTTAACTGTTGCACTTATATCAAGTGCACCTAAAACTTAATAAGGAGGTGCTCCTGTGGAACAGTATATCATTTTTGCTATTATTTTAATCGTGGCTGTGATTGTTTCGTCTGTTGTTTCCATTACATATCGTAAGAATGTTGTGGAGAAAAAGAATTCTGAAGCTGAAGACAGAGCGAGAGAGATTATAGATGAAGCTGTGAAGAATGCTGAAGCTAAGAAGAAGGAGATTCTCCTAGAGGCAAAGGAAGAGTCAATTAAGACAAAGAATGATCTTGATAAAGAAATTAAAGATCGTCGTAATGAGGTCCAGAGAATGGAAAAACGTGTTATCTCACGTGAAGAGAATTTGGATCGTAAGTCTGAAACGATTGAGAAAAAAGAAGCCAACCTTGCATCTAGAGAACAAGATTTGGAAAAGCAGAAGGCACGCGTAGAAGAGCTTGAGGCAAAAAGACTACAGGAACTAGAGAGAATCTCTGGATTAACCTCTGAACAAGCAAAAGAGTATTTATTAAAGACTGTTGAAGATGAAGTAAAACATGAAACCGCAGTTCTAGTTAAAGAGTTAGAGACTAGAGCAAAAGAAGAAGCAAGTAAAAAGGCGAAGGAATATGTTGTGACAGCAATTCAAAAATGTGCTGTTGATCATGTTGCCGAGACTACAATTTCGTTAGTTCAATTACCGAATGATGAGATGAAAGGTAGAATCATTGGTCGTGAGGGTCGTAATATTCGTACACTTGAGACCATGACAGGTGTAGATTTAATTATAGATGATACTCCTGAAGCTGTAATTTTATCTAGTTTTGATCCGGTAAGAAGAGAAGTAGCAAGAATTGCACTTGAGAAATTAATTGTGGATGGTAGAATTCATCCTGCAAGAATTGAAGAAATGGTAGAAAAAGCGCAAAAAGAAGTTGAACAGATGATGCGTGAAGAAGGTGAGAACACAACACTTGAGGTTGGAGTTCAGGGGATTCACCCGGAATTGGTTCGTTTACTTGGTAAGATGAAGTTTAGAACTAGTTATGGTCAGAATGCATTGAAGCACTCAATGGAAGTTGCACAATTATGTGGTTTATTGGCAGCTGAGATTGGTGTGGATGTTCGATTAGCTAAGCGCGCAGGTCTTTTACATGATATTGGTAAGTCTGTGGATCATGAAATGGAAGGTTCCCATATTCAGATTGGTGTAGATTTGTGTAGAAAATACAAAGAATCAGCATTAGTAATTAATGCTGTTGAAGCACATCATGGAGATGTTGAACCTGAATCATTAATTGCATGTATTGTACAAGCAGCAGATGCGATTTCTGCAGCTCGTCCTGGTGCAAGACGTGAGACATTGGAAACATACACCACAAGATTAAAGAAGTTAGAAGATATTGCTAACGGCTTTAAGGGTGTTGATAAAACTTTTGCTATTCAGGCAGGTAGAGAGATTCGTATTATGGTAGTTCCAGAGCAGATAAATGATGCTGACATGATTCTCATGGCACGAGATATTTCTAAACAGATCGAAAGTGAGTTAGAATATCCTGGTCAGATTAAGGTTAACTTAATAAGAGAGTCACGCGTTACTGATTATGCGAAGTAGAGCATATTAGTTGCTTTGATACGAAATTTGAATCCGAAACCCGATTGGGTTTCGGATTTTTTGCATATATAACGGTTTTTCATCATATATTGAATTGATATGGGGGATGATTATGCAAGTTAAGAATCGTTTATATTATGCAATGTATACATATGGAGGATTGTGTTTTGGCGTCTTTCTCGGAACACTTATTTTTTTGTTATCATTATGTTTGGATTGTGATTACTTTTTGGATAAAGGATTGGAAGACTACGGATTTGGAATGGTAATGAATCTTCCGACAAAAGAACTTATGTATTTTATTATTAAAAGAAGAGTCTTGCAAACATTGTTAATTGCTTTACTTTTTAAGTTTTTTTTACAAAATCACACCTCAACATTTCTTTGTATTTTTGGGGGGATGTATTATGGAATCATAATATGTGATTTGATTGTAAAATACGGTGTTGGAGGATTGCTATATGGTTTTGTTTGCTTTTATCCACATTATTATTTGTATTTTTTAGTACTCCATCTTGTTGGTAAATGGCGTTATGAAGCATTAAATAATTGTTATGAATATATGAATTTAAAGGTGTATTTCATTAAAGGTTTTGTAATATTTTTGCTTTTTTTTCTTTCGTTATCTTGGGAAATTAAATTTCAAAAAAATTTTTTAAATTATTTTTTTCAATATCTAGTATAAAAATATTATGTAAATACCTTATTTGGTGGAAATGTTGATTAACGCTTGATTTATAAGGTTTTTTCGGAAAAATAATGTTTGATTTTATGTAAATTAAACATTATAATGGGTATAGTGATTACATATGCAAGGGGTTAGGAAATGTTACAAAAGATTGAAGAGTTCGTAGATTATTTGACAAATGTAAAGCGAGCTAGTAAGAATACGACGGCATCATACAAAAGAGATTTAATGAAGTTGAATATGTTTCTGAATGATTCCGGAGTTACGGAATTTGATCATGTCACAAGTACGGATTTGAATTCCTATATTTTGATGATAGAGAAGCAGGGAATGTCTACAGCTACGGTATCAAGAAATATAGCGTCTATGAAAGCTTTTTTTGTCTATATGATAAAACAAGGTGTTATTAAAGAAGATCCGACAGAGACGTTGAAAGCTCCTAAGATTGAAAAGAAGGCACCGGTTATTTTATCAATTGAAGAGATTAACTTATTGTTGGCACAACCAAGTGGTTCAGCACCGAAAGAAATACGTGATAAAGCAATGCTTGAACTTTTATATGCAACAGGTATTCGTGTTTCTGAATTGATTAATCTCAGGGTAAAAGATGTGAATCTTTCAATGAATTTTTTGCAGTGTAGAGATGATAATAAGGAACGTGTCATTCCGTTTACTAATGAGACAAAGGTTGCGTTAGAGAATTATCTGTATCATGCAAGAGATATTATGTGCAAAGGTGATCAGGATAAGTTATTTACGAATTGTCAGGGTGCACCGATGACCAGACAAGGTTTTTGGAAGATAATTAAGTATTATTCTGCAAAAGCCGGAATCAAAAAAGATATTACACCGCACACAATACGACATTCATTTGCTATGCATTTGGTTAATAACGGAGCAGATTTGAAAGCGGTTCAGGAGATGTTAGGTCATTCGGATATTTCTACAACGCAGATTTATGTGAAATCTAATATGAATTCTAAGATTAAAGAAGTATATGATAAGACACATCCAAGAGCACATGTGTCGTAAGGAAAAACCAGATTTTATCTGGTTTTTTCTTTTGTGAATATTAAGTGAATTGTTTGTATAATAAAGAAATATATTGTATAATTATGACGTGTTTTATAGATATCATGTCGAAAAGACATTGGAAATTAGGAGGAAGATATGGTTGAAGTAAGGAACTTATCCATGTCATATGGAAAAAAAGAAGTATTAAAAGATGTATCGTTTCAGATAGATAATGGAAAGACAATCGGATTATTAGGTTCAAATGGAGCCGGCAAATCAACAACAATGAATATATTAACAGGTTATTTGAAACCACAGCAAGGTGATGTGATTATGAATGGCGTGAATATGAGCAATAACCCAAAGCAAGCAAAAAAGATGATAGGTTATCTGCCGGAAATTCCACCATTATATAAGGATATGAAGGTTCGAGAATATCTAATATTTGTTGCTCAATTGAAGGGTTTGGTAGCGCGGGATGAAGAAGTTGATAATGTGTTACAGCTGATGAATTTAGAAGAAATACAATATGACTTTATTAAGAAGCTTTCAAAAGGTATGCAACAACGAGTTGGTTTTGCACAAGCGATGCTTGGTAAGCCTGAAATATTAATATTAGATGAACCACTTGTAGGACTTGATCCAATTGAAGCGAAGCGAACAAGAGAATTGATTAAATCGCTCAAAGGAAATCATAGTGTTATAATAAGTTCACATGTTTTGAAAGAAATTGAAGAATTATGTGATTTTGTTTTGATTTTGAAGGATGGAAAAGTTGTCCTTAATGATTCGACCTCAGATGTTAAGAAAAAAGGAAACAAAGACACGTATCGTATTGTAGTAAAAGGTGTATATGAAGAGATTACGGATATTATAAAGAATTATGACGGGATTCAGTCATTTTCTTTTGTACGCGAGCAAGAAAAAGATGTGTATGAGTTCTTGTTAAAAGCGAAAAATACAAGGGACATGAGAGATAAGATATTAGGATATCTGGCTAATAAAAGAGTAAGTGTTTATGCTATTGAAAGAACACAGGCTTCATTAGAAGATGTTTATATTCAGTTAAACGAGCAGGAGGAAAAGTAGATGGCGGCAATTTTAAAAAGAGAATTAAAGATGTATTATTCTTCCCTTTTTGCATACATATATTATGCGGTTTTCTTTTTGGTAACCGGAATCTTTTTTTCCATATGTTTGCTTGATACACATAGCACAGAATTTGGATATTATGTATTGGGTACTTCATTTTATGTAATCGTGTTAATGTTACCATTTTGTACAATGAAACTTTTTGCGATTGAACGTAAATACAAAACTGATCAATTGTTGTTTACAGCACCGGTATCATCATTTTCAATTTTATTTGCAAAATATTTTGCAACATTTATTTTTACAATGTTGCCTTTGATGTTAAGTGTTGTCTATCCGATTATTATTTCTAATTTTGGGACAATGGATATTCGTTTTCTTAGTGCGAGTTATTTGGGATGTTTTTTGGTAACACTTCTTTTTATGACGATAGGAATTTTTGTTTCTACGTTAACGACGAACGGAGTACTTGCTGTAGTGGTTTCGTATGTGATATATGCATTGATTATTCTTAGTAGAATGATAGAAGCACTTGTTCCGATTGTCGGTGTGCGCAATTTTGTCCGTGAGATATCGGCTTTTAATAAATTTAACGATATGATATCAGGTATTGTAAGAAGTGGAGATATTGTTTATCTATTAGCTGTTACAATTGTATTCTTTCTTTTGACATGGATTGTTTTAGAAAGCAGAAGAGTTTCTATGTCAAAGACAATCATTCATAGTGCAGTTGTTATTGCTATAGGTGTATTTGCTTGTTTCTTGGGATTTTCTAATAATAAAGTGTATGATTTTACAGCTGAAAAACTATTAACACTATCAGAACAGACGATTGATTTGGTAGAGGGAATTCAAAAAGATACAACTGTATACTATATTGGAAAAGAAAGTACCGCTAATGCAACTTATCGTGAACTGTTAAATAAATACGATGCGATGAATGATAAATTGCATATTGAATATAAGGATGTGTCAACTGATTTGGAATTTCAGATGACTTATATGTCTGATTTGAATTATATTAATGAGGCGAGTATGCTTGTTCTTTGCGGAGAACGATATATTTATCTTGATTCTGCAGATTATATTACGTCTAAGATGATTAACAGTTATTCAAATGCAAGTATTTTAGAGATTGAATCGCAGTTGACGAAAGCAATTTACTATGTTAATCAGGATGAATCGACGTTGTTAACAACTGTAACCGGTCACTCTGAGAAAGCATTGAATTCAGAATTTAGCAATTTACTATCATTAAGTGGATTTGAAATGAAATCCGTGGATTTACCGTCTCAAGTTGGTTCATTGCACAACGCATTTCGCGATGACTGCGAAGTGGTTATGATTTATGCACCACAGACGGATTATAACAAAGAGGAAATCAAATTACTCGAGGATTATTTGAAAGACGGCGGTAATTTGTTTGTAGTTTTGGATCCGTTAACGGACGAATTAGAGAATTTGTATTCTTTCTTGAAAAAGTACGGTCTTGATGTACAATCAGGTGTTGTGATTGAAAGACAAACGGGAATGTATACAGAAAACGTAATGTATTATTTACTTCCGGAATTGATGGACTGTGAGTTTACCAAGAATATTATGAATGAAAATTTATCCATTCATGCTATGACCAGTAAAGGAATATTACCGAAAGGAACAGGGAATGGATATCAATGTGTTGATCTTTTGATGACAAGCGGAAAATCTTTTTCTAAGATTAATGATTACGAAAATATTGATACAGATGGAGAATATGATGTTGGAGGTCCGTTTAGCGTTGCTTCATGTGCGCAGAGTGAAACGGAGGGTAGTTTATTTTTACTTACCTCAGATGTATTCTTCCATGCAGAAGCAGATGCTGCATCTGTAGGAGCCAATAGAAGGTTTTTCTTAGAGGTAATGAATGGATTGGTAGATAATGATTCCACGATTTGGATTGAAGGAAAACAAGTCGGTAATCAAGTAGCATTATATCCGCATCGGTCCAAGAAATTAATGAAAGTATTTTTGGTTGTTGTAATTCCGTTTGTGATTATAGTATTTGGAGTTATTGTAATATGGTTGCGGGTTAAGAATGTATTGCCTGGTTTAAGAAAGAAGAAGGTAAAAAGTAATGAAAACGAATATGAGAGCCGACCGCAAGAAGAGGAATAAGCATTCATCGCTTATTAGTGGATTGACTATCATTTCTTTGGTAGCAATATTTGTTATTTTATATTCTGATTTTTCCTATGCGTCTTGGGTTGATGAAGAGGATGGAATCAAATATATAAAAGAAGATGGAGAGTATGCAATTGGCTTTTTGGAAATAGATGACAATACGTATTATTTTGATACAGATGGACATCTTGTAACCGGAAAGTATTACGTAGAAGAAGCGAAAGCATATTACTACTTTGATGCATCTGGTGCTTTACAATATGGAGCAATTCAAACGGATGACGATTTCTATGTTGCGGATGACACAGGAAAGTTACAGACAGGATTTGTTTCGTTTGATGATAAACTTTATTATTTTAATGAAATTGTTCAATTGGTTGTTGGCTGGTTTCGGTATCAGGATAATTGGTACTACGCAAACTATTGCGGAGAAATACAGACAGGATTTGTTGAAGTGGATGGCTACACATATTATTTGAATGAAGATGGTACAAGAACGAAAGAAGATACGTTAACGATAGAAGGAGTGACATACTTTTTCAACGAAGATGGAAGCGTTGATGATAATACAACCGCAATCTATCCGATTTTTCAAGCAATCAATACTTGGCGTACTGAAGAAGGCAAGAAAGAATTAACAATGGATGATAAGTTGCAATCAGTTGCAATTATTAGAGCAGCAGGGTTAGTAGAGAGCTTTACGGTGGATGATAATGCATTGGAAAAAATGTTGGATAATATGGATGTTTCATGTACGGGTGGAATTGAATTTGCGTATGGTGGGACACAAGGATACGATTATGATGCATTGTTAAATGATATAAAGCGAGATAATAATATGGAGCAAGCGATTTCGGATGATAACATTTCCGGAGTTGGAATCGGAGTATATGAACAGGAGAGTATGTTATATTTCAGTTTGATTTTTATTAAGTAGGGGGTATTTTTATGATGAATTGTTCGCAGGTAAAGAAGACAATGGTTAAGGGCATGATACTATTTTTCTTACTTATGATGTTGATGCCGACACATACTGCATATGCAAAATGGGTAAAAGCACCAAATGGTAAATATCGTTATACGACGAATTCGTCAGGGAGCAAGTATTACAAAAAAACATGGGCGAAGATAAAAGGAAAGTATTACTATTTTGACAAAAAGGGTTACAGAAAAACCGGTTGGTTAAATTATAAGGGAAATTGTTATTATCTCAACAAAAAGGGTGTACGAGTTACCGGTTTTAAAACGATCAAAGGGAAAAAGTACTTTTTTTCAAAAAAAGGAGTTATGATTAAGGGCTTTATTAAATCAAACGGAAATTACTATTATGCTGATAACAAAGGTGTGATTCAAAAAGGTTTGAAGCAAATTAATCAACATGTATATTATTTTGATAATTCAGGAAAAAGAGTTTCGGGTGCGAATATTGTACTTGGAAATATGACGTATTATTTTGCTAACAATGGTACGTTGCAATATACAGGAACGCAGTATGAACAAGCGATCAAAGTGATTAATGTAAAAAGAATGTTAAAAGGATATCAACCGCTTTCCTATCAGGCTAACAATAACTTATCAAATGCTGCGTTGTTACGAGCAAAAGAACTGAGTAGTTTATCCTCACATACGAGACCGAACGGGACACATTACAGTTCTGTGTTAAAAGTAGATTATCCTGTTGCTACATATTGGTCTGCAGAATGTATTTCTTGGGGAAAGACAAAGCCGGGAACAGTGGTTGCGAATAATTGGCTTTCTGACAAGAATTATAATGTGTTAATGCAAGAAAAAGCCAATGCGATTGGCATTGGCTCATTTGTAGATAAGAATGGAAAGGAGTATTGGGTTACATTGGTTGTCCAGACACCATAATTACTCCTTATATATTACTTTTTGTAGAATTTGTTGATAGAATCCATGGTTGCAGTCATATTTAATAATAGAGAATCTAAGATTGTGATTGCAGCCATTGCTTCTACAACAACAACTGCACGCGGAACAACAACAGGGTCGTGTCTGCCTGCAATTGAAATTTCGATTTCCTCACCGTTTTTATTGACGGTCTGTTGTGTTTTCAAAATGGAAGGTGTTGCTTTGAATGCAGCGCGAATGATGATATCCGAACCGTCACTCATTCCACCTAATATACCACCTGCGTGGTTGCTTTTTTTGGAAACTGTCTTATCATTTTCTAAACAGAAATGGTCATTATTTTCGGAACCGGTCATCTTAGAGACTTGAATACCATCACCAATTTCAATACCTTTTACAGCACCGATTGACATAAGTGCTTTTGCAAGATTTGCATCCAGCTTTTCAAAAACTGTGTCGCCGATTCCGGCAGGTACTCCCTGAATAACAGCTTCTACACATCCGCCTACAGAATTGTGTTCCTTTGTCATCTTGATGATGTATTCACCTGCTTTTTCGGAAGCTGTTTCATCCGGCATATATAATGCATTCTTATATATCGTTTCCGCGTTGAAATTATTATAATCAATCTCGATATCGCCGATTGATTTTGTATATGTAGTAAATGATATACCGAGTTCGTTTAATATTTTTACAGCAACAGCACCGGCAGCGACTCTGGCAATTGTTTCTCTTCCGGAAGAACGTCCGCCACCTCTGTAATCACGAAATCCGTATTTGGAATCAAATGTATAATCAGCATGTCCCGGACGATAATAAGTAGCAATTTCGCTGTAATCTTTTGATTGCTGTGTTTTGTTATACACAATCATGGAGATTGGTGTTCCGGTTGTCTTTCCTTCAAACACACCGGATAGTATTTCAACAGCATCATCTTCGTTGCGAGGTGTTGTGTATACAGATTGTCCCGGTTTTCGTCTGTTCAAAAAAGGTTGTATATCATGTTCTGAAAGTTCAAGTCCTGCAGGGCAGCCATCAATCACAACGCCAATGGCTTTTCCGTGTGATTCACCCCAGGTTGAAATCCGAAAAATTGTTCCGTATGTAGATCCTGCCATATTATCTATTCCTTTCCTTTTTAATGTAGTAATGATAACAGATAATTAAAAAAAAATAAATATTTACAAAGAATTATTTATGTGATAGTATATGCAAGTACGCATATTGCGGCATAACCATTACTCAGATTCAGGACACTCCGACCTGTTACTGGGTGATTGGCGATTATTATTAAATAAGGAGGTTGTTGTTATGGTAACAGCACAGCAGAAGAAAGAGATTATTGAAAAGTATGGTCGTGGAGCAAATGATACCGGTTCTCCGGAAGTTCAGATTGCATTGTTGACAGCAAGAATTTTGGATTTACAGTCACATTTTGCTGATCATCCAAAGGATCATCACTCAAGAAGAGGTCTTCTTAAGTTAGTTGGTCAGAGAAGAAATCTTTTGGCTTACTTAAAGAAGGTTGATATCGAGCGTTACAGAACTCTTATCGAGAGCTTAGGTTTACGTAAGTAATTATGGATTCAAAAACAGCGATTTTATGAAAATAAAGTCGCTGTTTTTGTTTGTTTTGGGAATAAATGAGAATGAATTATTTTTCTTTTCAAAAGTATAATACTATGATATAATTGTGGAGATTGTGATAAGGCATAACCGAGACTTCTGAAGTGTCATCCGGAATCGAATATTCTCGGTTTCTCTCGGATGATAGTTTAGTTGTTTCGGTGTCTTACCCAAGATATCCGGTTGATTATATTATCCGGAAATAGAATTTATGATAAGGAGAAAAGATATGTACAAGAAGTTTGAAATGGAACTTGCAGGCAGAACACTTCGTGTTGATGTCGGAAGAGTTGCAGCACAAGCAAATGGTGCAGCATTTATGCACTACGGTGATACAGTTGTATTATCAACAGCAACTGCATCAGAAAAGCCAAGAGAGGGAATTGATTTCTTTCCACTTTCAGTAGAGTATGAGGAAAAGTTATATTCTGTAGGAAAAATCCCTGGTGGTTTTAATAAGAGAGAAGGTAAAGCAAGTGAGAATGCAATTCTTACTTCACGTGTAATTGACCGTCCGATGCGTCCGTTGTTCCCTAAGGATTATCGTAATGATGTAACACTTAACAACCTTGTTATGAGTGTTGATCCTGAGTGTTCACCTGAACTTACTGCAATGTTGGGTTCTGCAATTGCAACTGCAATTTCAGATATTCCGTTTGACGGTCCGTGTGCAACTACACAGGTTGGTATGATTGATGGCGAGTTTGTATTTAATCCGAATGAAGCACAGAACGCTGTTTCAGATTTGAAATTGACAGTTGCTTCAACTAAGGAAAAGGTTATCATGATTGAAGCAGGTGCCAATGAGATTCCTGAAGATAAGATGATTGAAGCAATCTACGCTGCACATGAGTTGAATCAGAAGGTAATTGAGTTTATCGATCAGATTGTTGCTGAATGCGGTAAACCTAAGCATGCATATACAAGCTGTGCAATTCCTGAGGAGTTGTTTGCAGCGATTAAGGAGATTGTTCCACCGGCAGAGATGGAAGAGGCTGTTTTCACTGATGAGAAACAGGTTAGAGAAGAGAACATTCGTAAGATTACAGAGAAGTTAGAAGAAGCATTTGCTGACAAAGAAGAATGGTTAGCTGTACTTGGTGAGGCGATTTATCAGTATCAGAAGAAGACTGTTCGTAAGATGATTTTAGTAGACAAGAAGAGACCGGATGGTCGTGCAATGTCACAGATTCGTCCGCTTGCAGCAGAGATTGATATTATTCCTAGAGTTCATGGTTCAGCGATGTTTACACGTGGACAAACTCAGATTTGTAACGTAACAACTTTGGCACCTCTTTCAGAGGCTCAGAAGATTGATGGTTTGAATTTGTTAGAGACGAATAAGAGATATATGCATCAGTATAATTTCCCTTCATATTCTGTAGGTGAGACAAAACCATCTCGTGGTCCTGGACGTAGAGAGATTGGTCATGGTGCATTGGCTGAGAGAGCATTATTGGCAGTTCTTCCTTCGGAAGAAGAATTCCCATATGCAATCCGTACAGTTTCAGAAACATTTGAGTCTAACGGTTCTACATCAATGGCTTCTACTTGTGCATCTTGTATGTCATTAATGGCAGCAGGTGTACCTATTAAGAAAATGGTAGCAGGTATTTCTTGTGGTTTGGTAACCGGTGATACAGATGATGAGTATGTATTGTTGACAGATATTCAGGGTCTTGAAGATTTCTTTGGTGACATGGACTTTAAGGTAACAGGTACCAAAGATGGTATTACAGCAATTCAGATGGATATTAAGATTCATGGATTGACAAGACCGATTGTTGAGGGTGCAATTGAAAAGACAAGAGAAGCAAGAATGTTTATTATGGATGAGGTTATGTCTAAGGCAATTGCACAGCCAAGAGAGACTGTTGGTGAACTTGCACCTAAGATTTGTACAATGAAGGTTGATCCTGAAAAGATTGGTGAAATCATTGGTCAAAGAGGTAAGACAATCAATACAATTATTGAAGAGACAGGTGTTAAGATTGATATTGATGATGAAGGTACAGTTGCTGTATGTGGAGTTGATCAGGCAGGTATTGATAAGGCAGTTAAGATCATTCATTCAATTGTTGATCCGATTGAAGTGGGCAATGTATATGAAGGTAAGGTTGTTCGTATTATGAACTTTGGTGCTTTCGTAGAACTTTCACCGAACAAAGACGGATTGATTCATATTTCTAAGCTTTCTAAAGAAAGAGTAGAGAAGGTTGAAGATGTTGTTAATATTGGCGACACAGTAAAAGTTAAGGTACTTGAAGTTGATCGTATGGGTAAGATCAGTTTGAGTCTTAAAGATGTAGAAGAATAAAAGGGGTTAAAAGTATGCAATACGGATTTTTTGATGAAGCTGCAAAAGAATATGTGATTACGAGACCGGATACACCTGCACCATGGGTGAATTATCTCGGTTCTCCAGCGTACGGAGCGATTATTTCTAACAATGCGGGTGGATACAGCTTTGAAAAGAGTGGTGCACACGGAAGAATTATTCGTTATGTATTTAATCAGTTTGACCAGCCAGGAAGATATATTTATCTTAGAGATGATGAAACCAAAGATTTTTGGTCTGCTTCATGGCAGCCGGTTGGTAAGTCATTAGATGAATATAAGAGTGAATGTCATCATGGTACAGGTTACACTAATATGTCTGCAGAATATGCAGGTATTCGTTCAGAAGCATTGTACTATGTACCGCTTAACAAGAGTTATGAGGTTTGGCGCATGAAGGTTACCAATCAGTCTGATAAGACAAGAAAGCTTTCTGCTTTTGGTTATTGTGAGTTTACAAACGACAGTAATTATGAGCAGGATCAGGTAAATCTTCAGTATACATTGTTTATTACAAAGACTTATTTTAATGGTAATCGTATTTATCAAACAATCAATGAGAATATCAAGAATGATGTAGACGGTAATCAAAACACAACAAGATTTTTTGGGTTGGCAGGAGCAGATGTAACATCTTATTGTGGTGACAAGGAATGTTTCCTTGGAAGATACCACGGATATAACAATCCTGTTGCTGTCGAGAATGGTGTATGTGATAATTCTTTGAACTATAATTCTAATGCCTGTGGTGCTTTGCATACTTCGATGGAATTAGCACCGGGCGAGACAAAAGTGTTTACATTTGTCTTAGGTATGAAGTCTGATGCAGATGCAGATGCTATTCTTAATAACTACCAGGATGTTGAGAAGGCAACAGATGCTGAACTTTCAGAGTTGAAGACATATTGGCATGGACAGTTGTCACATTTACAAGTATCAACACCATCAGATAGTTTTAATAATATGGTAAATACATGGAATGCATATCAGTGTTTCATGACATTTATCTGGTCAAGAGCTGCATCATTCACTTATTGTGGATTGCGTAATGGATATGGATATCGTGATACAGTTCAGGATATTCAGGGTATTATTCATTTGAATCCTGATATGGCACTTGATAAGATTCGATTCATGTTGTCTGCACAGGTTGATAATGGTGGTGGACTACCACTAGTTAAATTTAATCATAACGCAGGTCATGAAGATACACCGGATGATCCTTCTTATGTAAAGGCTACCGGACATCCTGCATATCGTGCAGATGATGCATTATGGTTATTCCCTACTGTTTACAAGTATATTGCTGAATCAGGTAATGTTGATTTTATTGATGAGGTTATTGTTTTTGCAAACGGAGGAGAAGGCACTGTATATGAGCATTTGAAGAGAGCGATTGATTTCTCGATGAATCGTTTGGGTAATCATGGAATGCCTGCAGGTTTACATGCCGATTGGAATGACTGTTTACGTCTTGGTAAGCAAGGTGAATCAAGCTTTGTTGCAATGCAGCTTTATTATGCAATGACAGTTCTTCGTAAGTTCTCTGAGAAGAAAAACGATACAGAATATATTGCATATTTAGATAAGATTCAAAAAGAATTAGGTGATATTATCCAGGAAACATGTTGGGAAGAGGATCGATTTGTTCGTGGTTATAAGGAAGATGGTGAGTTGATTGGTTCCAAACATCATCCTGAAGCAAATATGTGGTTGAATCCGCAGTCATGGTCAGTAATTTCAGGTCTTGCTACAAAAGAACAGGCTGAGCTTGCTTTAGAGTCCGTTCATCGTGAGCTTGCAACACCTTATGGTGTAAGACTTATGGCACCTTCGTATGTGAATCATGCATTTGATGGAGCATTGATGTTGCTATTTAATCCTTCTACAAAAGAAAACGGTGGTATTTTCTCACAGCCACAGGGTTGGATTATTCTTGCAGAAGCATTAATGGGTCATGGTGACAGAGCATTTGAATATTTCAATAGTTCTTCTCCTGCATCAATGAATGACAAGGCAGAGATTCGTAAGCTTGAGCCATATTGCCATGGACAGTTTACAGAAAGTAGTGAGTCACCGTTTGAAGGACGTTCTCATGTACATTGGTTGACAGGTACAGCATCTACTGTGATGGTAGGTTGTGTGGAAGGTATTCTTGGTCTTAGACCGGACTTCGACGGTATTTGCATTTCGCCATCGATTTCTTCAGAGTGGAAAGAGTTTACAATGGACAAGGATTTCCGTGGAAAGAAGTTGCACATTGTGGTTAAGAATCCGAATGGTAAAGAATCAGGCGTAACGAAACTTACATTAAATGGTACAGTCCTTGATAGCAATTATATTAAGGCAGATTTGTTAGCAGATACGAATGACATCGTAGTTGAGTTATAATGAATTCCTAACATTTATTAGAAACAAAGGAGGGGTGGTATGGAAATCTTACAGACTTTAATTCACAATAAAATGTTTATGGCACCCCTTTTGAGTTGGGCGATTGCACAAGTGGTAAAAACGATTCTTAATTTTATATTGACTAAAAAATTTAATCCGGAGAGACTGATTGGCAGTGGCGGTATGCCGAGTTGTCATTCTGCAACGGTGATAGGTCTTATGTATGCGACAGCATATTGCTGTGGGATTGAAGGATTTGAATTTCCATTAGCCACTACATTAGCGATTATAGTCATGTATGATGCTATGAATGTCCGGATGGAAACCGGCAAACAGGCAATGATTATTAATTTCTTTTTGAAAAATGAAGAAATCGTGAAGCAATTGAAAAATATTAGAAAAGAAGAATGGCCAAAGATTATTCTAAAAGAATATGTAGGTCATACTCCTACTCAAGTTCTGGGTGGAATTATAACAGGTCTTATTGTTGGATACTGTGTATGTCGTTTTTTATAAGCAAAATTGTATAATTTAATAGTAGTTAGTAATACTAAAGAGGAAGAGCAATCTTCCTCTTTTTGTGTATATAACGAGCCGAGCACTTTCGTTAAAAAAGCACGAGATATGCTCGCATATCTAAGTGCTTTTTTGCGAAAGTATTGGGCGAATATCCATCACGAAACAAGCAAAGCTTGTGAGTGGGGATGTTCGGGCTCGGCGAGGAAAAGAGGCGAATATCCATCACGAAACAAGCAAAGCTTGTGAGTGGGGATGTTCGGGCTCGGCGAGGAAAAG
>SVEJ01000006.1:57110-87249 GCA_015057435.1 Lachnospiraceae bacterium
GGCGAATATCCATCACGAAACAAGCAAAGCTTGTGAGTGGGGATGTTCGGGCTCGGCGAGGAAAAGAGGCGAATATCCATCACGAAACAAGCGAAGCTTGTGAGTGGGGATGTTCGGGCTCGGCGAGGAAAAGAGGCGAATATCCATCACGAAACAAGCAAAGCTTGTGAGTGGGGATGTTCGGGCTCGGCGAGGAAAAGAGGCGAATATCCATCACGAAACAAGCAAAGCTTGTGAGTGGGGATGTTCGGGCTCGGCGAGGAAAAGAGGCGAATATCCATCACGAAACAAGCGAAGCTTGTGAGTGGGGATGTTCGGGCTCGGCGAGGAAAAGAGGCGAATATCCAACACGAAACAAGCAAAGCTTGTGAGTGGGGATGTTCGAGCTCGGCGAGGAAAAGGGGCGAATATCCATCACGAAACAAGCAAAGCTTGTGAGTGGGGATGTTCGAGCTTGGTGAGGAAAAGGAGATGAAGGGAGAGAATGTGATGTGTCAAGAAGGAAAATGTGAAAAGGGAACTTGTAAGATAGAATTTGGACAAACAAATTTGGAAGAAAATGAATATGGTTATAAGATTCATTTGCTAAATATAATAGGTGAAATTGAAGGTCATCAATGTATGGGACCGGTAACAAAAACAACAAAATATGAACATGTTTTACCGGAACTTGCACGTGTTGAAGAAGACAGCAAGATAGATGGATTGTTAGTACTTCTTAATACAGTTGGCGGAGATGTAGAGGCAGGACTTGCAATCGCAGAAATGATTGCATCTTTATCTGTTCCTGTTGTAACACTTTTATTAGGAGGCGGTCATTCTATAGGGGTACCTTTGAGTGTATGTGGTAACTGTTCATTTATTGTGCCGACTGCAACGATGGTGATACATCCAATCAGAATGAACGGAACAGTCTTAGGAGTGAAACAAAATTATGAATATATCGATAGAATGCAAGACCGGATTATATCATTTACATGTAGAAATTCTAATATAAAGGAGCATGTACTGAAAGGGTTAATGTTTAATACTACAGAACTTACAAAAGATGTCGGAAGCGTGTTAGTCGGAAAAGAAGCTGTAGAAAAAGGATTAATAGATCATGTTGGCGGAATTAAAGATGCTTTTTCTTGTTTATATAGCTTGATAAATCATAAAAAAAATAGTAGTATATAGATATTGTGGTGAACTATGTGTTATCCACAAGGTATCGTTGTATGACAGATGAAAGTTTCATGAAACTGAAGTGAAAAAGGAGGTTATCAGCTTGGCTGGTAGTAAGAATAAAAATCAAACTACGAATAAGAAAAATAGCAATCAAAGAAGTAACCGTAATACAACATCGGCGAAAAAGAATGTAAAACAGACAAAAGCAAATGTGCAACAACAGGAAACAGATTCATTAGGAACAGAGATTGCTGTTTGGATTATTGCTGCAATTATGTTGCTGTTGGAACTTGGCAATTTCGGTATTTGTGGATTTGTCAATTATATTAGTCAGTTTTGTTTTGGTCTTTTTGGTGTTATTGAATATGTACTGCCAATTATTGTAATGATAACGGTATTCTTTTTACATGTGAATGAATATAAGTCACGTGCAATTCATAAGGTTGTGTTTGCATCCTTGGTTTTGTTATGTTTGGGTATGATTGCTCAGTTGAATGTCGGAATTGATGATTATAATTTTGTTCGCATATTCAAAGAAGGCTTTTCTGACAAAACAGGTGGCGGAATTATATGTGGTTCGCTTGCATACTTATTGCATGCCGCTGTTGGAAAAGTTGGTACATATATTATTATTATCTTAGCTGCAATTATTTGTGTGGTGCTGTTTACAGAGATGTCTATCATTGATTTTCTAAAAGAAATCTTTTCTAATATTATGAGTATGAATGATGGAAAAGAACAAGATGATGAGATGTATATAGAAGAATTTGACGAAATTGTAACGGAAGATTTTTCAAAGCAACGCAAAGGAAAGAAAACAGAAACAAAGCAACTATCTATTTTGGATAATATTTCGGTGTTACCGGCAGATACGGATCAGGGCATCTTACCAACGCAACAAGTACAGTCTATTACGTTGAGTGAGGATGTTCACGAAATTACAATGGATTACGAGATTCCGCTACCGGGTGAGAATATGAATGATATTGTCATTTCCGAAGTTGATAAAGAAACGGTAAAAGAAACAGCGAAAAAGACAGTGAAACGTGAGCGTAACAGAACAAAAGTGACACCTGCTGTTTTGCCGATAGAAGAAAAAACGGACTTAACCAATATGGAGAATAAAACAGTGGCAGAGGTTAAAAATGTATCTGCAAAGGAAATTGGTAAAAGTGACAGTCAATATCGTTTTCCACCGCTTGAGTTGTTGCAACGCGGAAAGAACAAAACCGCAACCAGAGAGGATTCGATACGTCAGAATGCGTTGAAATTACAAGAGGTATTAAAAAGCTTTGGTGTAAATGTAACAATGACGAATTATAGTTGTGGACCTTCTGTAACACGATATGAGATGGTGCCGGAACAAGGAGTAAAGGTAAGTAAGATTACCGGATTAGCTGATGATATTATGATGAACCTTGCGGCACAAAGTATTCGTATTGAAGCACCTATACCGGGCAAGTCAGCTGTCGGAATCGAGATTCCGAACGGTGATAGAAGTGGTGTTGGATTTCGTGAATTGATTGATACCGAGAAGTTTATCAAACATCCGTCTAAGATTGCTTTTGCTGTTGGTAAAGATATAGAAGGCAATGTTGTTGTAGAAGATATTGCGAAGATGCCGCATTTATTAATTGCAGGTGCAACGGGTTCCGGTAAATCTGTGTGTACGAATACATTGATTATGAGTATTTTGTACAAAGCAAAACCGGATGAAGTGAAGTTGATTTTAATTGATCCGAAACAGGTGGAATTAAAAGTGTACAATGGTATTCCGCATCTATTGACACCGGTTGTTACGGATCCGAAAAAAGCCGCAGGTGCACTTAATTGGGCTGTTGCGGAGATGACAAAGCGTTACCAGATGTTTTCTGAGTGTAATGTACGTAATATTCAAGGTTATAACAGCAAAGTAAAAGAGTTGGAAGAATCAGGTGCAATCGAGGAAGAAAAACTTGAGAAGATGCCACAGATTGTAATTATTGTTGATGAGTTAGCGGACCTTATGATGGTAGCTAAGGCTGAGGTTGAGGAAGCAATTGTTCGATTGGCACAGCTTGCAAGAGCAGCAGGCATTCATCTTGTGATTGCGACGCAAAGACCTTCGGTGGATGTTGTGACAGGTTTGATTAAGGCAAACGTTCCTTCACGAATTGCGCTTTCTGTTTCATCAGGTGTTGATTCAAGAACAATTATCGATAGTACGGGGGCTGAGAAATTATTAGGAAATGGTGATATGTTGTTCTATCCAACAATGTATCCGAAACCTGTCAGAGTGCAAGGTGCATACATCTCGGATGAAGAAGTTTTGAATGTTGTTGAATATCTGAAAGTACAAAATGGTGAGTCGCAATATAGTGAAGAAGTGACAAAGCAGATTTCAACATCAGGTACATCAACAACAGTTACAATTGGTGATGGTGGAGCAGCGAATGACAGAGATGAATATTTTGTTCAAGCAGGTAAGTTCATTATTGAAAAAGATAAGGCATCAATCGGTATGCTTCAAAGAATGTTTAAAGTTGGATTCAATCGTGCTGCACGTATTATGGATCAATTATTTGAAGCCGGAGTTGTAGGACCGGAAGAAGGAACGAAACCAAGACAGGTTTTGATGACTGAAGAAGAGTTTGATGCATATATTGATGAATATTTCTAAAACTGATGAAAATGATATTGACGAAATATCAAGTAATCGTTACAATTACATGAATGTAAAAAATATACAAATTGAAAATACGTAAGGAGAATTATATGAAAACAGATATTCAAATTGCGCAAGAAGCAAAGATGGTACATATTAAAGAGGTTGCTGCACAACTAGGAATTGCAGAAGAAGAACTTGATTTATACGGAAAATATAAAGCGAAATTATCAGATGAATTGATTACAAGACTTGATCAAGAAAAAGATGGTAAGTTGGTATTGGTTACAGCGATTAATCCAACTCCTGCAGGAGAAGGAAAGACAACGATTACGGTTGGTCTTGGTCAGGCATTAGGAAAATTAGGAAAGCGTGCGTCAATTGCACTTCGTGAACCTTCTCTCGGACCATGTTTTGGTGTAAAGGGAGGAGCTGCAGGTGGCGGATATGCACAGGTTGTTCCGATGGAAGATTTGAATCTTCATTTTACGGGTGACTTTCATGCGATAACATCTGCAAACAATTTGTTAGCCGCAATGTTGGATAATCATGTACAGCAAGGTAATGCGTTGAATATTGATACAAGACAGATTGTATGGAAAAGATGTCTTGATATGAATGACAGAGTGTTACGTAATATTGTTGTTGGACTTGGTAGTAAGATGGATGGATATGTAAGAGAAGACCATTTTGTTATTTCAGTTGCATCTGAGATTATGGCAATTCTTTGTCTTGCTAATGATATGGATGATTTGAAAGACAAATTGGGAAAGATTGTTGTTGCATATTCTGTTGATGGTAAGCCTGTTACCGCTGCTGATTTGAATGCAGTCGGAGCGATGGCAGCATTGTTAAAAGACGCATTAAAACCTAATTTGATTCAAACATTAGAACATACACCTGCCTTTGTGCACGGTGGACCGTTTGCTAATATTGCACACGGATGTAACTCTGTACGTGCGACTAAGTTAGCATTGAAATTATCTGACATTGTTGTTACAGAGGCTGGTTTTGGTGCAGATTTGGGTGCGGAAAAATTCCTTGATATTAAGTGTAGAAAAGCAGGAATTGCACCGGATGCAATTGTAATTGTTGCAACTGTAAGAGCGTTAAAATATAACGGTGGTGTTGTAAAAGCACAGTTGAATGATGAAAATGTTGATGCATTAAAGCGTGGTATTGTGAATCTTGAAAAACACATTGAGAATTTACAGCAATACGGTGTACCGATTGTTGTAACTTTGAATCAGTTTGTGACAGATTCAGAGGCAGAGCTTTCGTTTGTTCAGGAGTTCGTTGAAAATATGGGATGTGATTTCGCGCTTGCTAAGGTTTGGGAGCAAGGTGGAGAAGGCGGTCTTGCGCTTGCAGAAAAAGTAATCGATGTCTTAGAGAATAAAAAAGCTGAATTTAAGATGCTTTATGAAGATGAAATGTCTTTAGAAGATAAGATTCATACAATTGCGACGAAGATTTATGGTGCTAATGGTGTGAATTATACAGCCGCAGCTAAGAAACAGTTACAGACAATTACAGATTTGGGATTTGGTGATTTGCCGGTATGTATGGCTAAGACGCAATATTCTTTGTCAGATGATCAATCAAAATTAGGCAGACCAACAGATTTTGATATCAGTGTAAGAGATGTATATGTGAATGCCGGTGCAGGCTTTGTTGTTGCAATTACGGGATCTATTATGACGATGCCGGGATTGCCAAAAGTTCCGGCAGCAGAAGGAATTGATGTAGTAGGCGATAAGATTGTAGGTTTGTTCTAGATCTAAGGAGGAAGTGTAAGATGGCAAAGCTAATTGATGGTAAGATGATCAGTCAACAGATCAAAGATGAATTAAAGGAAAAAGTTGCTGCATTAAAAGAAACAGGAAAAGAAATTGGTATGGCTGTTATCCAGGTGGGAAATGATCCTGCTTCTTCTGTGTATGTAGGTAATAAGAAAAAGGCTTGTGAATACATTGGAATTCGTTCTGAAAGCTACGAATTACCTGAGGAAACAACACAGGATGAATTGCTTTCTTTAATTGAAAAGCTTAATGCAGACGAGAAAATACATGGAATACTTGTTCAGTTACCGGTTCCGAAACACATTGATGAAGATACAATCATCAAAGCAATTTCCCCAAAGAAGGATGTAGATGGATTCCATCCGCAGAGTGTCGGAGCTTTAAGTATCGGTCAGCCGGGCTTTGTGTCATGTACCCCTGCAGGTGTTATTCAGTTATTAAAAAGAACAGGCATTGAAATCGAAGGTAAAGAATGTGTTGTAATTGGAAGAAGTAATATTGTTGGAAAACCAATGTCACTTTTATTGTTAAGAGAGAATGGAACAGTTACAATTACGCATTCGAAGACAAAGGATTTGAAAGAAGTATGTAAGAGAGCAGATATATTGGTTGTTGCAATCGGAAGACCAAAGATGATTGATGCATCTTATGTGAAAGAAGGAGCAGTTGTTATTGATGTTGGCATCCACAGAGATGAGAATAATAAGCTTTGCGGAGATGTTGATTTTGACAGTGTGGAGCCAATTGCATCTTCGATTACACCTGTACCGGGTGGTGTCGGTCCGATGACAATTGCGATGCTAATGTATAATTGTGTTGAAGCTGCTACAATGTTTGATTAATTAGTGTAGGATATAAGGGATTAATTGTTTATGGTTCGTATATTGTTTGTTTCCTTAGGTTGCGATAAGAATCTGGTAGATAGTGAAGTGATGCTCGGAATATTGCAACAAAAGGGATATTCCATTACAAATGAAGAAGAGAATGCAGATGTTGTAGTTGTGAATACCTGTTGTTTTATCCATGATGCAAAAGAGGAAAGCATTGAGACGATTATCGAGATGGGTAAGTTAAAAGAAACAGGGAATACGAAGGCGTTAATTGTAACAGGATGTCTTGCACAGCGTTATCAAGAGGAGATTTTAAAAGAATTGCCTGAAGTGGATGCTGTTATCGGAACTACAAGTATTGAGTCGATTGTAACTGCTGTTGAAACAGTATTGCAGGGAGAAGGATATACTTGTTTTAAAGATGTTAATTATCTGCCAAAGAGTTTTCCGACACGTGTGATTACATCGGGTACACATATGGGGTATTTAAAAATAGCAGACGGTTGCAACAAACACTGCACATATTGTATTATTCCGAAAGTACGTGGTAATTTTAGAAGTGTACCGTTAGAAGATTTGTTAGAACAGGCACGTTTTCTTGTAGCCAATGGAATAAAAGAGCTTTGTCTTGTCGCACAAGAAACAACCTTATACGGATTAGATTTATATGGAGAAAAATCTTTACCGCGCTTGCTTAGGGAATTATCAAAAATTGATGAGTTGGAATGGATTCGTTTGTTGTATTGCTATCCGGAAGAAATTACGGATGAGTTGATTGTCGAAATCAGAGATAACAAAAAGGTTTGTCATTACTTAGATATGCCGTTACAACATTGTGAAGATAACATATTGAAAAAGATGGGCCGTAAAACCACAAAAGAAGAGATTAAGAATCGCATTCTTAAAATTCGTGAAATGGTTCCTGATATAGCGATTCGAACATCGCTTATTACAGGTTTTCCGGGAGAAACACAAAAAGACCATGATGCATTACTTGCTTTTGTGGATGAAATGGAGTTTAATCGTCTCGGGGTGTTTACTTATTCTCCGGAAGAAAATACGCCGGCAGCTTCCTTTGAAGAACAACATTCAGAAGAAACGAAACAGCAATGGAAAGATGAAATTATGGAATTACAACAGGAAGTATCGTATGATTTGAATGCACAAACTGTTGGGAAGACTATGAGAGTAATTGTAGATGGATATATGTACAAAGAACAGATGTATATGTGTCGCTCGTATATGGATTCGCCGGATATTGATGGCTG
The DNA here is from genome assembly GCA_015057435.1 of Lachnospiraceae bacterium. Lineage (GTDB taxonomy): Bacteria > Bacillota > Clostridia > Lachnospirales > Lachnospiraceae > CAG-590. Next base: position 64,822 of record SVEJ01000006.1, read on the forward strand.
TGTATTTGTTGCATCGGATGAAGAACTATTGTCAGGAGACTTTATCGATGTACGAATTATAGATTATAATGAATATGATTTGATAGGAGAAATAGTATGAATTTACCGAACCAATTAACTATTTTAAGAACAATTTTGATACCATTTTTTCTTGTGGCTATGCTTTGGGATGCTGTTCCATACGGGAACTGGATTGCTTTAGCTATTTTTGCAGCTGCATCAATTACTGATATGCTTGATGGAAAGATAGCAAGGAAATATAATCTTGTTACCAATTTTGGTAAATTCATGGATCCGTTAGCAGATAAATTACTTGTTAGTTCAGCTATGATTGCATTTGTTGAACTTGGAAGAATTCCTTGTTGGATTGTGATTGTCATTATTGCAAGGGAATTTATTATTAGCGGATTTCGATTGGTTGCAGCGGATAACGGCATCGTGATTGCAGCCGGAATCTGGGGGAAGATTAAGACGGCAGAGCAGATGGTTATGCTTTGTATATTGATTGCCGATTTTGCAAGTGTATTTCCAAATGCAGCCGATGTAATTTATCTGATTGAGAATATTTTGATTTATGTAGCGCTTATTTTGACAATAGTTTCGCTGTTCGATTACTTAATTCATAACAAAGGTGTATTGGCAGAAAGTAATCAATGATTGTAGTGAAATTCCTCAATTATTAATAAAGTTAAGAATAAGGATATAAATATTATCTTTTTTAAGGTTAAATTAGATATTATTTATATCCTTTTTTAACGAAAAAACATGTGTAATTTGTTATAAGTTACCCTTGAAAATACGGAATAAAAGTAATAGAATATATATTGGCTAAAATTTGGTTTACTTACCGAAGTGAGCCTTATAATAAATTTAAACGGAGGGCTAAAAATGAGCAATAAACTTATGTTGTCAGCAAGTGATAGGATTGCAGCATTACTTGATGACTCAAGTTTCGTTGAAGTTGGCGCTTATGTTACAGCTAGAACAACCGACTTTAACACAAAGGATCATGAAACACCGGCAGATGGTGTCGTAACAGGTTACGGTACAATTGACGGAAGACTTGTGTATGTATACAGTCAGGACGCTAAGGTTTTGGGCGGTTCTGTAGGTGAGATGCATGCAGCAAAGATTTCAAAAATCTATGATATGGCACTTAAGATGGGTGCACCGGTTATCGGTTTGGTAGATTGTGCAGGTTTGAGATTACAGGAAGCAACAGATTCATTGAATGCTTTCGGTAGCATTTATTTGAAGCAGTCTATGGCTTCAGGCGTGGTACCACAGATTACAGGTATTTTTGGCGTTTGTGGTGGTGGTAGTGCAATTATTCCTGCATTATCTGATATTACATTTATGGTAAAAGATCAGGCGAAGTTATTTGTTAATACACCGAATGCTTTAGATAGTAACTACATTGAGAAATTAGATACATCTGCAGCAGATTATCAGGCATCTAATAATGCATTAGTAGATGAAGTATTAGAGGATGATGCAACTGTTCTTGGCAGAATCAGACAAGTTGTTGCGATGTTACCATCTAATAATGAAGATGATTCTAACTTTGTAGATTGTGTAGATGATTTGAACAGAGAGATTCCGAATCTTGAAGGATTAGCTGATGATGCAAGAGCTGTTCTTACACATATTTCTGATAGCAATGTATTTGTTGAATTAAAGAAAGAATATGCAAAAGATATGGTGATTGGTTTCATCAAGTTGAACGGAATGACAGTCGGATGTGTTGCAAACCAGGTAAAAGACGGTGGCGATATGTTATCAACAAAGGGTGCATATATTGCAGCTGAATTTGTTAACTTCTTAGATGCATTTAATATTCCTGTATTAACATTAACCAATGTTAAGGGATATAAGGCAACAATTGCTGAAGAAGCAGGTATTGCAAAGGCAACAGCTAAGCTTACTTACGCATTTGCTAATGCTACTGTACCAAAGGTGAATTTGGTAATGGGTAATGCAATGGGTAGTGCATATCTTGCAATGAACTCTAAGTCAATTGGTGCAGATATGGAATATGCATGGAATACTGCTAAGATCGGAACAATGGATCCGGATGCAGCAGTTAAGATTATGTATGCGAATGAAGGATATGATGCTGAGCAGTTGAATGCAGCAAAGGCTGAGTACACAGAGAAGATGTCAAGTGCACAGGCTGCTGCACAACGTGGTTTTGTAGATGATATCATTGATGGAGCAGCTACAAGAAAGCGTTTGATCGCTGCATTTGAAATGCTTTATACAAAGAGAGAAGACAGACCATTAAAGAAGCATGGTGCAGTATAAGAGAGGAGATTGCTACATGAAAATGAAGAAAATTGTTTTATTATTTTCAATGATTGCTGTTCTCTTTTCAATAACCGGCTGTAGTGATGGTCAGGAACATGTTGATTTTGAATATACTCAGACCAATATTGTTGGTGATACTATATACCAGTCTTATCAGTTCCAGAATGCTACTGATGCGTATTGTGCGTATTTAGAGGATTCAGAGGAAGAACTTGCGAAGGTATTGTTAGGTGGTGTCAACAACTTTGAAACCGCAACGGAAGAGTGTGGTAATTTTGTTGGTTATCGTTTGAAAGACGGAGATAGCAAGACATTTGATTTTGCTGCGTTGCAAGCACAGGATGAGAACGTATATTACGCAGCACTTGAAGAATTGAATACATTGGTTGCCAATGTGGATTCTTCAATTGAAGAAAGTGGTAATACAGTTATTGTTAAGGTTACTGCTGTGCATGAATACAGAGATGTAGTATATACGTATATCTATGAGAAAAATCCGGCATATGATTATGCGCAGGAGATGTATCAACAGACAGTTGCTGCTTATCAGGTTAAGGAAGTAACTGCAGCACCGAATTATACATTTGGTGAGAAGATGGAAAAAGCTGCAATGAATACCTTAATGGGTATGGGAACTGTATTTATTGTATTAATCTTTATTGCATTTATTATTGCACAGTTTGAAAGAATTGATAAAGCGCTTGTTGCGATTGGAAACAAACTAACAAGTCTTTTTGCTAAAAAAGATGCAGTGAAGGAAGTTGAAAAGACGGAAAGTGTGAAGCCGGCAGATGCAGTGGCTTCAGTAGCTAATAATCCAATGGATGATTCACAGTTAGTTGCAGTGATTACTGCAGCAGTTGTAGCAGCAAGTACTGCAACAGGCGGAACAGACAAGTTGATTGTTCGTTCTATCAGAAAAGCAAAGAGATAATTATAGGAGGAATATCATAATGAAAAATTATAGAATTACAGTAAATGGTGTAGCTTATGATGTAGCAGTAGAAGAATTAGGTGCAGGTGCAGCTCCGGTTGCAGCGGCTCCGGTTGCAGCAGCTCCGGTTGCAGCTCCAGTTGCAGCAGCTCCGGCTCCTGCAGCAAGTGGTGCGGCAGGCGCAGTTAAGATTGAGTCTCCAATGCCTGGTAAGATTCTTGCAATTAAGGCAAATGCAGGACAGGCAGTGAAGAAGGGTGATGTTGTAATGATTCTTGAAGCTATGAAGATGGAGAATGAAATTACAGCACCTGCTGATGGTACAGTTGCAAGCATTAATGTTGCAGTTGGTGATAGCGTAGAATCCGGTGATACACTTGCTTCATTGAACTAATTGATATGAACGATTCATTTTAGACAGGAGGCAGTGAGAATGGATTATATTTGGACAACGTTGCAGAACTTGGCTGGTCAAACTGCTTTTGCGAATCTTTACTGGGGTAACTTTGTAATGATCGCGGTGGCTTGTGTTTTCCTTGTTCTTGCAATTAAATTTGGCTTTGAGCCACTTTTGTTAGTTCCGATTTCCTTCGGTATGTTATTAGCGAATATGTTCCCTACTATTATTGCTGAAGGCGGACTTTTACACTATTTCTATTTGTTAGACGAGTGGAGTATTTTACCTTCTTTGATTTTCTTGGGCGTTGGTGCGATGACAGACTTTGGTCCGTTGATTGCGAACCCTAAGAGTTTCTTGTTAGGTGCAGCTGCACAGTTTGGTATTTATTCGGCATATTTCTTTGCAATTATGATGGGATTTAATGACAAAGAAGCAGCCGCAATTTCTATTATCGGTGGTGCGGACGGTCCTACATCTATCTTCTTAGCAGGTAAGCTTGGAATGGGTGGAAGCTTAATGGGACCAATCGCGGTAGCAGCCTATACCTATATGGCATTAGTGCCTGTTATTCAGCCACCAATTATGAAGTTTTTTACAACTGAGAAAGAACGTAAGATTAAGATGGCACAGTTAAGACCGGTTTCTAAGTTAGAAAGAATTCTCTTCCCGGTTGTAGTTACAATTGTGGTAGTATTAATTCTTCCAACAACAGCACCACTTGTTGGTATGTTGATGTTAGGTAACTTATTCCGTGAGTGTGGTGTAGTTAAGCAGTTGACAGAGACAGCTTCTAATGCACTTATGTATATTGTAGTTATTTTGCTTGGTACTTCGGTAGGAGCAACTACAACAGCACAATCATTCCTTAACATTTCTACTTTGAAGATTGTTGCACTTGGTTTGATTGCGTTCTGTATTGGAACGGCTGCAGGTACATTATTCGGTAAGTTAATGTGCTGGGCTACGAAGGGTAAGATTAACCCACTTATCGGTTCTGCAGGTGTATCTGCGGTACCTATGGCAGCACGTGTATCGCAGAAGGTTGGAGCTGAAGCAGACCCTACAAACTTCTTATTGATGCATGCGATGGGACCTAACGTAGCAGGTGTTATCGGTACTGCTGTAGCAGCCGGTACATTTATGGCTATCTTTGGTGTGTTCTGATAAATTATAATAAATGGAGGATTGAATCATGGCAAAAAAACCGGTTGGAATTACCGAAACTATATTACGTGACGCGCATCAGTCATTAGTTGCTACCCGTATGAGTACTGAGCAGATGCTTCCGATCATCGAGAAGATGGATCAGGTTGGTTATCATTCAGTTGAGTGCTGGGGTGGTGCAACATTTGATGCATCTCTTCGTTTCTTGAAAGAAGATCCATGGGAGAGACTTAGAAAATTAAAAGACGGATTTAAGAATACAAAATTACAGATGTTGTTCCGTGGACAGAATATCTTAGGATATGCTCCATATGCAGATGATGTAGTAGAGTATTTTGTTCAGAAGTCAATTGCAAATGGTATTGATATTATTCGTATTTTTGACTGTTTGAATGACCTTCGTAACTTAGAAACTGCAGTTAAGGCTGCTAATAAGGAAAAGGGACATGCACAGATCGCACTTTCTTATACTTTAGGTGATGCATATACAATGGAGTATTGGAAAGATATTGCGAAGAAGATTGAGGATATGGGTGCAGATTCTATCTGTATCAAGGATATGGCAGGTTTGTTAGTTCCTTCTGCAGCAACTGAATTAGTTCAGGCATTAAAGGATGGTACTTCGTTACCTATCCAGTTACACACACACTATACATCAGGTGTGGCAGCTATGACATATCTTAAGGCTGTTGAGGCAGGATGTGATGTAATTGATACTGCAATGTCACCGCTTGCTATGGGGACTTCTCAGCCTGCTACAGAAGTTATGGCTAAGACATTTGAAGGAACAGAATATGATCCTGGATTTGATCAGAACTTGTTGGCTGAGATCGCTGATTACTTTAAGCCAATGAGAGAAGAATGGTTGGCATCAGGCTTATTAGATCCTAAGGTTATGGGTGTTAATATTAAGACATTATTATATCAGGTACCTGGTGGTATGTTATCAAACCTTGTTTCACAGTTAAAAGAGATGAAGCAGGAAGATAAGTTCGATGAGGTGTTAGAGGAAATCCCACGTGTTCGTAAGGACTTTGGTGAGCCACCTCTAGTTACACCATCTAGCCAGATTGTTGGTACACAGGCTGTACTTAACGTAGTAATGGGTGAAAGATACAAGAACATGACAAAGGAATCACGTGAGTTATTGGCTGGTAAGTATGGACAGACTGTTAAGCCGATGAATCCGGATGTTCAAAAGATTGCGTTAGATGCACTTGGTATGAAGAAGCCAATTACACATCGTCCGGCAGATGATATTGAGCCACAGCTTGAGAAATTAGAGAAAGAAGTTGCTCAGTACAAGCAGCAGGATGAAGATGTACTTTCATATGCATTGTTCCCACAGGTTGCTACAGACTTCTTTAAGTATAGAGAAGCACAGCAGACAAAGGTAGATGCATCTGTTGCAGATACAGAGAACGGAGTATATCCGGTATAATTAATTTCTAAATAAAAAGACAAATAAAATACTTTCGGTATTTTATTTGTCTTTTTTGTTTGGTATAATTATCAAATGGATTAGAAGTTATTAGGTAGGAGTAGATTTTCATGAGTATGGTATCTGATGTGATTGTAGTCGGTGGCGGTGCTGCCGGAATGATGGCGGCAATCTTTGCGGCTCGCAATGGAAAAAAAGTAACGTTAATTGAACAGAACGAAAAATTAGGTAAGAAATTATTTATCACCGGCAAAGGCAGGTGTAATTTTACTAATGCATGTGATATAGAAGATTTGTTTCAGAATGTGGTGACGAATCCTAAGTTTTTGTATAGTGCATTTTACACGTTTTCTAATCAGATGGTCATGGATTTTTTTGAAGAAATAGGATTACCTTATAAAATTGAACGAGGAAACCGAGTATTTCCGGTATCTGATCATTCATCAGATGTAATTAAAGTATTAGAAAAAGAAATGAAAAAAGAAAATGTGAAGATTTTATTGAATACAAAAGTAAAATCGTTGATCATAGAAGATGGTATTTGTAAGGGTGTTGTATTAAAAGATAAGAGACAGATGTGTGCAGGCAGTGTTATTGTTGCAACAGGTGGTGTATCTTATCCGAGAACAGGTGCATGTAAGGATGGCTATGTGTTTGCCAAAGAAGCGGGTCATTGTATTGTAGATGTGCAACCATCATTGGTTCCTTTTGAATTGGCTGATACATGTTGCAAAGATTTGATGGGCATCTCTCTTAAAAATGTATCCGTAACAATCTATGCAGATCAGAAAAAGGTATATTCGGATTTTGGAGAAATGCTATTTACACATTTTGGTGTAAGCGGACCGATTATTATTAAAGCCAGTACATATATACACAAATATCTTGATAAAGATTTACGACTTACGATTGATTTGAAACCAGCACTTGATGAAAAACAGTTAGACGAAAGAATATTGAAAGATTTTCAGATTTTTCAAAATAAGCAATTAAAGAACAGTTTGGATAAGTTGATGCTTCGTGCACTTGTTCCGGTTGTTATAGAAAAAGGTAAGTTGGATGGAGATAAAAAGGTCAATGAACTTACAAAAGAAGAACGTAAGGCATTAGGTAATGTTATCAAGAATCTGCCATTTTCAATTACAGGACTTCGAGGATGGGACGAAGCAATTATCACGAAGGGTGGCGTCAAAGTAAAAGAGATTGATCCGGGAACGATGGAATCAAAGATTACAAAAGGCTTATTCTTTGCAGGTGAAGTGCTGGATTTAGATGCACATACCGGAGGCTATAATTTGCAAATTGCTTGGTCTACCGGTTATCTGGCGGGAATTAATAGTTAATAATAAGGAGTGCTAGGATATGTTAAGTAAAATAGATAAAACAGTATGGTGGGTTGCGATGGGAATATGTTTTTTCATTGCATTTGTATTAATGATATCATCATATGGGCATTTACAAACAGAACGAATGAATCATTCGTCAGGTGAAACATTTATATCCGTACCTGCAACGATGTGCAAATATGAGGAGCATGAAGTTGTTGAATATGATGAAGAAGAGAATCGGATTAGAAACCGTTATACAGTGTATGACATTACATATCAGTATGAAGTAGGCGGAAAGATTTATTATAAAACAATTAAGGATAAAAGAACATTAGACACGACGACATCATTTAATTGTGATCCGACGAATCCGAATAGAACATCACTTTTTTTGACGTATGATGAGGCAGCAGACGGATTTAATATTATTATCAAGATTGGTATCGGTTTTTTAATAGTAGGAGTTCTCTTTGCAATTATTGCAATCTATTGGACGTATATTTATAAAGCGCCTGAAGATGTAGATGGTATTGTGGTTCGAGACGATTTTCCAAGTTTCGAAACGGATGCGTTTGATGTTGACAAAGTAGATTCTATACCGTTTCCGGGCAATACAATTAAAAAAGAACCATTTGTATTATATACTGAGGATGAGATTAATGATATGAATAATTAGAATGCTATGCTGATTATATTCGTGATAATTACACCAATAATTACAGTATTGTCAGGAACAATAATATAGATTATAGTAATGATGTGAGCCAAGCATTCGTATTATATACGAAAGAAGAACTTATGAATGAAAAGAAAGAATAAAAGGAGAATCGTTATGGCAAGTATAGCAATTGACGGACCTGCAGGAGCAGGTAAAAGTACAATAGCAAAATTAGTAGCAAAGAAAATGGATTATATTTATGTTGATACAGGTGCGTTATATCGTGCGATTGCACATTTCTTGGTGGTTAATCAAATTGACATTGAAGATGAAGAAGCTCTTGCGAAAGCGTGTGCGGGAATTACTGTAGAGATTAAGTACGAAAATGATGCACAGCAAGTGTATTTGAATGGAGAAAATGTAACACCGTTTTTGAGAACAGAAGAAACAGGCAATATGGCTTCTAAGTCTTCTGCAAAAGCACCGGTTAGAGCAGCATTGCTTGATTTGCAGCGTGATATGGCAAAAACGTATAACGTTGTAATGGATGGTAGAGATATCGGAACCAATGTATTACCAAATGCTGAAGTTAAGATTTATCTTACTGCGACATCAAAAGAGCGTGCGAACCGCAGATACAAAGAATTAATAGAAAAAGGTGAAGCGGCTGATTTTGATAAGATTGAAGCAGATATCATTGAAAGAGATGAACGTGATATGAATCGTGCAATTGCACCGCTTAAGCAGGCTGAGGATGCTGTTTTGGTTGATAGCTCTGATATGACAATTGATGAGGTTGTAGAAGCAATTATGACAGCTGCAAAAGCTATATAGAATAATACAAAGATATAATATTTTTTAGATTGTTATAGACAAAAGAAAGAGGTTTTCAATGGAAATATTATTAGCAAAAACAGCAGGTTTTTGTTTTGGTGTAAAGCGAGCAGTAGAAACCGTATATGAACAAGTTGGTAAAGGGAACATATATACCTATGGACCGATTATTCACAATGAAGAAGTTGTGAAAGATTTGGAACAAAAAGGAGTTTTTGTAATTGATAAAGAATCAGACATCAGTGCATTATCAGAAGGTACGGTTGTGATTCGTTCACATGGTGTTGAAAGAAGAATTTACGATTTAATCAAAGACAATTCATTAGAATTAGTAGATGCAACTTGTCCGTTTGTTAAGAAAATTCACAATATTGTCGATAAAGATAGTGGACAAGGGAATCAGATTATTATTATCGGTAATCCGAATCATCCTGAAGTTATGGGGATTGTCGGATGGTGTAATACCAAGCCGATTGTGCTAGAAACGATTGAAGAAGCAGAAAATCTTGAGATTCCTGAAGACAGAAAGATTAGTCTTGTATCCCAGACAACATTTAATCATAAGAAATTCAATTCTATAGTTGAAATTTTCGAGAAAAAAGGTTATAATATAACCGTTTATAACACCATATGCAATGCAACGGAAGAAAGACAGAAAGAAACTGCTTCTATTGCGCAGCAGGTAGATGCGATGATTGTTATTGGTGGGAGAAACAGTTCTAATACACAAAAGCTATATGACATTAGCAAAAAAGAATGTGCAAATACTTACTATATACAGACACTCGTTGATTTGGATTTAGCTGCTTTTGAATCCGTTGGTAGGGTAGGTATTACAGCAGGGGCATCTACCCCTAATCATATTATTAAGGAGGTTCATGGTAGCATGGCAGAAGATTTTGGAACAATGTTTGAAGCTAGTTTGGCTGAGGAGAGCAGAATTAGCGTAGGTAAAGTGGTGAAAGGAACAGTTATTGACGTTAAGGAAGATGAGATTATTCTTAACATCAATTACAAAGCAGACGGAGTAATTACAAAGAGTGAGTACTCTAATGATTTGAATATTTCATTGAAGGATAAGGTTCAGGTTGGTGAAACAATCGAAGCAAAAGTTGTTAAGACAAACGATGGCGATGGACAGGTTTTATTGTCAGTTAAGCGTGTAGCTGCTGAGAAGGCGAATGAGAAGCTTGAGGAAGCATATAACAACGAAGAGATTTTGAAGGGTGTTGTAACTCAGGTTCTTGATGGTGGTTTGAGTGTAACTGTTGAGGAAGCTAGAGTATTCATTCCTGCAAGTCTTGTATCTGACGTATACGAGAAGGATTTAACAAAGTATAAAGGCCAAGAAGTTGAGTTCAAGATTACTGAGTTTAATCCTCGTAAGAGAAGAATTATCGGTAACCGCAAGATGTTAATTGAGAAGGAAAAGAAAGCTGCTAAGGAAGCTTTGTTTGCAAGAATTAACGTTGGTGATACAGTAGAAGGTTCTGTTAAGAATGTAACTGATTTTGGTGCATTCATTGATTTAGGCGGAGCTGACGGATTGCTTCATATCTCAGAAATGTCTTGGGGTAGAGTAGATAATCCTAAGAAGATGTTTGCTGTAGGTGATAATGTAAAAGCAATTATCAAGGACATCCAGGGTGAGAAGATTGCACTTAGCCTTAAGTTTGAGGATAGCAATCCTTGGTTAACAGCAGCTGATAAGTATGCAATTGATAACGTTGTTACAGGTAAAGTTGCAAGAATGACAGACTTTGGTGCTTTCGTTGAGTTAGAGCCTGGTGTTGATGCATTATTACATGTTTCACAGATTGCAAAAGAGCATATTGAGAAGCCATCAAGCGTATTATCTGTTGGACAGGAGATCGAAGCAAAGGTTGTTGATTTCAAGTTAGAAGATAAGAAGATTAGTCTTAGCATGAAGGCATTACTTCCGGAAGATGAAGTAGTAGAAGAAGTTGCTGAAGCTGTAGAAGAAGTTGTAGAAACTGCAGAAGAGACAGCTACAGAGGAATAATTTTGATTTTTAACCTCGTCTTAGGTAAACTAAGACGAGGTTTTTGTATTGTTAATGTATTAAGTATGGAGAAGATGTGTTAATTATTTTAAGTAATAGAGGGGGCAACCGGTATGGCATATGATTATGAAAACTTCAAACAAGATGTATATAGATTAACGAATATTAACTTGTCGATGTACAAAGAGCGACAGATGAAACGACGGATAGAATCGTTAATGAATCGCAAGGGCCATACATCCTTTGAAACCTATTTTCAGGCACTTAAGAAAGATGATGCATTATTACGTTCATTTGTCAGTTACCTGACTATTAATGTGTCTGAGTTTTATCGTAATCCGAAACAATGGGAAGTATTTGAAGAGCAGATGATTCCTTACCTTAAGAAAGAATTTGGGAACAGAATTAATATTTGGAGTGCGGCCTGTTCTACAGGAGATGAACCATATACGATTGCGATGTTACTTGCAAAGCATGTACCGCTTAATCAGATAAAAGTACTTGCTACTGATATTGATGAAGATGTTTTAGCGTTTGCAAAAGAAGGTTTTTATCAGGCACGAAGCTTAGAGCGTCTTCCTAAGGATATGTTATCAAAATATTTTACCAAGGTTGGGAATGGTTATCAGATTAACGATGATATAAAAAGGTGTGTTGAGTTCAAAAAACACAATTTGCTTGAGGATAAGTATCCGGCTTGTATGCATATGATTGTATGTAGAAATGTAGTAATCTATTTTACGGATGAAGCAAAAGATGGAGTTTATAAGAAATTCCATAAGACATTGGATAAGAATGGTATGTTGTTTATAGGCAGTACCGAACAGATTATTCACGCAAAAGAGATTGGTTTTGAATCAACGAACTCGTTTTTTTATAAGAAAATATAATAAGAAACCCTTTCGATTTCATAAGAACATCGAAAGGGTTTTTGTTATATATTGGATTTTGGTTTCATCATCTGCTTCTAAAAATGCAGACAGCAGAATATACTCTTGTTTTGTTTTCCAATCTGTTCTGAAGTATTCATAATCGCCATGTGAACAGGATGGGATAAAAGAATCAGTTTTTGATATGTAACAAGTTTCCTTGCTGGCTTTTACCTTATTGTGACTGTCCACGTAGGTTGCAACACTTTTATGGATGGCGATATCTTCCAACGGAAGATAATAATAATTTTTATAATCTGTAAAGAAATGTTTTAATGTATCTTTACAGATCGGAACAGATAGTATTCCTTTTTGCTCAATTGCGTTCAGATGAATACCACATTTTGTTGCAGTAATGCGTTTTGGAAGATAAGGACCATCTGCAACTTGAAAATGAATTACCAGGTAGTTGTTTTCTTGATTGCATGTGTAAGAAGCAATAGTCGGTGATTCGATAAACCATTTGTAATTCATAATGTGACTGATTTTGGTCATACCAAGCAAATCATCATGATTATGTAAAAGGAGCAGATGTTCTAACTGTTCATCCGGTTTTCCAATATATTGCTGATAGACACGAATGAGTTCTTTGCCGCTTTTTTCATCATCTCGTGCAATACCGAGAAAGTCTTCAATAGACACCTGTTTCATGTTATCGAGGGCAAATAAGTTTTTATATGAACGTATTTCTTTGTAGATGTCAATTTGCGTCATGCATTCTTCTAATGAAAATGTCAGATTATGAATGTCAGCTTTTTGCTTTAGATAAGGCAAATCAAATCCCAATCCGTTAAAATGGATTAGGTGTGTAAATGTATGAGTAAATTCTAAAAAGGATGTAAGAATCACTTTCTCATCGCAACCGTTATCATTGAACCATTGACGTATATGAATTGTATTATTTTTAAACCACAGTACACCAATTAGATAAAGGGTGGTATGCTTAGCAATAAATCCGGTTGTTTCAATATCAAAAAAAAGTAAATCTTCCGGATTATATTGACCGGTAAAATAAGCACTCAATTCGTGTTCTTTTGTAATGGTATGTGTATAGTCTATTATTTTCATTGAAGTCTCTTTCTAATCTAAGTTTTTTCTTTCTATCATAGCATATTGATAAAGAATGTGCTATAATCAAATCGATTATGTATAAAAGTAAAAGAGGTATATATGATTGGTTATATAAAAGGAACAGTAGAAGGAATTATGCAAGATAGTATCTTGTTAGAGAATCATGGAATTGGTTATCGGATTATGACTTCCGGTATTGTAATTCAGAATATTGGTAAATTACATCAAGAACAGATGCTATTCACATATTTGCATGTAAGAGAAGATGAGATGTCCTTGTATGGATTCCCTACGACAGAAGAATTGGATACATTTCAACTACTGATTAGTGTGAATGGAATTGGCCCGAAAGCTGCATTGGCAATTCTTTCGGTACTTTCTGCAAGAGATTTATCTTTGGCTGTATTGTCAGGTGATGTCAAAGCGATTACGAAGGCCAACGGAATCGGCGCGAAGATTGCCAATCGTTTGATAATGGAGTTAAAGGACAAGTTAACCTTTGACGACTATTTTGACGGCAATGAAGCAGATGAACAATATCAGGCACATGTATCAGCAAGTAACAACTTAGAAGATGCAATGCTTGCATTAGTGAGTTTGGGATATTCAGAATCAGAATCAATGAAAGCAATTAAGCAGGTTCCGGATTATGAGAATATGGAATCAGAAATGCTCTTAAAAGCAGCATTGAAGAAAATGTTTTAAAGAAATGGTGTAATATGATTGATAGAATGATTAGTACCAAGATTATGCCTGAGGATATTAAGATTGAGAATAATCTTAGACCTACAATGTTGGCAGATTATATTGGTCAGGAAAAAGCAAAGAATAATTTGAAAGTATTTATAGAAGCTGCGAAGAATCGTGGAGAAGCGCTTGACCATGTCTTGTTATATGGTCCTCCGGGGTTGGGAAAGACAACGATGGCATCCATTATTGCGAATGAAATGGGAAGCAATCTAAGAATAACGTCCGGTCCTGCAATTGAAAAACCGGGAGAGTTAGCTGCAATCCTTAATAATCTGAATGAGAATGATGTCTTGTTTATTGATGAGATTCATCGTTTGAATCGTCAGGTTGAAGAAGTTCTTTATCCTGCCATGGAAGATTTTGCGATTGATATCATGATAGGAAAAGGACAGGCGGCAAGAAGTATCCGACTCGATTTACCGCATTTTACTTTGGTAGGAGCAACTACAAGAGCAGGAATGCTTACAGCACCATTAAGAGACAGATTTGGTGTTGTGAATCGCTTGGAATTCTATAAAAAAGAAGAACTTGCAAGCATTGTAGAACGTTCGGCATCTGTTCTAGATATTACAATTGATCAACGTGGTGCGTTAGAGATTGCAAAACGTTCAAGAGGTACGCCACGTCTTGCAAATCGCTTATTAAAGAGAGTCAGAGACTTTGCTGAAGTATCATTTGAAGGACATATTAGTGAAGAGGTTGCGATTCAGGCATTGGATCGATTAGAGGTTGATTCGTTCGGATTAGATCAGATTGATCGCAATATCATTTTGACGATGATAGAGAAATTCGGCGGGAAGCCGGTAGGTTTGGACACATTAGCAGCTGCAATCGGTGAGGATGCGGGAACGATTGAGGATGTTTATGAACCATATCTGATACAGAATGGTTTGTTATCCCGTACACCGCGCGGAAGAGTTGCAACAGATACAGCATATAAGCATTTTGGCTTAGAACACTTATTAGATAAAGGAGAATAACAATGGCAGATAAGAATGATATCCCTGTAGTAATTAACGGAAGAATATATAATTTGAGCGGATATGAAGATACGGAGTATTTACAGGAAGTAGCGAATTACATGAATAGTAAGATTGCAGAATGTAAAGCTTCAGATGGATTCAGAAGACTGAATGCAGAATATCAGAACATATTGTTAGCAATTAATATCGCTGATGATTATTTTAAGGTGAAGAATGAAACCGGTCAGCTTGCTGCTAAGGATGATGAGAAAGAGAAGCAGATCTATGATTTGCGACATGAAGTGATTGAAACGCAGATCAAATATGAATCATCTATGCGTTTGGTGGAAGAATATAAAGAACAGGTGAATGCTTTACAGAGAAAGATTATTCAGTTAGAAGCGGAAAAGACAAGACAGTAAGAGGTATAGCTATGCAGCCAGAGATTTTGGCACCTGCAGGTTCTATGGACGCGCTTAAAGCAGCAGTTCATGCAGGTGCAGATGCAGTATACCTTGGTGGTAATAAGTTTGGTGCCAGAGCATATGCCAATAATTTTGATGATACCACCTTGGTTGAAGCAATTGAATATTGTCATTTATATGGTGTTAAGGTTTATTTAACTATTAACACCTTATTTCGTGATGCGGAAATTTCAGAGTTGTTTGAATATCTCCATCCGTTGTATCAGGCAGGTTTAGATGCAGTGATTGTACAAGACTTTGGTGTAATGAAATACGTACATGAAGTTTTTCCTGATTTACCAATTCATGCCTCGACGCAGATGACAATTACAACTGCTATGGCTTATCAGCTCCTAAAAGATTATGGTGTTACAAGAATTGTACCGGCAAGAGAGTTATCAATGAAAGAAATTGCATCTTTAAAAATGGGCAAGGATGTGCCGGAAGTGGAAGTATTCGTACAAGGAGCACTTTGTTATTGCTATTCCGGACAATGTCTTATGAGTTCTATGATTGGCGGAAGAAGCGGTAATCGCGGACGCTGCGCACAGACATGTCGACTTCCATACGGATTATATGATATAGATGAACAGAAGATAAAAACAGATGGAGAATATCTGCTTAGTCCTAAGGATTTGTGTGGCTTAGAATCGATTCCGGATTTGATAAAAGCAGGTGTTGATTCATTTAAAATAGAAGGTCGTATGAAAAGACCGGAGTATGTTGCTTGCTGTGTACGAGCATATCGCAATCTAATTGATGCATGGTATGCAAACCGCTTTTCTGATGAACTTGTAACATATTACAAGGAACAGTTGTTGGATGTGTTTAACAGAGGCGGATTCACAAAGGGATACTATCGGCAAAAAAACGGGAAAGATATGATGTCAACAAGATATCCCGGACATGCCGGCGTACAGATTGGTGTTGTTGATTCAGTTAACAAGAATCAGATTACCATTTTATTAAAAAAAGCAGTTGGTATCGGCGATGTATTGATGCCGGAAGGAAAAACCGAAGAATTGACATTGACGTGTAACAAAGCAGGAAAAGAGAAAGAACGAATTACGTTGAATGTTCCAAAAGGCAGTCATTTTTCAAAAGGACAGATAATATGCAGAATGACCAGATATGAGTTGTTAGAGGATTTGAAGACATATGTTTCTAATGAAAAAGAAGTATTGTTAGATGGTACGGTGTCGCTTATTCAAGGGGAATATGCAGAAGTTACGCTTACGGCATTGATAAAAGGGAAACAATATCAATGTACCTATATTGGTGATCAAGTTGACCTTGCGACAAAGCAACCGATTCCTGCAGATGTTGTAGAGCAAAAAATCAGACAGACAGGTAATACCAGATATGTATTTGATCAATTGCAGGTTACAGTGAGTGAACAGGCATTTTATTCAGTAAAACAGTTAAAAGAATTAAGACGTAATGCAATTGCACTTTTAGAAGAGACAATATTACAAGAATCTAAGAGACAATCTATTCAATCAAAACAAAATATTGCTGTATCTAACATTCAGGATAAAGCACAATCGACATTAGGAAACAGCGTGATGATTTCATCGAAGGAACAATATGATGTTTTGTGCGGATATGATGATTTTGCATCGTTTTATCTTGATATGCAGTATTTTGATGAGCAAGAGATTTTGGAAATTCTATCATCGAAACCAGAACAGAAGATAGGAATTGTTCTGCCGCCGATTATGCGTGCATCATATCAGGATGAGATGATACAGTTTCTAAAAGAGATATTTGAACAATATAATCGTGTTGCATGTGTTGTACGTAATATTGATGAACTGGCATTTTTGAAAATGATTGATTATCGAGGGAAGGTAATTGCAGATTACAGTCTCTACGTTATGAATGCCTGGTCTTATGCATTTATAAAGGAATTATATCCGAATGCTACAATTACGATTAGTGTTGAATTGAATGAGAATCAGATTAAGAAGCTTTCATTTTTAGCTGATGACTGTGAACTTACGGTATATGGATATCAACAATTGATGGTCAGTGCACAATGTTTGCAGGCCACATCCGGAATATGTAGTGCTTCTAATAAAAAATTTATAATAAAGGACAGATATCTTAAGAATTTCTTTATTTTTTCTGTTTGTAAATACTGTTATAATATTATTTATAACGGCGTACCGACAGTCTTATATGACATGGTTAAGAAGCAATTTCATAACCGCATTTCGATGCGCTTACATTTTACCATGGAAAATGCAAAAGAAACAAAAAATGTAGTGGAAGCGTTTTTGAACGATAAGATGCTTGAACAGGATAAAACGCGAGGACATTACAGACGTGGAGTTGAGTAAATGGCAAGTATTATTATGAATGTATCAAAATACATTATTTTGATATTGATGGCATTATATACCCTATCATGTTTTACTATCTTTCAGGAAAGCACGGATAGTGGTAAGAATGTGAAGCTAAACAGACAAATTATATATGTGTTTTTAATTCATTTTTTATCGTATCTGACGCTCGCGTTAGATGATCCGGATAATCTGAAATCCATTGTGATATTCTATGGATTACAGATATTTGTGGCAACACTTTATATGTATATATATCATTATATATATCCGTATTCATCCCGGATTATTGCGAATAATATGAGTTTTTTGTTGCTGATTGGTTATACAATGTTAACCAGATTGGATTTTTCACAGGCAAAGAAACAGTTTGTAATTGCGACTGTTTCATTGATTCTTGTATCAATCATTCCGTGGATTATGGATCGCTATAAGAATCTTAGAAAGTACAGTACATTCTATGGAATTATCGGAATCGTTGCCCTAAGTCTTGTATTTGTGATCGGTGTGGAACAGTACGGTTCGCGTAACTGGATTAGTCTGTTTGGAATAACGATTCAACCATCTGAATTTGTTAAGATTTTATTCGTATTTTTTGTTGCAAGCATGTTGTCAAAAGGTCGAGATTTGAAACAAGTATTTATAACTACTTGTTTTGCAGGTGTTCATGTGTTGATTCTTGTTTTGGAAAAGGATCTTGGTGCAGCATTGATTTTCTTTGTAATATTCATCTTTATGATCTATGTTGGCACCGGTAAGCTCAGATACTTAATCGCATATATCGGTGGTGGTGTTGTGATGGTTGCATTCGCTTTTCTGCTGTTTAAGGATCGACTGTTTGACCATGTAATGATACGTGTGAATGTATGGAAAGACCCTTGGGCTGATATTAGCGGAGATGGATACCAGATTACGCAGTCGTTGTTTGCGATTGGAAGTGGTGGATATTTTGGCTCAGGACTTACAAAAGGCTCGCCGGATGTAATACCTGTCAGTGAGAGTGATTTCATTTTCTCTGCAATTGCAGAAGAGTTTGGTGTTTTGTTTGCACTTGCATTGCTACTGGTATGCTTTAGTTGTTTCATATGTTTTATTAATATAGCGATGAAGGTAAGAAACCGATTTTATAAAACGATGGCATTTGGGTTTGCGATTTGCTATATTTTTCAGACGTTCTTGTCCATAGGTGGTGTTACGAAATTCATCCCTTCGACAGGTGTAACAATTCCTTTGGTTAGTTATGGCGGAAGTTCTGTTCTAAGTTCCCTGATTATGTTTTCTATTATGCAGGGAATCAGTACAATAGAGAATAAAGAGGCGAAAAAGATTGAAGAAGAAAGAAGAAATATTGAAGAAGCCGCAAGAAAAACGAAAAAAGCGTAAGAAAAAAGATCTTGATCTGGAGATGCTTACGCCTGAACAGCGCGCTTTTATCGAAAGAGAAGAAAAAATTAATAAGATTAATGATAAGATGAATCAGCCGGTACTTGCAATTACGTATTTGTTTGCGTTTTTGATTATCGGCTTAATGGGATATGTGATTCATTTTATGGTCGTTGAGAAAGATCAGGTGATTGCAAATGCAGCTAATAGCCGACTTGATAAATATGCAGCGAATGTATTACGAGGAGACATCGTAAGTAGTGATGGAAAAGTGCTAGCAACGAATCAGGGAGATACACGTTATTATCCGTATGGTGATTTGTTTGCGCATGCTGTCGGATATTCCTCGTATTCTAAGGCCGGGATTGAATTGATTGGCAATTTCTATCTTTCAGACAGCAATGCTAATGTGTTAGAGCGTTTTGTTAATACGCTAAAAGAAGAAAAGAATGAAGGTGACACGGTTGTATCAACCTTGGATTACGAGCTACAAAAGGTGGCATATGATGCATTGGGCGCAGCTAATGGTGCAGTTGTTGTCATGGAACCTGATACAGGAAAGATACTTGCCATGGTATCAAAACCCGACTTTGATCCAAATGATATAGATACTGTCTGGAAAGAAGCGACAGATGAGAATAATAACAATGAGAATTCCGGCGGTGATGGTGGTAATGAGGAACTTGATGAAGCAGTTTTGTTGAATCGCGCCACACAAGGATTATATCCACCGGGCTCAACATTTAAAGTATTAACTACGTTGTCTTATATTCGTCAGAATCCTATCCGTTATAAGAAGTATTCTTATGCTTGTACGAATGAAGAATCCGTATTTAACGGTGTGTCGGTTCATTGTTATAATCGAAAGACACACGGAGAGCAGGAGTTATCGGATGCATTGGCGAATTCATGTAATCAGGCATATGCGGATATTGGTGTTGAACTGGATGTAGATGAATGGCGAGATACATTAGAATCCTTCCTGTTTAATAAGTCACTTCCTTATACAGATGCAAGTGCAACGAGCCGTTTTTATCTGGATGGGAAGTCAGACAAAGGTTATATTCCGCAGACTGCATTCGGACAGGGGGATACATTGATTTCCCCACTTCATAACGCATTGATTGTATCTACAATTGCTAACGGTGGATTGATGATGAAACCGTATCTGATTGACAGTATAGAGAATTATAAGGGAACGAGAATTAGAAAATTCTCCCCTTCATCGTATGATACACTTTTGACAGCAAAAGAAGTAGAAATCTTGACAGATTATATGAAGCAGGTGGTTGATGAAGGTACGGCAGCTGATTATTTTGCCGGTGCACCGTATTCTGTTGCAGGTAAGACCGGAACTGCTGAATATGCAAACGGAGAACATGACTATTCCTGGTTTGTTGGTTTTAGTAGTGTGGATGAACCGGAGGTTGTTGTCAGTATTCTTGTAGAGAAATCAGATGTCAATGGTGTACGCGCAACAGCAGTTGCTCGAAAAATTTTGGATTCATACCATAACTAATTGAACTTTGTCTTGCGTTTTTTTGTATTAATTGCTATACTTTATACAATTAACAACACACCTATAGGAGTGAAGTGTATACATTTCACATGAAGGAGGAACAGCTATGATAGAAGCAGTAAGCTGTGGTGGTGTGGTAATCTTCAGAGGCAAGGTATTGTTGCTTTATAAGAACTATAAGAATAAGTATGAAGGCTGGGTTCTTCCTAAGGGAACGGTAGAAGAAGGCGAAGAGTACAAAGAAACGGCATTACGCGAAGTGAAAGAAGAAACAGGTGTAACTGCCCAGATTATCAAGTATGTGAATAAGAGTAATTATACTTTTAATACTGCATACGACGTAGTGAATAAAGATGTGCATTGGTATCTGATGATGGCTGACAGCTATTACAGCAAACCTCAACGTGAAGAATACTTTGTTGATTCCGGATACTATAAGTATCATGAAGCTTATCATTTATTAAAGTTCCCGAATGAGAAGCAGATTCTAGAACAAGCTTATAGTGAATATCAAGATTTGAAGCAAAGTAATTTGTGGGGATCTAAGAAGTATTTTTAGAGAAAAAGTCAGAAGTGATTCTGACTTTTTCTTATGTATGAGTCTATGTTGTATATGTTGTCGTGATTGTAATCAATATTGAGGTGTTTAACATATGAAAAAAAAGGGAATTAAGATTATATCCGGTATTTTAATATTCATAATTGTAGCATGTGCCGCATATCTCATCTATTACTATTATACAAGCTATAGAGCAGAATCTAATTTTGATAAATTGCGTGACATGGTTATTGAGATGCCGACAATTGAATACGAAGAAGATGCAACTGCTAATTCGAACACACCGAAGATGGTAACGATAGACGGGATTATGGTTCAAGAGAAATTTGAAAAGTTATATCGCGGGAATCG
The DNA here is from genome assembly GCA_015057435.1 of Lachnospiraceae bacterium. GTDB lineage: Bacteria > Bacillota > Clostridia > Lachnospirales > Lachnospiraceae > CAG-590. Next base: position 86,244 of record SVEJ01000006.1, read on the forward strand.
TGATTTTGTCGGTTGGATTAAGATTGATGATACGCTAGTTGATTATCCGGTTATGCATACCCCGAACGACAATGAAAGAGGCGAGTATTATATTCATAGGGATTATGATCAGGAATATTCTGCTGCAGGATTGCCGTTTATTGATAAACACTGTATGCCGGAAGTTCCTACAGACAATGTAATTATATACGGACATAATATGAATTCCGGAACAATGTTTCATGATATTATCCGATATGAAGATGAAAGTTTTTTTGAAGAACATAGAACATTTTCATTCGATACGATATATGAAGACGGAACGTATGAAGTGATTGCAGCATTCTATGGTGAGATTCTTGCGGATGATAGTGAAGCATTTAAGTACTATGAGTTTGTAAATGCAAATGATGAAGAAGAATTCATGGAATTTGTTAAGAATATCAAAGCAATGTCTATATATGATACCGGTGTAGAAGTATCATATGGTGATAAGCTTATTACATTGTCCACATGTGCGTATCATGTGGAAGATGGAAGATTTGCGGTTGTAGCAAAAAAGATTCGATAAAAAGATATAAAAAAATTGATTTTTTTGTTGACAAAAGCAAAGGAGCGTAATATAATAATCTTCGTTGGTTTCAACATGCCGATGTGGCGGAATTGGCAGACGCACCAGACTCAAAATCTGGCGGTGGTGACATCGTACCGGTTCGACTCCGGTCATCGGCATTATAAAATCTTGAACAATTATGTTCGAGATTTTTTTGTTTGTAAAAAAATCCGCGTCATTATTCCGATAGTCATATAGAAGTATTAAAAAGCCACTTTTGATATTGATGTCAAAAGTGGCTTTGTGTTGCTTATGGCATTGACTTCATGTGAATACTTTGTTATAACCAACTTAGTGACAAAAAGAACTTACGGAGGAATTGCAAATGAATAACTTCAAGAACAAAATCCCTATTATTGCAGGAATATTGTTTCTCATGGCAAATGTCATAGCTGTATTATCCGCTTGGATAAC
>SVEJ01000007.1 GCA_015057435.1 Lachnospiraceae bacterium
ACTCACGGTGCTGTAGCTTCACTTGCTTCAGTTGCTAAGATTCCATTTAAGGATGCTCAGGATGGTATTTCTAATACATTTACTATCATCCCAGGTGCTCTTGGTAAGGAAGATCAGGTATTTGCCGGAGATATCGAAATCGACTTAAGCAAATAAGAGGTGTCTTATGTCAGATAAGAATCAGATAGATGACATTGTTGCAATGTTAGATCAGATGATGGGTAATGACCATGGTCACGTCAATGTGACCATGGACGAGGCCATCGCAGTTGGTGAAAAAGCAACTGCAACTATGGGCTGTACCGACTGTGCCAAAGGGGACTTAGCATGTAGCGTTCCTACTTTACACAACGGTATGGATGAAGAATTGAAAAAAGATTAAGGAGGATTTTACAATGGAAACAAATACACAGCAGATCGATAACTTAGTAAATATGTTAGATGGTTATGTAGCTGACGGTGGTTACCATCTTAACGTTAACGTGTTGAACCGTGACACATTATTAGATGCTCAGGCTCATCCAGAGAACTATCCACAGTTAACAATCCGTGTTTCAGGATACGCTGTTAACTTCGTTAAGTTGACTCCGGAACAGCAGGCTGACGTTATCTCAAGAACATTCCACCAGGCAATGTAGTCAACTGCTAAGCCGTGCACGAGTTATTCAAGGTGCCCTGCGGTAAGCTTGCTTACGCGCAGGGCATTTTGATATAACTCGTATTCGGCGCGCAGCGTCTAGCGACATGAAGCGTTAGCGCAATGGAGCTAGCGGCTTAGCTGCTCTCGTTCTTGTCTCTACGAGAGCTTGCTTACGCGCAGGGCATTTTGATATAACTCGTATTCGGCGCGCAGCGTCTAGCGACATGAAACGCAGTTGAATGGAGCTAGTGGCTTAGCAGAATAATAACAATTCTTCAAATGGAGACAAGAATCTTTCTTGTCTCCATTTTTAGAAAAATAACCTATATATCATTTATAGAGTGCATTAATCTCTAACAGAACACCAATAATACACTGTATAAATGATATAGCAACCATTTACAAATAAGAAAACATATGTATCATTTACTTTTCATATGATAGAAAGGAAACCAAACTATGATAGGACATATTCATTCTATAGAAACTTGCGGAACCGTAGACGGCCCAGGTATGCGCTTTGTCGTATTTTTCAAAGGCTGCCCGATGCGCTGTGCTTACTGCCACAATCCGGATACCTGGGATATGCGCGGTGGTGAAGAACACACCGTAGAGGACCTGTTAGCACAGTATGACTCATTGCATCATTTTTACAAAAACGGCGGAATCACTGCAACCGGTGGTGAACCATTAATGCAGATTGATTTCTTAACAGAACTATTTGAGAAAGCAAAAGAAAAGGGAATCCACACTTGCTTAGATACTTCCGGTGTAATGTTTAACAGAAACAACCCTGAACTCCTTGCAAAGTTCGATCGCTTGATGAAGGCTACAGATCTGATCATGTTGGACATCAAACATATACAGCCTGATGAACACGAAAAGCTTTGTAAGCAGCCAAATGCCAATATACTGGATTTTGCAAAATATATCGACGAACAAGGTGTGGATATCTGGATTCGACATGTTATTGTCAAGGACATTACCTTTATTGATTCTTACCTTGATGAATTGGGCTACTTTATCGGTGGATTGAAGAACCTAAAAGCATTAGATGTTCTTCCATATCACAACATGGGCGAAGTAAAATACGAAAATCTCGGTATGGAGTATCCTTTAAAAGGTATGGAGCCAATGAGTAAAGAAGATGCCATTCACGCACGAGAGGTTATTTTAGATGGCGCCCGCCGAAGAAGGAGAGAAGACGCTAACCAAGATTAGTCCCGTCTAACCCACAAAAACCTTGATATTCAAAGCGACTTGATTTACAATATATTTATTAATGGTCTTATACCAATAAGGCATAAAGATTTTTACAACAAGGAGGAATTTATCATGGCATTTGTTATTAATGATAGCTGTGTATCTTGTGGTGCTTGCGCTGGTGCTTGTCCGGTTGGAGCAATCTCTGAAGGTGATGGCAAGTTCGAAATCGATGCTGCTGCTTGCATTTCTTGCGGCGCATGTGCTGGAACATGTCCTACAGGTGCAATTTCTGAGGAATAAGATATTTTCATAGTTGACTATGATATAAAAGGAGCATATCGTTTGATATGCTCCTTTTATGTGTGGTGTTGACTTAATCCAAGAGTCAGTCTACTTGATTACACTTTTTTACAATTCTATCACTTATATATGATTCCGAAACACTAACGAATCTAATAAAACTTGCAGCAAAGTGTAATAGTATTGAAGCATTTGAAGAAGCTGCAAAATTATAAATGAATATAATCCATGTATAACGAACAACAAAAGTGGCAATGAGGACATCGTCCTCACTGCCACTTCTTATTTACACAACTCTAAGTTATTTAACCGTTACTTTAACCTTCTTATAAACACCGTTTTGTGCATACACATAAATATATGCTGTACCTTTCTTAATTCCCTTTACCACACCTTTTTTATTCACTGTGGCAATTGTCTTATCTGTACTTTCATAACGGAATTTGCTAATATGCAAAGCTTGCTTTTTGCCCTTTTGTATAGTATAAGATGCTTTGATTGTAGCTTTCTTACCCTTACGAAGGTTTATCTTAGTTTTATTTACCTTAATCTTTGTAGGGTCTGCATACTTTCCGCCCTTTGTAACAGCGTGTACATCAATAGAATTTGCAATAATGTAGTTCTTGCCATCAATTGTCTTATATGCAGCTAATTTGTACTTATAGTACTGACCCTTCTTCAGATTTTTCTGTGTAAAGCTTACCTTCGATGGATTTGTAATGGTTTTAATCTTCTTAAATTCAGTTTTACATTTTGTTCCATATACATAATATCCATCTGCTTCAGGAATCTTTGCCCATGTAACTTTTATGGCTTTGTTCTTGCCAACAGCTTTCACCTTAAAGTTTTCAAACTTATCTGCATCATCAAATCCTAAGTCCTTAGCAACTACGAAACTTGCTTCTATTGTAACAACCGGTACAGAAGCCTCTGTTACAATGGTGTACAAATATTCATTACCGTTTCTTGAAGGATTTACAGCCTTATTATTAACATTTAAGGTGTCTAATTCGTAGTACTCATCCGGAGTTGCAGCACATACAAGAGTTGTACCAACATCAACGGATGCACCATTTTCAATTGCAGTTCCTTCCGGTGTCTTTACAACTAATTTTCCGTTGTCTAGTGCTGAATAGTTTACCACGCACTTCGTCGCAACTTCTTCTTTGTTACTCTCATCTTTGTTTTGTTCTTTGTTACCCTCATCTTTGTTTTGCTCTTTGCTACTTTCATCCTGATATTGTAATGTAACATCAAGATTCATGTCTGCCTTCACATTATCAACTGTAATAGCATAACTTCCGTCTGTATTCATAACTGACGTAATCAAAGAACCGTTATCCGCTTTCACCGGATACTCATTTTTATCATTTGCACAATCCACACCAAATATTTTAATCGCTTTTACAGTAACGATTTTTCCTTCTTTTTTGGTTGGTGTAAGCTTAAATGAAACATTTCCTCCATCACGAATTTGATCTGCACCATTTGTTCCGGTTCCTGTTCCGTATTCGTCCGGATTTCTCTTGATGTCTGTTATAGTATAATCTGTACCATTTACTGGCAAATTGTACAGTACAATCAACTGATAAGTCACTTTAATTACTGTATCCTCTTTTACATCTGCCAATGTTAATACATTACTCTTATCACTCTGAACCACATCGTTCACAGTCCAATTCTTAACCATATATCCATCTGCAGGTGTTGCCTTAATCTCTACAATATTTCCAGCAGGTATTTCCACACCATTCGTTGCATCAATCTCTTCTAATTGATTTTCTACACCTACTTTAGTAACAACTGTACCATTTTTTCCACTTTGAACTTTAAGATCAATAAATTCTACATTCTTTCTAAACACTACTACTACAGTTGTATCTGCGGAAAGCGAAGATACTGTATAACTCTGCACTCCATTTTCCTTTGCTTCGCCTTGAACAACTTTTCCATTTACAAGCCATTCTTTTATTTCATATCCCAACTTAGGAGTAGCATTTAACTCAATAGCAGAACCTTGAATATGGGCAGTTCCACTTACAATCTCCTCTGAAGTACTTCTCTTCGTTGCAATCAACATACCTGCTTTTGTAGCATCACTATCATCATCTACCTTAGTTGTAAAGGATACTTCATACGTATTAAATGCATCCGTCTGAACAACAAAATCCGTTTCTTTTTGGAGATTATAAATATTCATTGTCTTATTATCGTTGCTAAGTGTTCCTGTACTCTGTCCGTCTGATACATTCCATGAATTCACTAAAAGATTCTCCGGAACATTTACCTGAATACATAAGTTGTCACCATTTATACCATCATAATGGAATACACCCTCAGAATCACTGGTAATATCTGTTCCATTAATATTAACAGAAACCTTATCTTTCATAGCAATACCTTCACCATCCACAAACTTAAGAGAAACCGGTATTGTTGTCTGTTTTGCAAAGTATACTTCAATCTGTGTATCCTTTGTCAGTTTTGTAAATGTATAGGTGCTTCCTGTGTAAGAATTAATTCCGTCCTCTGCTTTGATTACTGTTGCTATCTCATCTCCACTTTGAATCGTCCAATGGTCAACAACATAACCTTCATTCGGCTGTGCTTGTACCACAATACTTTGCTTATATGCCAACTGACTTCCACTTGAAAATTCATAGCCATCCACAGTACTATAAGTACCTCGCACTGTACCGTTTAATTTATCCTGTTCATCCGCATGTACCTTGTACGAAACCTTTGATGTAATATCCTCAAATAAGACTTTTATATTCTTATCAGAAGTAAGACTATCAATTGTGTACAAAGAATCTTTTACAACTGTTCCGCTTTCTTCTACAAGATTACCATCTACCTGCCATCCGGCAATACTATAACCTTCTTTTGGCGTAGCTTCAATTATAACTCTGGAATTTTCCGGAACTAAATCACCTGTTTTCACCTTAATAGAGCGACCTGTTGTTTCATATTTGATTTCTGCTGTTCCTTTTGTATCAGTTTCTACATTTACTTCATACGCAGAAGAGGTTAAGGTATACAAACCTTTCTCTAGTATAATACTATACAGGTTCTGAAGATCCTGCATCTTATCAGTATTCTTCAATACCGGATATACAATATAATCACCAGCAGCATCTGTCGAAATCGCATCCGATTGCATCTCGTAGTCAGTACCAGGTGTCAAATTATTAATCTTGCTCTCATCAAAAGAAGCATATCCTACAATAGATGCTGTGAGATCATTTCTCTCTTTGTTTACAGAAGATGTCTGATCATCTGCTGAAATTGTAATGAGTCCCTTATCCACATGAATAACCGCACTATCTGATACATTATCCTTTTTAGCTGTAATGTTGAACCTACCGGTAGTCTTTGGTGTAAATACACCAGCTTCTATTGTGTACTCTTCATCTGTAGCCGTCTCGTATTTATTCGTCACATCGGATAACTTTTCAACAAAATAATCTACTGTACTGGTCACATTTTCTTGCGTATTCTCATCACCACCACTTAATTGAACAACTGAAAGTTTTGTATTCTTTCCATAAGTCATATTTCCCGGTGCTGTAATAGAAATCTTGCTGTTGTCCTTCATTACCGTATGCACCTCGATTTTCTGAGATGTACTAGCATAGTACTTATTATCTCCAGCATATTGAGCTGCAATATAATATGTTCCTTCTGTTTGTGGTGCCCATTGTGCTGTATAACACTGCTGTGTTTCGTCATAAGTTGCTACTATCTGTTGAGATGTTGCACCAGAGATAACAAATTTCATTATTCCTTCGTGCAAATCTCCATTCGAGCTTTTTGCTTTCGCTCTTAACGTAACTGTATCACCCGCTTTTTCATTATCGGTATATGTAACAACCTCTGATTCTACAGCCTGATATGCAAGCTGCAAACTATTCACCGGCACACCTTCTTTTATATATGATGTTGAAGAAATGGTACATGAACCATAAACTGTATCTTCTCCATCTTTAGATTCATAATAATAGTATTTATCTGAATCTTCGGATGCATCCTGTTCTTCCACACAGTACACAAACAATCCATCGTCCATTTTCCATTTTTCAAGAACTTTATACTCTACTGTATCAACTGTAAGTGTTTCATTTTCAGATACATCGACAACAGTCAAGGATTCATCTTTTACATCTACATCTATGCTATCCTCACCTACAACTTCCAAAATTCTTGCTCTATAATCGCCTTTCATTTCTTCATATGCTTGTGTTCCGATATCATCTATCTCTACAATAGTTGCCTCATCAATAACTGTTTGTTCTTTTCCGTCAATCGTATATGTGTCTGTATCGATGCTTGCATTTGTATCACACGGATAATACTGTGTTCCATCACTCCAATAAAATTCTGTATAATCATCATTGGTATATAATACGTATTTTTTATCGTCTTCCGGATTATCAATAGATACACTCTTCACATTATATACGGTTTCTGTATTGGAGGTACGTATGGTTCCTGTTGAATTAATAATTGCTTTATCATATACAATATCATCGGTAAGTAATTCACTGGTACTTTTCGCCTTGTCAATAATGAGCTTTGCACCTTCTGTAAACAAGGAACGATTAAGATGATATATCTTTGCACGATACATCCACCCATGCATATCTTCAGTGACATTTGTAAGCTTAAGAGAATTGGTATTAATACCACTCGCATAATCTCCGGCACTTAAAGTCGTCCAAGTATCCCCATTATCCTTAGATACCTGCCATGCATAAGAAACTGTATTGGCCTTGCCTGCTGCATTTGTATATTTGCCAATTGTGGTAAAGACTGCCGAACCACCAACATATGTACTTTGATCTTGAGGGTTCTCAACAACCTCAAAAGATCCTCCATTAAGTGTTGTAGCATTTACACTCGGTGCATAATCGCTACATCCCTTTTCATTCGAACCTGCACGGACAGTAAAATGATATGTTGTATTACTATCCAATTCTTCTACTTCGTACTGTAAGGCAGATGACGGAACCACTGTTAATAAATTGTAATCCCCTAATGCATCAACCATATATAACTCGTAATATGTTGCTCCAGCAGATGCATCCCATTCCAAAACAACAGAATCATCTGTCACACCTGTTACAGCAAGATTTTGTGGTATTGTTGGTGGTTGATACACATTTATCACATCATATCCCACAATCCATACCGGATTATCTTTACCATTAAGATATGCTTGATTTACCATTAACTTCCAGCTAAAACCATATTGATCTGCTTCAGACGGTAAGTTATCTACAACACCTGTATAAGAAATTCCTTCAGAGTAACTTTTTGCGAACGATACCCCTCCGTTGACGGACGCTGTAACACCACTCTTCATTTCAGTACCGAAAATACCTACACCGGCACCTACCTTACCATTAATATAAGCATTTACCTCATGATTACGTTCTTCTGTTTCTGTATAGGAAATGGTCTGACTAATATCAGCTCCCGAGCCTAAAGCATTCGCTGCACTGTAATCGCCATTGTATCGATAAACATTTTCACCTTTTAAACTGTTCTTATAGGTTTCCGGTTTACCTGGTGTACTGGTAATTAAATTACCACCAATAACCTCTAATCCGGCTGTTTGTCTTGCTACCTCATCATATATTTCCAAATCCACAATTGAAGTTGCAGGCTGCAACGGACAAGTATAATATACTTTCTCAGGCTCAGAATTTCCCGGCTGATATAATAAATACTCATAGCAAACCAATGGGATAGAATACAGGACAACTTTATCTGTACCACCGCTCTGGTTATTATATTCTATAGAATACTCCAAATCTTTGGATTTCATGTAACTATAATTATATTCAACACCGATTTCTGTTTCATACTCGCCTACACCACCTAAAGATATTTCGGCGGATGTATATACACCGGCAGAAGCTCCTACCGTAGCACCCTTACCGGAACCTTCTCCTTTACTTGTAGAATAAGCAGTTCCACCATTGCCAATATAATCATATGCCGCATTTAAATCATCAAAATACGGACTCGCCTGGAGCACGGCATATACCTGCGGATTAGTAAATGTTGTAATCTTATCAACATACTCCATTCTAATAGAATCTTGCTGAATATCCGGCAAACACAAACTAATGAAAGTACCATATCGATCTCCTCTTCGATTAGATTCCATAATGACACCTTCTTCATGACTAATACTATTATCCGCGTCTGCTCTTTGCTTCTTCAAATAAAAAGCTCCAATATTCATCCAGTAATAATCATCGCTACCATTTGGCTTATCTTCTCTATGAACGCCTGTCACATAAATAAAGGATTCTCTCCAATTATTTGCCTGTGGATCAGTATCGATACATCCTACCTGCAAATCACTAATCCACATCTGATCCTTATCCTTAACATTTTCATTATGGTTTTCCATATTGGTACACACACTAAGAGAACCAATCTGCTTAACAAATTCATTATTTTCTAAGTCAAAGGAATATACATCTCCACCAAAACAAATCTCATCTTCCTGATCCTCAGCTGTTATTCCCTCTAAATTTGCACATGCCAATGGAATCGGCGCATGAATCGGGCGACAACGACCATCCTTAGTACTAAAGCTTCCTACTAAGTTACCGCGAGCACCTAAAGCTATCTCTTTATAATCTGAAATAATATACTTATTCTTACTAGCACTAAAGTATACGCATCTATACGCTGCATTTGTATACTTTTTATTATCATTTGCAGTGTTTTCATGTGTCTGATAACCTGCAATAAATAACACATTACCCTGATATCCTTCTGTTGGCAACGTATATGTACCAAAGGCACAGTTGGCAGATACCATAGCCTTTGTTCCGTTTGCTAAGGATATATCCTTAAGGGCTTCTATTTTTTCTAATTGACTATTATTCCATGTATAAACCGTCGCACGAGCTTTATCTGTTACGGTTGTTGATTCAGTAGGTGCTGATACTGTAATACATATTTCATCTTTGCCATCACCGGACAAATCACCTCCAGCAATTGTAACAACCGGCTGACCATTAAACCCATTCCAACCATCACCAAATGTATCTTTATTACCAGCATAAATCTTCATACGCTCTTTCAAAGCGTAACTAGAACCACTCTTTTTATAATAATCTACACAAGCGTAGCGAGATGTATCATCATCCTGATATCTACCATAATATACAAAAAGTTCATCTTTACCATCACCATCCACATCTGCTGCTTCCACTTCAAAAATGGCATCTAATTCCTGAATATATCTACGATAAAAATATAGATACAGACTCTTTTTATTTACAACCAGATTATCACCTGCACCTGCATCTAAAAAACCAACTTCAGTTCTTTTTCCCGTAGCATCTTGTACTTTGTAAAGCTGAACACCAATCTTTCCTTTGATTTCCTTACCATCTACAGTACTTTTTGTGTCATCACTATATGCTCGAAGTTCCGCAATATAATTATCTTTCCCTTCGCCAGCATTAAATTCTGTAGAAGTCGCATAAATACCATAAAAACCATTTTCGCCCTTATACATTGAGTTAACATCATAATTACCTTTGTTATCATTTTCACTCAATTGACTATAGTGGGTATTTCCACTTTTACCCTCTAAATCGTCACTGTTATTAATATCCCAATACTTATAGGCACCATACATTGTACCATTACTATCTGAAATATCAGTAGTGTCCCATACGCGATCTTCTCCCATCTTGTTGAAGCCGTTACGCAAAGTATATCGATTTCCTTTGCTTCCGTTAGCTGCAGCGTAAATTTCCCTTGCCGAATTAACAACCGTAGGGTTATTACGTCCATTTGTGTTAATTGGTTCCGGAACATTATTTCCGATATTCTCATTCAATTCCAAACCCAAATCTTCATATGTCTGTTTTGTAATCTCGACATCTGTGCTTCCATCATTACTTTCACCTGCTTTTGCAGCTGCTTTCACATTTGTATCAATCTTTTCAGATCTTTCTGATACTTGATACTCTGTCGCCTGTGCTGTTATACCCACATTGGACAATAGTGAAACAATCATGCACATTACAAGTAAACTACTTATCATTCTTTTCCTCAACATTTTTTCCTCCCTTAAAAATCATTTCTTTTGTTGATTCTTTTATGGGTATAACATAACATCTTTTTTGAATAAAAACGCATTTTGCGTAAAAACAGTCACTTTTTGCGTAAAAATAGTTTTTTTGACACAAAACAGCGGAGCAACTTTCATCGCTCCGCTGTATCTACATAATCATTAACTTTTCTTAAACTTCGCTTTCTTATTCACACCCTTCTTAATCAGCATGGACTTATATGCTTTAAATTTCTTCTTTGGCATTTTCACCGTCATGCTCTTAGGTGTCTTTGTAACATTCGTGCCAATCGTTACTGTTTTTAATGCCTTACATCCATAAAATGCATTCTTATTAATCGTCTTTACTCCAGTTTTGTCGGTCATCTACAATGCTTTTAGCACCTGTAATGCCTCTTCATGAGTTACACGATACAGTTGCATTAAATTGTTATGTGTTTCCAAAAGAAAGTCCAACTTATCATCTGCTCCCGCCAGATATTTCAGCCCCTTCTCCTCTATATCTGCCGCTAACATAGAAAGCTTTTCGCCTCCTATATTCAGAGAAGTCGATTTAACAGCATGCACATACGTCACGTATTCTTCCCAATTCTTGCACGCAAAGCTATCTGTAAGTTGTTTGATCTTATCTTCTGCAAAATTACAGTATATCTGCAAAAAAGATTTGTACATATGCTTACTATCATTGCTGTATCTCATGCCAATTGCTGTATCGATATATTGCCAATGATTCTCCTCAAAAGTCTCCGGTTGTTGTTTCTCCTCATCGAAAGACCTTGGCTTTTCCATTATTTCAATCTTGTCTTTTGGAATAAAATCAAGAAGAATTTTTTCCAGTCTTCTCGTATCAATCGGCTTGCTTAGATAATCGTCAAAGCCTTTTGAAAGATACATTTCCTTCACTCCAACAATTGCATTTGCAGTAAGTGCAACAATCTTGCTTTCTCTCTTTAGATTCTTCTTTATGAGTATTTCTAACGTTTCTATACCATTCATCTGTGGCATCATATGATCCAAAAAGATGATGTCATAGACGTTATCCATCATACTCTCAATACAAGCCTTACCACTATTACAGGTTGTCACCTGCACCTTCGTTTCCTTAAGGAGATTTTCCATAACTAAAAGATTCATCTCATGATCGTCCACTACAAGTACCTTGGCATCTGGTGCAGCAAAACCTGTCGAATGCACTTCTTCATCCATAGCTTCCACGAGCATCTTGAAATCTCCAATACAACTTCTATCAAGTATCTTCTGTGGTATCGTGACAGCAAATGTGGAACCTTCTCCATATACACTGGCAACTTTTATCTTACCACCCATATTCTGTATCAATTTGTTGACAATCGCCAAACCAAGACCTGTACCTTCGATATTTCGGTTTGTATTCAAATCAACTCTTTCAAAGTCAACAAACAGCTTCTCTATATTTTCTTCCTTAATACCAATTCCTGTATCTTTTACCTTTACTTTAAGTTGAACATTATCACCCACAAAAACGCCTCTGATAACGAGCATTATCTTACCTGTTTTCGTGTATTTTACTGCATTATTAAGTAAGTTCAATATAACCTGTCGGATCTTACCTACATCTCCATAAAGTTCGCTTGGCAGATTCTCATCCACCTCAACTGCAAATTCCAAATCTTTTTTTTCAGCTAGCGGTGCAATCACAGCCACCACATCATTTAAAAGAGTTCTTAGATGATATGCACTCTCTTCTATTTCTATTCTTCCTGCTTCTATCTTGGAGAAATCCAGGATTCCATTAATAATCTCTAGCAAGTTCTCACTGGCATGCTTGATGTTCCTGGCATAGTCTCTTATTTTTTCATCCTGCGCCTCTCTTAAGACCATCTCATTCATACCCATAATTCCATGAATAGGCGTTCTGATTTCATGAGACATATTGGCAAGAAACTGGCTCTTTGCCTTATTGGCATTTTCTGCCTCTTCTTTTGCCACTCTCAACTCGTCACTTTCCTTTGCCTTTTCAGCTGTTATAAACAGATAAATCGTTATTATCATGAACAGTACCAGCAAAAGAGCAAACACCCAAAGAACTAACGAGGTAATATAAGTAATTCCATCCGACAACGTGTTCTCCGGCACAACACCTACTGCATAAATTCCGTAATTTTTCACCTCGGATACAAATAAAAAGCAGCTTCCGTTATCTGACTTTACAAATGTGCTCGCTGCAGTAGTCGTTTCCATTTTCTTCTTAATTATTTCGAAACCTGTCTCCACATTTTTTTCATGCAAAAAGTCATCATCGAAATTGTCACCCACAAAAGGAATTACTATCTCATAATTTATGTCTGCCCAAAGAATTTGTCCGTCACCGTCGTAACACTCTCGACCAAATGTCTTCTCTAAAACAGCTTCATCATATTTCTTAAACAACACATATTTTACATTCTGACCATGATACACCGGCACTGAGAAAACCATTCCTTTTCCTTCCGCATAAGAAACAGCATCCTCCCCTCGAAACGACCTCTTAATTCCTTCATATGCGTTAACATCTAACGAAGCTCCCGCAAGCACACTGCCATCTAACTTTAGCACACCTATTGTGATTCCTTCCTGTTCTAGTTTCAACGCCATAAGTACCTGCTGCGGATTATCCTGATTACTTGAAATTGCAGTTGCTATGTTGTTAAGCTGTACAAATTGCATTTCTATTACCTGTTCAATCTGCTCAGACAATAATGAAGATTGCTCTGTAACCTGCTTTTCCATATGTCCGATAAGCATTTCGTTTAATTTCATGCCAAGAAGGCTACCTACTATTATCATGACACCAAATAGTACCGCAACACTTAATACAGTTCTTAGATGGATTCTTTTTTTACTATTCGCCATATACCTCTACACCTTCTACATACCAATCCATATTGTTCGTAAGCACCTGGTCACTAATCATCTCGCCGTCACGACAACGAACATTTCCTTGATTATCATATATAATACCTGAGAATATTCTGTCTCCGTCAACCAATTCCTTCTTCGCTGTTTCTACATCCGCAATCACATCGGAAGGTACTACAGTCGATACATCCGTCAGTCCGATTGCATCCTTTTCTAACCCGAACCAATACGTATTCACCACATCAGACTTTCCTTTGGCATAATCGGATAATAATTCTTTGTAGATCATATCCCACCTAAATTCAACCGCAGTCAAAAATTTCTCACTGCCACCTTCATAGGCTTCATGATATCCTATGGAATATATTCCCAAATCCTCAGTTACCTCTATTACATTTGGCTTGTTTTGATGATAACCCAACACATCAACATGTTCCTTTTCAATAAGCTCCTTTGCAAGTTGTTTTTCCCTGTCAGCGTCATCCCATGAATCACTCCATGCAACAACAACCTTCGCATCCGGATTTGCCTTTTTCACTCCCAGTGTAAATGCATTAATTCCTCTGTTCACCTCATTATTCGGCATTGCAGCCACATAACCAACCACATCTGTATCAGACATATGACCGGCTATAATTCCGGATAGATATCTTGCCTGATAAATTCTTGCAAAATAACAATTCAAATTATCTCCGTAATAATCAAAGGACGTAGAATAAAATGTGATATCCGGATATTCTTTAACTACCTCTTCCGCTTCCTCGGCATATCCATAGCTCGAAAGAATAATAATATCCACATCTTCCTTTGCCAAGTCTTTAATTGCGTCCTCACATTGACCGGAATGCTCCTTTACACTTTCCTTCACAATAAGTTCCATACCCAATTCGTCGCAGGCTGCTTTCACTCCATCATAGTGAAGACCGTTCCATCCCTTCTCCTCATATGCACCGGACATGATAAATCCAATCTTAATCATCTGTTCTTTTTCTTTCCTGTCACCCGTAACAACCCACAAAGCAACCACAATAAGCAATGACACAACAATGGCTAATACTATCAATAACGTTTTTATTTTACTCTTGTTCATATATCTTCACGCCCTCCACATACCAGTCAAAAGAATTCAGCATTACATCGTCAGGCATATTCTCACCTGAAGGGATTCGTATCACACCCTCATTGTCCTTTACAGGGCCATAGAACACATCATACGTTCCTGCATCCATCATTGCCTTTTTTTCCGCAACGACATTCGCCACTTCCGGTTTTACATTAGATGTAAGCGGTGCCAATTGCACAAGACCGGTTTCCGTACCTAACCAATAATTGCTTGCGTAATATTTTCCCTGCATATATTTTTCTATCTGAGGTGTGTAAAATGTCTCCCAGTTCCACACAGGTGCAGTAAGAAAACTATTCGGATATATCTCACTATTATCCATATTATATCCGATAGACCACACGCCTTTTTCCTCTGCCACATCAAGGGGTGCCACACTGTCGCAGTGCATCGCTATAATATCTGCATTACACACATCAATTAATGTCCAAGCTGCATCCTCATTCATATCATAGTCTGTCCAGCTTTCCGTCCAAACCACATGCACTGTGGCATCCGGGTTCACAGATTGGACACCTAATGTAAATGCATTGATACCCCTATTTACTTCAGAGATTGGAAATGCTGCAACATAGCCGATTTCATTTGTTTCGGTCTGCATACCGGCAACAATTCCACTTAGATATCTCATCTGATACATACGGCCAAAATAAGTCGTAATATTATCTCCCTGCTTCGTTCCTGTCGCATGAAAAAATTCAATGTTCGGATACTTTTTTGCCACCTTTTCAATCCATTCTCCATAGTTAAAGGAATTGCATATGATGATCTCACAGCCATCATCTATCATTCTCTCCATAATTTCCATACAGGTTTCATCATATGGTACACTTTCCTCATACACTACTTCAAAGTCCAATTCCTGAGCACTTTCATTTAAACCTTCATAGTGAGACTGACCCCATCCCTTGTCGTTAATCTCTCCGTTGTACAAGATTCCTACCTTCGTTCTTCCCTTCATCTGCTCTGTAGCCAGGTATCTATTCGTAATAAAAAATATTCCCATTATAGTAATTAATAATATCGCAAAGGTTATTATGGCGATTTTTTTCATATTGCACCTCTTATGTATCATTCTTATTATGTTTTTTCAACTACAGATTATAACATAACTTTTTGTCTATACATAGGTTTACAATGTATCAATCTCTTTTTTCTTCAATAAAAACAAGCTGACAATACATGAGATAACCAATATAATACCGACCGGTAAGAGTACATATGCAACATAGCTTATTATCTTATAATTATTTTCTATCATTTTACACGCGTCATCAAATGCAAGCCATGATGTGCCATCTACCTTTATTTCATAAGCCGTTAATGTCTTTTCGTAAACCATAAGTTCCATTTTTGTTCCGGACTTTAAGTTCGTTACGCGGTCTGATAGTTCTTTACTTAAACAACTCGAATGAATCTCCACATCGGATGCATAATCATCAAATCTGAGATTGATGCGATTGACGTCCATTCCATCACTTCCCGAGTGATATTTCCAATCATGAAAGGTTGCCGTTATCGACACACAGTCCTCTTTGTCCACATCAATGTACCATTTTTTCCCTACAATACAAAATATGGCAAAAACAATTAGTAACACGCCTACTGCTAATCTCTTCCAAGGGTTTACCAAATCTCTAAGCCCTATCGAAAAATTCATATCAAATACCTCCGCTTTGTAAATCCATTTATTCACATACAAGAGTAACATAAAAATTACGAATTATTCGTTCTTTGCGTATAAATGAGTGATTTTTGCGTAAAAATCGTGGCAACGGACAAAAGTGCGATTTACGAAGGTATGTTTGCAGGTGATGATGCAACAGTATACACAGAAGTGAATTACTTAAACAAATAAAATATGGAATATGTGTGAAGAAGGACTGAAGATAATCATAAAAAGAACGATGAAGAGCGTAATAGCAGTTGTAATTTTTGCATAAATCCAACAATTATGATGATTTTTATCATATTTTATGCTATAATGAAATACCACTAAAAATATCAAACAAAGGAGGTTCACGAATGAATATTGCAATATGCGACGACGACCTGCAGTGTAGCGGAATGCTCAATATAATGTTGGAAGAATATGCCGCTAAGCACAATCTTAAAGATTTCACTGTCTATATCTATAGCCACGCAGATGATCTTATAGATGCCATTCAGGACGATGAACACTTTGATATATGCATACTTGATATAATGATGCCTGACATAAGCGGTATTGAATTGGGTATTAAGCTAAGAAATGACGGCTATGAAGGAATCATCATTTACCTTACAGCCAGCAAGGATTATGCACTCGATTCTTATAAAGCAAAGGCTTTTAACTATATACTAAAACCTATTGTACCTGCTGATTTGTATCAGACCTTAGACGATGCATTGAAGGATTTTTCCGGCAAATCAGAAAGATTTGTCGTTGTCAAAACCAAGGAAGGGAACACACGTATTTCCTTAAACAATATCCTTTACATACAGCTTAGCAATCGTGTTTTGGTATATTATCTGACAGATGGTTCCACATTAGAAGGTCTGTATCTCCGAGTTCCTTTTGCTACTGCTGTACAGGATTTCTTACTAGACAAAAGCTTCGTACAATGCGCTGCCGGTATCGTAGTTAATATTTCCTTAGTCTCTACAGTGACGAATGAAGTGGTTACATTTCATAATAATCAAACGGCATATTTTAGCAAAAAAATTTGTACTGAAATCTGCAATGCTTGGAATGATTATAACCAATAAAAACCATGGGTATCCAAAACCCATGGTTTTTATTTGCTTCACGCCATAGACGCACATCGCAAGCACAGTATGCTCCGTGCCATAGCTTATCGCACGTAACTAATAAACACATTTCCACTATCGTGGATTTTTTCTTCAAATTCTTCACGTTCCTCTACAATATCATCATCTTCTAACGGATTGATATATCGTACTTTCTGCCCGTTATAACTTGTCACTAATACATAGGTTCCATCTGCAAATCTTGTAATAACAGGTGCATCTTTACACAGATAGTACAATCCATTTTCAAACGCACAACCGGTAATATCCGTTCCCTTTCTTCCAACATACTTAAGAAGAATTTCTTCTATCGGTTTTTCGTTGGCAATATCATCAATCATCGCTGCATATTCCGGATTTTTTTCTTCGTATATTCCCATCATATAGATACACGCTGCTAACGTTTCACGTACATCTTGCACATTGTAGATTTTGATCTTATCAGCAACGGTATGATAATCCTTAACCGCAATCTTTCTCCACACAATCACGCCGTCTGAATCGACAACAACACCTGCATTTTCATAAGCAACACGCACAGCTTCATTGAGACTTAGATAGTCTGTCATATACTTACCTTGACCGTATGCGTAGAACTTTGTATTGATATGGTCAAAATTAACCTTTACCGTCGTGTCTTCTTCATTTACTTCTTTACGCGTAATCATCAGTTTCGGACGAACCGTTACGTATATATAATCCGGGAACTTCAGATACAGCTGATTGTATGCTTTATCTGTCATCTTGTACAACGTGTAGATCTGGTCTGTGTTTTCCTCTTTTTTGTACGTAATAAAGTCCTGTGTCGTCTCTTCAAACACACCATTAATTTTTCTAACACGATTAAGGTATACGACACCATTTTTTGCAACGGCATCAATCACATAGACACCGGTAGCTCCATAGTTTTTCACCACATTTTTGTTCTTATCAAGAATATCAATGCTCGAAATCGGACAGATAACCGTCTTATCTAAAGCAACCTCAATATCACCCTCTCTAATTCTACCAAGCACAAGGTCTTCTTCAACAAAACCGATTGCTTCTAAACGTTCGCCCGAAGTTGCATCGTAGACTTGCGTCTCCCCATTCTCCAAATTCAAAACCGTAATCTTGGTTGTGTTCTCTGTCAACAATTCATTCGGATATCCAATCAGATGATGATCATCTGAAACCGCGAGATTTTCATTTAATACATCCTCTATAAAAATCTCAGCTTTCAACGTATTCGTATCAACCTTTACAATACAATCGTTATCAAAGTAGAAGAATTCGCCTGCTTCATTAAGATACAAAAGCGTCTCCATATCTTCTTTGAGAATGTTAAACGGCTTATTGTTTTCAATAAAAAGTATCTCATCCATCTTGTCCTTTTGCGCAGAAAATGAGAATACAGAAATTCCGACTTTTCCTTCATGATCACCACGATTCATATAACCATAGACAGCAAACACAATATTACCATCCTTGTCCATGTTAAGAATTTTGATATTATTCTCATCGTAAGTTACACGTGCATCCGTATAATTATCCTCTTGACAAAAACCATATACATTTGTGATTGTTCCGCTATCGTAGTCGTAATACCAAAGCTGTCTGGCCTGTGTAAATGCTACCTTCTTTTGTTTGTCTGCCACGACATACTGGAACTTTTCATCATCTATTACACCCACTTTAAACATGTTGGCTGTTATGTCGATGTTATCAATGGTAAATAACGCTTCCTGCTGGCGGTTATAATCTAACAGGTAAATCTTATCTTCTGCCACAAAGCGTACACGATAATCCTCTGTCACATAATAATTCTGAATTATCTTATTCTCTGTAGCTGAAATCATATACTTAAGCTGTATAATGGCGTAGCTATCGTCAATTTCTTTGATGCTTGCAATCGGTTTTGTCAAACGATCAGGACTCAGATTGGCAAACGTAATCGTCTCAAAGCTTGAATGTATATTGACCTCAGAAAGATACTCATTGTTACCATCTTCATTCGGCTCAATACTTTTCGTAATAATCTGCTCCGCCTTTTCCTTGTCGAAAATCGCATCATTAAAATTCTCAACAAACTCAATCAGATAAGACGCATGGAAATCATTTTCCACAACAACACGTGTATAATATCTTGCTGCCACATCCTCACCGGTCATCGCCTTTAAGACTAATACATATTCCTGTAGCTCTTCTAAATCCGTTCGAAAAACAATCCTAATCTTATCATACCCATCTGCATGATTTAACTCTGTCACGGGACCATTTTCTATCAAATCACCTTGATACAAACTTCGCAACTCATACTCATATGTTCCATACTCATCACTTCCCTGATCTGCCCAGAGTTCAATAGTTTGGCTGTAATCCATAGGTGTAATCGTATCTCTAAAATATGTTGTATCAACTTTTCCCGTATACCCATGCAATGTATTAATAAAGCGTTCACTATAACGTACATACACGATTGGCAACGTCGCCTGCTCCATTTCCACCGAAACATCTTCCACACCACGATTGTGAAGCGAATTCACAAAAAAAATGGTACCGATGAAGATACATAGCAATATCAGTATTTTTGCAACTACTCTTCCGTCCATTTTGAAATCTCCTATATTATCTATCTTATATGCAAATTCTGAAATTTCTTACAAAACTTGTCATGTCTTCTTCGTCTTATATACATCTCCTGGCACACCATAACCTGTAACATATTTTTTAGCTGTGCCTTCTCTTTGTCACTCCCTTTAAAAGAAAGCTTCTTATAAATCTCACTTGCAATCCGATAAATGGTAACCGCATCCGGATACTGTGCATACATCGGACTCCCCTCATATTCATATCGATCCATATATTCCTCCAAGACAGACGCCATCAAGCGAACCTCTCTTGGATACAATCTTCTCAAATATTCATAATCTTTTAAACATACTTCTTCCTCTTCTAAAAAATCAACTTCCTTCGGAAAAAGTGTATTCAAATCATAATGCAAACCTTGGATATTCATATATTATTCCTCTCAGACATATTTTTAATACGTAACCATCCGAAACCTTACATGTAACTTCTTGTTCCGAACAATTCTCATACTACTATGTTATGTCTAACGGAATATAATGTGACTACTGACACATGTAAAACATGCGCGTATTTTTTATCACTAGACAGCATGGTAGGAAAAGGGAATAATCCATTCCCCTCCCGCGCCATGCGTCCCTTTATTCGTCTCCGAAAGAAATTCCAAGCGCACGTGCATTTTGCACAATGCTATCCTCAGGAGAAACATATTTTAATTTGCCTGCTGATTCTGAAAGTGCAATGTCCGTTACATCATTGTCTTTCAATACAACAAGTCTTCCGTACTTTTCTTCCTTAATCAACTGTGCTGCATAAGCACCAAATCTAGAAGAAAGTACACGGTCAAATGCATTCGGACTACCACCTCTTTGTGTATGTCCCGGAACTGCGATTCTTACTTCGCTTCCACAATATTCCTTAATCTGGTCAGCAATTTCATATGCAACAGAAGGATATGGACGATTTGCAATCTTTTCTTTTCTCTTCTTCTTCGGAAGTGCTGCATCTTCTTTAGAAATTGCACCTTCTGCAACGGCAATAATCGAAAAGCCTTTACCTGCTTTTGTTCTCTTCTCAAGTGCCTTACAAACACTCTTAATATCATAAGGAATCTCAGGTAACAAGATAATGTCAGCACCACCGGCAATACCTGCGTGCAATGTGATATGTCCAACCTTATGTCCCATAATCTCAACTAAGAATACACGATTATGCGATGCAGCTGTTGTATGAATACAGTCAATTGCATTGGTTGCAATATCAACTGCAGATTGGAAACCAAATGTCATATCCGTTCCCCAGAGGTCATTGTCAATTGTCTTAGGAAGACCAATTACATTTAACCCTTCACCACTTAGCAGATTTGCAGTCTTTTGAGAACCATTACCACCTAAGACAACAAGACAATCTAACTTTAGCTTTTTGTATGTCTCTTTCATTGCCTTTACTTTATCAATACCATCTTCTGTTGGTTCATTCATTAATTTAAATGGTGTACGAGAACTACCAAGAATCGTTCCTCCCTTTGTTAATATGCCGGAAAAATCATCCGCTTTCAAAAGTTTGTAGTTGTTACGGATTAACCCCTTATAACCCTCTAAAAATCCGTAAATCTCTACATCCTTATACATGCTGCAAAGTCCTTTCACAACACCTCTCATGGTAGCATTCAGTGCCTGGCAATCGCCTCCACTTGTCAACATTCCGATTCTCTTCATAAGCCTTACCTACCTTTCTTCTCCTAGTATATTACATTTAAAATTGCGAAACCTTGATTTCATTTTTCTAAATTGTATATATTTAACATACCAACGCAGGACGTTCTCACTTGCGACAATGCGTAGCGGTACTAAATTCGATGCGATGCATCTCATTAAGGACCGACGGATTGTCAGCACCTGCTTATAGTAATGATTAAATATATACAATAAAATATACACTTATCATGTTTCGCAATTTTTACAGGTTCACCCTTCCTTCTAGTGCACGAAGGAGGGTTACCTCATCGATACATTCTAAGTCGCCACCTACAGGGATTCCTGATGCAATTCGGCTAACCTTGATTCCTGTCGGTTTCACAAGCTTGCTGATATACATCGCCGTAATTTCACCTTCCACACCTGAGTTAGTAGCAATAATAAGTTCGTCCACATCGTCACGCAAACGGATGATTAATTCCTTTAATTTGATATCATCCTGGCCAACCCCAAGTTTCGGGGAAATTGCACCGTGCAACACATGATAGACACCCTGATACTTACCTGTACGTTCGTACGCCGCAAGATCCCTTGGCGTTTCCACTACCATAATCGTCTTCTTATCGCGATTCATAGATGCACATATAGGACAAACCTCTTTGTCTGTGAGTGTAAAACACTCTTTGCAATATCTCACATTTTCTTTGGCAGTAATAATAGAATCCGACAGTGCCTTCACTTGTTCGTGCGGCATATTGATAATATGATATGCCAACCGCTGTGCGGACTTTGAACCAATACCGGGCAACCTGCCTAACTCTTCCACCAAACGATTTACCTGTTCGCTATACAAATCCATTAGAATGGAAATCCTCCCATACCGCCTGTAATCTTAGACATCTGTGTATTCTGATCCTCGTCCTGCATACGAAGCGCCTCATTCACTGCTGCCATAATCAAATCCTCTAACATTTCAATGTCGTCCGGATCTACTACTTCAGGATCAAGATGCACCTCTTGCAATTCCTTCTTACCTGTAACTACAACTTTCACAACTCCACCACCTGCAGTTGCTTCATAAGTCTTTTCCTCTAATGCTTTTGCCTGCTCCTCCATCTGCTTTTGCATTCTCTGCGCCTGCTTCATGAGATTATTCATATTGCCGGGCATACCTCCCGGAAATCCACCTCCACGTTTCGCCATCTTTGTTGTCCTCCTAATTCGTTGTTATTATATATTATTTTATTATAAACTTTGTTAAATGCTGTCGAACAAAGCTTATTCTTCGACTCGCCAAGGCATCGCCATCTTGCTGTTATGCATAAGATCAACACTTTCAGCATCCTTTTCCTCTAAGGAATCCTTCAACTGACAGCGAATCTCCACTTGCTTACCGGTAAGCTCCCCTATCAAATCCTGCAATGCCAGTCTATGTTCTTCTTTCTGAAATTGATCATAGGCCATCTGCGAACGAATATCATTCGTAAATGAAAACACAAGTGACTGATGGTCATGCCCAACATTCACACTCCCATAGCGAAGCATATCCATCGTTCCGACTCCAATGCGATTGCATAATTCCGGATCGCGTTGAATATTCTTCACACTTTCTACAATCTCTTTCATATCTTCCATCTGTGCCGGAGTGAGTGCTGCCCTAAGCATCGCCTCTCTATCAATCTCCTGCTCGTTGCTTTGCGACGGAGCTTGTACCCCCTCACCTTGCTTTGCTGACAAGGCAAGTAGCTGTTCCTCACTAAAAGCAAATGCGCCCTCTTCTATCTTGCTTTCCAACACACGAAGACGTTCTAAGATAGACTCTGTATCCACTTCCATCTGCGGCGTTGTTAATTTGATAACTGCAAGTTCCAATGTTACTCTCTTTTGTGTCGCATAGCGGATTTGCGTTGACAGCTCAGAAAACACTCTGATATAGCGCATGAGCGCCGGCATCTCCACCTCATCTGCAATCTGTTTCATACTGTCAAGATTATCAGCCGACAAGTCCAACTGATCACTTAACACATCTGATGACTTAATCAGCAAAAGATTACGCATATACCATGTAAAATCCGTTACAAACTGAGAAAGTTCTCTTCCCTGCCAGATGACATCATCGACAATCGAAAGTGCCTGTGTTGTATTCCCCTTCACTACCTGGCGCATCAAGTCTGAGAATATCTCGACGTCAACCGCACCAAGCACCTCTAACACTTTTTCATAAGTAAGTGTCTGGCCGAGATAATAAGAAATGCATTGGTCAAGCAAACTAAGTGCGTCTCGCATGGAACCGTCTGCAACTTTTGCAACATAGCGAATCGCTTTTTCTTCTGCTTGAATCTCCTCCCGCTGCAATAATTCCATCAAGCGTTCATATATTACATCCAATCCAATTCGTCTAAAATCATACTTCTGACATCTTGAACGTATCGTAATCGGAATCTTATGAGATTCCGTTGTTGCTAATATAAATATCACATAAGAAGGCGGTTCTTCTAACGTCTTAAGTAACGCATTAAATGCACCGCCGGATAACATATGTGCCTCGTCTATAATATATACTTTGAACTTCCCTACCGTTGGGGAGTACTGCACATTCTCTCTGATATCGCGAATATTATCTACACCATTATTCGATGCCGCATCCATCTCTATTACATCAAGACTGTTACCACTACTTATGGATTTACAAATAGCACATTCATTACATGGGCTACCGTCTTCTAACGGATGTTCGCAATTCACCGCTTTGGCAAACAACTTTGCAACCGTCGTTTTACCGGTTCCTCTCGTGCCGCAAAACAGATACGCATGTCCGATTCGATCATGAATAATCTGGTTCTTCAGTGTGGTAACTACATGCTCTTGTCCTTTTACTTCTTCAAACTCATCAGGTCTCCATTTTCTATATAGAGCCATGTATGACATATCATTCACATCCTAACCTATATCGTTTCCAAGTTACATTACGAAAAATTAAAAATCGTATCCAACATACGAAGTGTCTTAAAGTTACCTTTGGCAGAAATCTCACCTGCCATAAAGCCCTTTTGGAAAGTGGTTCTTCCGTCTGCAATATTATTAAGCACACTCGTAGTCGTACGAAGAATTACGTCCGCTTCATCTGTAGCAGCGTAGAAGCATTTTATATCATCCTCATGAACTTGTACATGTAAGATTCTGTTCACGTCTGATATGATAATTGCGTAAGATGCAATGAATCCTTCTTCCGGTCGAAATGCCGAAATGAATGATTGCATCAGTGCATCCTGACTATCCACAAAAGCTTCTGTTTCCTCCGCTGCATCTTCGCCCTCTTCCGGCATCTCAGCTTCTGCTCCGTCCTCTTCATCAGCTCCGTTCGTTCTTAGCATTTGCTTAAACATCGCTGACAATTCTTCTATATCTTCTTTTTGTTGCTTCACATATGTCTCATCACTTACGAACTTTGAAAGCTGCTCACTTTCTTGTGGTGTCAAATCTATCGTTCTTGTCTTAAGAAGATTCGTCTTCACTGCAAGGTTACTTGTTGGCAAACTCTCCGTTTTCTGGTTAATTGTTCGATATAGTGATTCCACACGCTTTTCGATAATCGTGCGATAACTCTCATTCTGCTCGAATTCGTCAAGATTTTCCACATAAGCAACAAGTCCCGTAATCGGAATACCGCCTAACGTTTCCCATGCTTTTACAAGATTAAGCTCCGCATCTCTTTCACCATAGGTTGTCGCCATTACAACCGGCAACATATACTGCTTGCTCAACTGTTCCTTGTCTGCATACAGCCAACACATATCCAAAAACTGCTGCATATATCCGCCGATTCCAAACCATTCTACCGTCGTAGCTAAGATTACTCCATCCGCCTCCTTAAGCGTTAACGGTAATGTAGCAATCGCATTCTTGTCTTCAAAAATGTTATACCGAGCCACCTCAACCCGAAGCTCTCTTAACACCTCTGTCATCTTGTTCAATACATAAATGGTAGGGTCTTCCATAACCCCTCTTCCGCCATAGTAAATATTAATCTTCGTAGGACTCACCCCTTTTCGCATATGTGTCAGGCGCACATGCGCCCACAATTACTATAAGTATAGCTGAAAATGCTATATATTACAACAAATTTTACTGAAAATGGGACTATCCAGTCTGCTTTTTTTCTGCTATGATATATACAATTTTACAACACAGTCCATGTATTTTTAGATAGATGATTGCGGAATTTTTATGTGGTACAGTTGTACAGCCTTAACATACCAACGCAGGACGTTCGCACTTGCGACAATGCGTAGCGGCACTAAGTTCGACTTATGTCTCACTAAGTACCGCTACGCATTGTCAGCACCTGCTTATGGTAATTGTTAAGGCTATACAACTGCATCTACACTTTATGCATTCGCAATCATCCGCACACATTTATGAGATATAAGGAGCACAACATGAAGAATATGAAAAAGACAAAACATTTACTTACCATTGTCGCAGCACTGCTTACGGTGTTGCTCTTTAACAAGCCAGTATTGGCAGATACAAAAGATTCGGAGACAGTGAAGATTACAATTAGTGCAGCGGGAGATTGTACATTAGGTGTAGATTCTCGCTACAACAACGTCTTTAATCAATATTATGCAAAGCATGGTTCCGCCTACTTTTTTAAAAAGGTAAAATCTGTATTTAAAAAAGACGATTTAACCATAGTTAATTTTGAGGGGACATTAACGACATCCAACAATCGAGCCTATAAGACATTTACTTTCAAAGGGCCTGCAAAGTACGCCCGGATTCTGAAAAAAGGGTCTGTAGAGATTGTCAATCTTGCGAACAACCACACAATGGACTTTGGTACAACAGGATTGCAGGATACGAAGAACACCCTTAAGAAGAACAAGATTAGTTATTGTGTCGGCAGTACCATTGCCTACAAAAAAGTAAAAGGTGTAAAGATTGCATTTGTCGGATTCAACGCATTAAATGGTGTAACAGAACAACAGGTGAAAGACACCATCCAAAAAGCGAAGAGAAACAAGGCAAAGATTATTATTGCAAGCTTCCACTGGGGAATTGAAAGAGAGTACTACCCAAATGCAAGGCAAAAGACACTTGGCCGTGCAGCGATTAACGGCGGTGCATCCTTAGTCCTCGGGCACCACCCACACAGAGTACAGGGTATCGAGAAATACAAAGGACGCTATATCGTATATAGTCTTGGAAACTTTAGCTTTGGCGGTCACACCAATCCGGATGACAAGGATGCATTAATCTTCCAGCAGACTTTCTATGTAAAAAACGGAAAGCTGCAAAAGAAGAACGATGCGCGCATTATTCCTTGCTCGATTTCCTCTGTAAGTTACACGAATAACTTTCAGCCAAAGGTTCTTACCGGAAGCGAGAAGAAACGATTAATCAAGAAAATAAATACTTTAAGTAAAGGCATGAATACCTCCTTCTGGAATAGCGGGAAACTAAAATAAAACATAGCGTCATCGGAACTAAATCTGGTGACGCTTTACTGTTATAATATTCATTTACTTCCTTCTCTTCTCTCAACTTCACCACATTCTGGTTTTCTGTATATTAGGAACTTTCACTCATTACTATCCATTATTAACATACGCAACTCTTCTTCCATATCTCTACATATACTGTTATGCTTTTTATATTGGCGAAATAAGTTATCATGTTTTACATTCATGCCTTTCCTTTCCATTTCACACCAAATATACATAGGCACTTTTTTACTTATATGTTTTATAGTATATGCCACAACTTTAACAAGAAATCCAATAATTAGGACTGCTATCAATGGTTGCTGAAACATGGTAACTATGATCGGCATTGCATTCATTCCAATTGCTATTAAAATAACAATTGATATACTTGCTAAAATTAATGCTACAAATATGTCTTCTTTTCCTTTTTGCAACTGCTTTTCTAGACTAAATATATATTCTCGTTCTTGCTCAATTTCCAATTCTAAACAACGTATTCTCGCTTCCCTACGTTCTTTGGCTTTAACAAATTCCATTTGAGAACATTCATCTACGTACTGAATATTATTTTTTTCTTCCACTAACTTTAACATCAATTTTCCAACCTTTTTAACTTACCTTCTTTTGTAAAAGAAAATCTATTTGCAAATTCTTTTGCCACTTCCATATCATGTGTTACCATAATAAGTGTCTTATTTTTTTCTTTTAGTTTAAATAATACATCCAAAACGGCAATTTTATTTTTGTAGTCTAGCGAGCCTGTAGCTTCGTCTGCAAGAATAATTTGAGGATCGTTAACTAATGCTCTTGCAATTGCTACTCGTTGTTTTTCTCCACCTGATAATTCATTAATATATCTTTGTCCATAATTCTGCAAACCCACATTTTGCAAAGCTAATTCAACTTTCTCTCTATAATCTTTTCTCTTTACACTTTTATTGAACATTAATGGTACCGAAACATTATCAAAAACATTTCGATAGGAAATAAGACCGTGATTTTGCAATACATATCCAAAGCATGCATTTCTTAATTCTGCTCTTTTTTGTTCTGTATAGTCAATAATATTACTTCCATCCAATATATACTCACCAGCTGTTAGCGTATCAATGCACCCAATAACATTAAGTAATGTGGTTTTCCCCACACCGGAAGGTCCTGTTATTGCGATATAATCATTCTCTTTCACAGTAAAATCAATATCATTCAATGGTGTAATAGTATTATTCTTTCCGTCTTTAAATTCTTTTCTTGCATTTCTTAATTCAATACGCACCCAATCACCGTCTTTCTATCAAATCTATTATCGTTTTTTTGTTCCATACTAATTCCAGAACAAAACAGCAAATAATATATATAAAAAAAATACCGCCAAATACCCATACCATTTGATGAAAATAACATTTTCCATCAAGTACTCCAACATCCATCAATCTATTCACAACATATTCACCTAAAACTATACCTATTAGAATAGAAAAAACACCGGGTATCCTCATCATAATTAAGGCATTTTTAAAAGTTGCACCTGATAACATCAATATTCCAAATTCCTTTTTTCGTCTTATGATAGAAATATAAATACATCCCATGAAAACCGACAATCCTAGTGTTAATCCTGCAATAAAAAAAACCTTCTTTTGGTTACTTTCATATTGTAATGTCAATTCATTCTGATTAATCAATTCTTCACCACTATACAAATATCCCACATCTGCTATATTGCTTTTCAATTCCGCAACATCTGTAAGATTCAATAACTCCAACATATAAGTAGCTTTTGAATTTATATAGCTTTGATTACTGAAATCCTCATCAGCACATAATACAACATCTGAATAATATAAGCTATTATCTGTATCGCCAACATCTATCATCAACAAGTTATACACCTTATCACCTGTTCCGTGCGGATAATAAATAATATCATCTTTTAATATACCACATACCGTTTTTTCTTTTTCAATCAAATTATTATTTTTATCATATCCAGCAAGCAAAATCGAATCACCCACCTCATATTTATCTTTATAGGCATATGACAGAATAACCTCATTCTCATTTTTCATCATACTACCTTTGCAAAAATTATAGTTCAAGTGTTTAATAATATAGTCATCATATAAATAGCATTCTGCATAATTACCATCTATATTAACAGCCATATATTCTACGTTATGTAACAAAAATCCCTGATCTTTTTCTATTTCTCTTAATTGTTTTTCGGTCAACTCCTGATTATTTACAGATAAGAAATATGCACCTTGCATAGATGAGAAAATATAAATATCTTCTTTTATTTTTTCAAGATCTGCAAGAAAAAAAAGTCCTACAAAAGCTAAAACTGCTGAGAATAAAATTAACTGGCCGTTCTCCCGTAAATCAATAATTAAGCTCTTCAATATATATATAATCTTTTTCACCTTTTACCTCTCACTCCGATTCCTTAGATATCATACTCACCGAACGTAAAATCAAATTTATAGATATGTGGGTTTCCATACAATAACACATATTATATACAAAAAAACTAATAATATATACACTAGCCCTTATTTTCGAAAAGTTAAAATCGCACAACCGCACCAATATACACGCAATAAAACTACCCAACAAAAAACTAACAACTCCTGCTAACATACTTTCTAAAAGATAAAGTCGTCTTATTCCTTTAGGATTTGCCCCGCATTGATAAAAAACTGCAATATCTTTCCTTTGAAAATGAATAAATATTTCAATAAATGAAAGTGCCGAATATATAGAAACCAAAATAAGTACAAATGAAACGATTGCCGTATTTTTTATGCTTTCCATCCCACTTTCCAAGATTCCTGTTGATTTTTCCTCCGTATATTGGGTTTCGTATTGGCTAATAATATCCTTAATTTTGTTATTTTTTTGTGTTAATGTAATCTCAATAGCTTCTACCCTATCTACATATTTTTTATAGTCCTTTGCATTAATCAAATAATCACATCCACAACTGCCAATTATGATTGCTCCTTTTCCTTTTAACTCAAACTCCCCAAAATCCAAAGGTGCACTTATATTATCAGCAATATATGTATTGGTTTCATTTCTAAAAAAACCATAATCATAATTTTCATTCCGAAGTATCTGTTCGTTATCATCAATGCAATAATATGCACAAAAAGTATATTCATTTCCTGTATCGCATTCGGACATTTTCGCTGCAACTGCATATTCTAAAGGTTCTATTTCCATACTACGTAAATCATACAATATTTGTTCTGCAATATCATTACCAACATCCGCATCAAAATAATAACAATAATAGTATCTCCCATCTTGGTCATATGTACTTTGATCCCAAAAAAACTGTATTAATAATATACTTGAACATACAATCATGCTTAAAATAGTAACAAATATTCCTGTCATAACACGATTATATTTTGTCCAACCTATAACAAATTTTAATTGATTTATCATCTTTCCCTCAACAATATTGAAGCTACTACGCATCAATATCCTTACAAACTATTTATTAGATTATTGCGTAGTAGCTTCCTTATCACTATAAATTACTCACTTTTCCAACTAGATGTTTTATTACTGTACTTTTCGGCATCACTCTTACCAGATTCAACACACTTTATACAGAAAAAATCACCTGTTACATATCTTGCTTTTGCTTTATATTTATCTTTTTCTGCAGTTTTCAGTGAAAATGATTTCGATCCACTATTCCAATCACAATAAGCCAATTCTCCACGACCAACTCCAATAGATTCATAATATGTAGAAACCGTTTTTGTTTTCTTTGCAGTACTTTTCACTTCTAATGTAACGCGTACTTTTGATGCATTAAGATCTTTCTTTCCCGTATGACGAGTACAATATGTAATAGTACATTTTCCTGTATCATGTTTAAATGGATTATCATTACCTGAGTGTACTGATACAGATGGTTTAGTTGTATGTTTTGAAGCAGCTTGCACATACATTCCACTCATTATAATTACACAGACTAATAAAAAAGTAAATATTATATTGCTCCTTTTTAAATAACTAGTTTCTTTTAGTTTCATACTTTTTAATCTCCTTGTTAATATATTTGCACCTAAAAAAAGTGATATCCTTGTCCTAGGTACTTTTTCATAAGTGCTTATGGATTAGGACCTCTGCTAGTTTTCGCGAATTTTGTCAGAGCCCTTTTTTATATAAATCAACTTTGTGCCATGGCAAATTGAATTATATCAATATTCGATACATAATATTTTAATCGAGCCAATTCAATTTTCAAATTTATTATACCCCCCCCCCCCCCTAAAAAAAGCAACAATTATTTTGTTTTGTGTCATTAAACAAATATACCACATAATAAAATGCTTTAAAAAAACGATGCGTGTATTATGCCTCATTTAAGAGTAACGGAAAAGGGAAGTGATTACACATCACTTCCCTTTTTTTCTTTCATTTCAAATTCTACTATCCCTGCCAGCGATAAGACATCTCCGATTTCTAACGGATATTCATCTCCGCAGTGCAGTCGTTCACCATTCAAATATGTTCCGTTTGTGGAATTAAGATCCAATACATATATTCCGGTTTCTCTGATACAGATTTTTGCATGCATTCTGCTAATTCCTTTTTGCCTGACAACTACATCACACGCCGAAACCATCGTCCCTAGTACAATTCCTGCCTTATGAAACATAATATCATCCGAAACAGAAGCATTCTTCGACTCCAGATATTTTTCTTTGCTACGTTCTTCTGTTACAACCACTTGATCTTCTGACAAAACAGTCGTCTCCTCAATCAAAACCTCATCTTGTTCCACCTGTAACGGCACATGTTGTGTCGACTGTTTTTGTTGTTGTTCAAAATACTCATTCATGATTGTATCCGGATCCTCTTTTTCTGCATCTATTCGATATGTCATTAACAAAACGAACAAAACAAATAAGGAAATTGGTAAAATCCAAATATAGTAATATGGCAAAATTTCAATAAGCAGTAGTAAAATCTCAATTAACACGAATAGAGCAACAACCGCAAGCGTTATACCATGTATATTATTTTTCTTTACAACAGATTCTCTGTCTTGCCCAGCTATAACAATTAATTCATCTTGCATCTCATCTATATCCTTTTCATTCATTTCGTCTACTACTGCATAATCTACAGTCTTTTTTTCTGTATCTTCCTCTCTTGTAGCATAATATGTAAGCTCTTCCATCGAATAAGCAGTATTCGTAATTAAATCATAAAATCCCATGATATACAGATATGCCTGTTGGTCTTTCTTTTCAACAAACGGTATAATCTCACCCAAAAACTGTTTTAATGACCCAGTCACATTTCTATTCCCGGGATAATATATAAACTTCAATCTCCCTGTGTTTACTTCAACAAAAACTGCATCAACTTTCCAAACAACTTCATTAATATCAAGTAAATACTCCCTTACCTGCGTTATAACATCAACAATACTTCCCATCATTTGCTTCACAAAATCGTAATCCAGTCGTAAGTCCCCTAATATCTGTTTTAATGTAATTCTATATGACATCTCGTAATAGACGCTTTGCACTCCATTTAACTCTCTAATATGATAGTTCAAAAAACATGGGACATGATTATGCTCTAAAACCACACACCGATAACAATCTCTGATAATTTTTTCTCTACACGAAACAACAAGATAATTAACTCCCTGTTCCGTTTCGAAGTGCATTTCTAACAATCTGCCACCTCCTGATATCTTCTAAAATTGAATCTTCTCCTTTGCATATCTCATCTCTAATACAAAACTCGCCCCAATTTTTATCAATATATGTTCTTTCAACTTGCTTTGATTTGATTTTTTTTGTATCCCCATCTTTGCTGTCTTTTTCATTTTGTAAGCTATCGACATATAAAGTTTCTACCAATATCTTCCTTGTATTTGCGCACTCTGTCAGGTACAAAAATAACATTATGTATAAATAGACAACGCCAAATATAATCGGAATCAACAGTGTTATTTCTACCACGGCCATCCCTTTATTCCTCTTCTTAGATCGCATATTTTATTCCTCCAATATTTCTTTTATCTTCCGCAACGCGTACATGCACCAAGCCCTTCCACACTTTTTCGACTTACTCTTCTCACACTCCGTTTTAACCCTACACATCCCCTATCGTTGTGATACACGGTTCCATTTTTCGCAATATATATATGTTCTTTCGTTCCTATTGTTTTACAATAATGACAGACTTGATAATTTCCTTTACGATGTACACTCACTACCGACACATCCAACAGCAGATGTGTACAATCTCTTCTCATATGATACGCTTCTCTATTCGGTGTAACATATACATAGCTTTCCTGCTTAAGAGAGTCCTCTTCTGTAAACCCAACGAATGTCTTTTGTTTTATCTGATTCGACAGATTAATAGAATAGGTTCCCAGAAGAGGAAGGACAAGCTTTGCCTTATATTTTGCTGTTACTATTATTACATTTTTATTATTCCTATCCCTTTTTAAAAAAATAGAAATACCGTCACTCCCACCCTCTACGAAGTGTTCCACATAATAGTCATCCCTAAGATACGTATCGAATTGATTTTTTACCGTAGGAGACAATACCATATTTCTCTTTAAATAATATTGTTTGGCTATATAATCGGTAGCTGCTGCCAAAGACTGATGAATGTGCGCTTCTGCTAACAAAATCATATAGATACCTGACATCGCCAACATAAAAAATAGAAATAACGGAATAATGAAGCTTGCTTCTATTGTAATATACCCTCTGTTCTTCATAGTCTCTCCTTTTTCAGACACATCCCTTTACAAACCCTTATATAAAATCTTGTTCATACCCTGAGCGCGAGAATTTATTTATATTATAGTAATATGGGATTTTATATAAGAGCTTATAAAGAAACATGTCTTTATTTTTCTGCATCTTTTTGAAAACGAATCTCCTTCTCAAAATAGTAATCATACACACCTACTCCTTTTTGAAATAGCGGATTAAATGATATCTTTCCTTGTAATTTGAAACGCCCAACACAATCACTGATGCGTAATGTCTTATACGTCCGGTTTAAGTTTAACTGTATAACGTCAAGCATTCTTGCATACCCTGCGTCAAGTGCATTTCCTGTTTTTGTTAATAATAAAAACGTAAGACAGTCTTCATACGAAAGTCCGTTATTGCTCTTTTCAACAGTTTTAATCGGTGCTAAGGATTCGAGATCTGTATACCATGTTTGCGCTGTCTTTATATAAGGAATCTTTTCTCCTTCCAGCAAAACTTTCATTTCCTGTATGCTTTCACCATATGCCCAACAACCCAACAAAAGATACTTTATTACCTCAACAAACGGTTCTGTTCCTGTCACAATACTAATCGCTGTAGCAATTGTCAGTGCTTCAGCTTTTTTGCCTGTATCTGTTAACAGATACGCGTAATTCATTGGCATTCTCCACCACGTAAGCTCTTCTATTACTGCTTCCACATTTTCATAATCGCTTTCTTCACCTTTTAAAATGTACTCCACTTCACATGCCATAACACAATCTTCTTTTTTATGTACTGTATTTGAAAAATGATTCATAACATAACCTGCAAAATCAGCATTTCCCTTAATTAAATCTTCTATATTTTCAGAAGATGCATGCTTCATTATCTTCTTTAGATTATCAATGTCATCAAATCGGTTACTTCTTTCCTCTTCCTTTATTTTGCTATATCGTTTAGATGGCGCATGTTCTATTGTCACAACCTCTTTCGATATATCGTTCCCCGGCGCCACGAACTCAAGCACTCCAAATTGCAACGCTTCTTTCAGTGTCTCCCTGGGATCTTTATATTCTTCCCTTATCGTTTCTTTTTCTTTCTCTGTAAGACCATTATCGCCTACTTCTTCCTGATTCTCTTTCACGACTGCTACAGTGTCTGTTTCTGTATAGGCATCTGTAATCCCCTCTTGATTATCCATACGGTTTTCAATCCATCGTTTGAAGAAATCCAAACCTCCTACAGATTCCATATATTCTTTCACTTGCTGTTTTAATAATTTCATGTCATCTGTCAGGATTGTTTCTTTATCTCCTAACGCTAATTCCTCCACCTCGTACTGATAAATTGTGCTTCCTCTTTCCCCATTTAGCGATGTCTCGAGATAATCAATTGCCTTTTCCTCTAATATTCCATCGCTTCCGGTACCATATGTCGTATCCATAAACAGTAAATGATATCGTTCGAACAAAACCTCATTATAATCTGCCATAATACTAGATTGCATACTATGAACACAGGGTTCAATCTTTACTGCGGACATATGAATCCGCCCTACCTCGAGTGCAGTCAAGGTAAAAAGAAATAAAACACTTATAATCAGTGAAAAGTATATAGTTGTTTGTCCCTTGTTGTTCATAGTACACCTCTATTTGCTGATTTTTGTTGTGATCTGACTTTTATTATTACTTCTAAATTAACAATGCCGACTAATATATTTTTTTTGCACTCTGGTTAATTGACTTCCAAATTTTATCAACCAAATCTGTAATCTGTTCCTGAAAAACAATGACAATTGCAATCAATACCACAATAATCAGAATGACTTCTACAACACCCATTCCGGATTCATCCTTCAGAAACTCTAACCAGGTCCTTTTTAACACATTCATATGCCTCACCTCCTCTAAAGAACGTAGTAGTTTTTTATGTCCCTCTCCAAGGACAAGATTACACAAAACTCCATAATGCAGGAATCATAATCATCAACATAACAACAAGCAGTAGAATAATCATAGGACCCAGAAGCTTTGTACTTGCTTCTTCACCATATCTCTTCGCTAGATTTTTTCGTTCCTCCAAAGCTTGTATTTCTTCTTGTTCAAATGCTTCCAACATTCCTTTCCCTCCGTGTTTCACACTTTGCTCTAACATGCTCATTAGCTTAATGTATCTTGTCAATCCGATTCGTCTTCCCAGGTTGTAATAGACTTTCTCTTGAGACATGCCCATATGCAATGCATGAACTGCACCCTTTATCTCACAAACTAACGCTTCTCTATAATCTTCCTCCGAGTTTTGCAGCTCATATTCTTTTATTATTGTTTCAAATATATTTCTTGGTTGCATACCTGCTCCCATCAATAGAACCAGTTCATTCAAAAACCAAGGATAACTACGTATCAGCTGTTCTTGTCTCGTTTCCTTCTTTTTCTTTTCATTTTCTCTATCTCGATATACTAATAATGCAACTAAAATAATTCCAAACAAGAATACATGTAGCGGAGTAATAGGTTTCTCGTCTGTCCTTTTAATACGTACATCATCTACAACCACCGGAAGAAAAAATCCATCCAAATAACGTGACTCATTCTCCACCTTTTGTAAGGCTTCTTCAACCCTTAAAAATACTTCATCCTGCGCAGACTTCTCTTTTTCGTATACTACAATCGCTATTTCTTTTTCAAATTTTTCCTCTCCATACCACAAAGTTATTCCAATTGTCGCCGGAATCCCCTTTTCTATTTCTTCTTTTGTATATCCAATATCTAAGAGTTCCTTCCTCGTATTACATACCATTCCTTCTCTGTCAACAAGTTCCGAATTGTCACAGACACATTCTAATTCAAACGGATACTTTTCATAATCCAATCTAAAATCAAGAGGTTTCCGAACTTCTTCTAAAGAAACATTTTCGCCTTTCATATGTGTACTCAGAAAACGAAACGCTTCCTCTATCCGTAATTTCAATTCATCCTCTGACAACTTTTGCTCTCTTACAAGCAGTTCTATTTCTCTTTTCTCTCCTTCCCTTTCCAAAAGAAGAGGTATTTTCTCCTCCGTTTCACCATATCCATTCTTTTCAATATATATGGTGTCTTTTTTGGGTGATAAACTCATGACCACACAGATAACCATCGTTACCACTAAGACCGCAATAATATGTAGATTATTTTTCCATTTTTTCATACCTGTATCTCCATTATTTTTCTCGCCCACCAGTCTGCAAACTGTATTACAAAAAAGAAAACAAGCATAATACATACACCTACAATATTTCCATACAAGACATCAAAAAATCCCTCATTCGTGAAACGAAGATAGAAAATAATTCCATATGGCATAATCATCATGATTTTTTGTTCTAGCTTTTTTGCTGCAATAAGTGTCTGAATTTCTTCTTCCACTGTCATCCTTTCTGTAATACGTTGAACTGTTTTCTGTATTATATGAATCAGATTTCCGCCGCTTTTTTTCGCAACAACTACTACATTGGCAAAATCTTCAATATCCTGTATCCCGGTTCGTATTGCAAACTTTTTGAGCAAACGTTCTATTGGGACATTCATGCTCAAACCGGATTTTATGTTGTGTAACTCATAAAATATCGATTCTTCTTTTGTATAAACTAATCTTAAATCTTTCTCCGCTTCAACAAATGCACTTTCTAATGAATACCCCGCTCCCAACGCATTTGAAACAATTTCTATCAAGGACTGAAACTGTATCGTCAATTGCTTCTTTTGCCACGCTATCTTTTCCCTCTTAAAGGATGCGTATTCCATGACACCTAATGGAACAATCATGATCATTGCTTTATAAGAGTTAAAAAACAAAAATGCTACCAGTATGGTTTTTCCTACAACTTTACCTACATATTCTAAAGCATCCCTTATACAGAACTGATACACATTGTAATTTCTTTCTTTTAAGCAAGGCTCTCTTTCCAACCACTTTGATATAGTTTTTCCTTGTTCACCAAATCTCCTATTCGCTCTAATATTCCCTCAACCTTTCCTTCTGTTTCTCCGGTTTCTCTAAATCGGAACAACGGATGCGTTACAATCTCACCATCCTCTATTCCAATCACTTCACAAATTTCCAAAATCTTTCTACTTCCATCTCGCAACCTTCCAATATGAACCATGATATCTATTGCAGCTGCAATCTGTTGTCTAATCGCCAAAACCGGCATTTCATAGGCCATCATGACCATAGTCTGTAAACGCAACAACATTTCTTTTGCCGAATTTCCATGTCCGGTACTTAGGCTCCCATCATGTCCGGTTAACATGCTATTAATCATATCCATCGCTGCACCGTCCCTTACTTCCCCGACAATAATTCTATCCGGTCGCATTCTAAGCGCCGTCTTAATCAGTACAGACATTGTAATTGCATTCTCCCCCTCCACATTTGCATTTCGTGTTTCAAGTCTTACAATATTGGGTATTCCCTGTATCTGCAATTCAGCAGAATCTTCTATCGTGATAACTCGTTCATTCGCCGGAATAAAATTACTTAATACATTTAATAGAGAGGTTTTTCCCGCACCTGTCCCCCCACTCACAAATATGTTATACTTTGCGAAAACCAGACTCTCTAAAAAATGAGCCGCTTCTTCCGTTATCGTATGCAATGCAATTAACTTATCAATTGTAAAAAAGTCTTTAGAAAATTTACGAATTGTCATAACTGCTCCGTCAAGAGCAACAGGTGGTAACACAACGTTAATTCTTGACCCATCTGATAATCTGGCATCCACAATCGGAACTGTCTCATTTACAATTCGATTACAACTTCCTACAATCTGTTGAATGACGTTATGCAATCGTTCTTCGCTTCGAAAAAATTCTGATGCCTCATGTAAGACACCTCTTTTTTCAATAAATATATGATTATATCCATTTATCATAATTTCTGTAATTTCCTCGTCTTCTAATAAAGAGGACAGAATGTCAAGTTTGCGAAATGTATTGTAAAGATCTTGCTTTAATTCCTGTTTTTCACAAAGCGTAAGATAATGTTTACTTGAAGCTTCCAATACATGATTTTCAATCATTTTCTCAATCTCTTCATCACTTAAATTAGCGTTTTCATAAAAGATATCCATAAGTATAGATTCCAGACGATTTTTTTCTTCTCGAACATGTTTCATCATTTTTCCATCCCCCCAAAAATCACCTCTTTTGCTTGCTCTACTTCCTTCGACTTATCCATGCAAACAAAATAACAACGTCTGAGTACTCCTTCCATTGCATGTTGCTTTAGCATTCTCTCAAATCGATGTTTTTTTTGCAGTGCAGATTCTTTACTGACAAACGGAACAACAATCTTGTCAAACACATTAAAAATATTCGGATTATTTACTACACCACTTCCTAAGTCAAAAATGATACCTTTGTATTGTTCTTTCAACACCTCTCCTTTTAACCATCTATAATCTTCTTCATTCAAATGCTTTCTGTCAAAAAGGGAGGTGCCTGTTCCTAATACTCCTTCTAACTCTTTTACTACTTCAAGAAAAGCATCTCCCTTTCTTTCTTTCCAAAAATAGATTGCTTCATCAGGTTCTTTATCATCTTCTGTTTGTCCAAAGGATGCATAATCTTCTAATCCAATATACATCCATCTTCCGTAATAATTGTTTTTTGCAATATCAAGTGCCAACGCAGTTTTTCCACATCTTCCAACCGGCGAATAGATTGCAACGCATATTACATCCTTCACCTGCTCTTGAATCTTTTGCTGAATAATCGACTCTGCAATCTTCCCTATCCCCATTGCTTTTTGGAAACGTTTTGTCATATATATCCCATCTTCTGTTTTTTCAGAACCGGAAAATGCTTCATCTAATAACAACCCACTAATTGCGCCTTCTTCACACACTGCTTTAAGATCCGCTTGATTTGTTCCAATCACCAAATCCATTGTATGTTCTATAAGGTGTTTTTTAAGATTATCTAATCGTGTAAATCCAAATATATCCCATTTTCCTTTACCGTATTTTTGCAAATATGCAGATAGTGCCGACACATATTCCTCCTCAAAATCAATAACACCAATATTAATCTTATTCATCTTCCACCTCTCATCCCATACATTCTTGCAATAGGACCCCTACTGTAGCCAATCCGACAGGAACAGAAAAGGGAACTGTTTCACCTTTTTTGTATATTATTTCATGAGAAATTGCTCTCTTAATCATTCCTGCAAAACCATATATTGCTGTAAGAATCATCCCTCCTAATAAAACACTCCATATCCTTTCCTGTAAAAGAATTGCTAACACACTAATCATCTTTACATCACCGGCACCAATCCCCTTTATCAGATAAAAGAAAAACAAAACAAGGAAGGTAATTCCACACATTTTTACTCCCAGAAGCAATCCTTCTATTCCATTTTCCAATCCTGCAACTCCCAAGAACACGACAGACGATACTATGATTACTTTGTTTTCTATTACGCCGCTTTTTACATCTGTAATCATCACCCTTGTCAAAAATAAGAAAACGAATATCCATCCGGTCCACTCCATTTTTATTCTCTCCTTTCGGATTCCGTATCACTTCACGCTAAGACGAAACCTTCTTTCTTCGCCAATCATATAGCAGCATGTTCTCCCCGTCTATAATTGTGAACGAATCCGCAAAATAAACATAAAAAGTTCAAAAAGTGCCCTTTTTTATTAAAATTTAATAGGCTCTTTTTGAACTTTATGTTCATAATTATTAACTTTTTTTAAAACTTTTGAAAAAAAGCGCGAAAATTATGAAAAGATTTTAAGAATTGAAGGATTTATATGAATCAAATCATATAATGAATTATGCAAACAAAATCTTCCCGGATATGAATATTTTTACAATCCTTGTCTATAATGAGAATAAGAGTATTTTTACTTATTATGAGCGACACATATTAAAGAAAGGAGCATTTGCCATGTTAGCAAAAGAACCGCCAACCTCCTTCTTAATGGAGGACATACACAAGACGAAGCGTGATATCGAAACGATATTATTACACCTTGATTATGAAACCAATCACGATCTGATTGACAGTTATACGTATCAGCTAAAGGGGGCATACATGCGCTATAAGTTTTTACTTAGACAGATTCAACAGGAACAAAATGCATCCTAACAAAAATTAATGACACAACACGAATTTTTCCACATCAAAAAAGACCGCTTTATTTCGCGGTCTTTTTTGTCGTCATTATTCTGACTTATCTACATACTTATTAAGTGTTTCGCAAACATCATTCAAGTTGTATGGTTTTGCTATGTAATCATCTAACTTCGCTTCAAGAATACGCTCCTTATCGCCAAACATTGCACGAGCTGTTACAGCAATGATAGGAAGACGCTTCTTACCCTCACGGAACTCGATTGCACGAATCTCCTGTGTTGCAGCAAGACCATCCATAACAGGCATCTGTACATCAAACAATGCAGCCTGGTATTCTTTTTGCTTGAACAACTCAACAGCCTTCTCACCATTCTCTGCGATATCGTATGAATATCCTGCCATACCAAGCAACTTACCAATTACCTGCTGGTTAACCGGCTCATCCTCTGCTACAAGAATTCTTGCACGGCTGTGTCCTGCTAATGAGAATACTGCAGGATCTCCCGGTTCTTGCATTTCTTCTTCTGTCTCGTCTGCTTCAGCAGCCTTAATTAACTTCAATGGAATTTCTACAATAAATGTAGAACCAATACCTTCTTTGCTCTGTACAGTAATTGTACCACCCATCAATTCAACAATCTGCTTTGTAATAACCAATCCGAGTCCGGAACCACCGTATTTACGTGTATCCGATGCATCTACCTGTGAGAAACGAATGAATAACTTATTACGGTCTGCATCAGAAATACCGATACCGGAATCAGATACAGCAATACGCAACTTAATCTTATCTAACATATCATTGATACATGCAACTTTTACTCGTACGCCACCCTCGTTGGTAAACTTGATACCGTTAGACAATAAGCAGTTTAACACCTGCTGAATTCTTTGTCCGTCACCACGGGCAATCTTAGGAATATTGCTTCCGAAGTTGCAATCTAATGTTAATCCCTTGCTCTTTGCAATCGGAACCTGTGCGGCAATTGTCTCTTCGATAATTGCTTTCACATC
This sequence comes from Lachnospiraceae bacterium, assembly GCA_015057435.1. Classification (GTDB taxonomy): domain Bacteria; phylum Bacillota; class Clostridia; order Lachnospirales; family Lachnospiraceae; genus CAG-590. The sequence continues at coordinate 41,704 of SVEJ01000007.1, forward strand.
AAAGTTCTCTTCTCTCAGATTATACTTACCTGCTTCTAACTTAGATATATCTAAAATATCATTAATCAATCGAAGTAATGTATCTGCGCAGTTCTTAGCTGTTGTCAAATTATCTCTGTGGTCAGCCTGTAAATCCTCTGCCATCAATGTAAGCTGTAACATGCCTAAGATTCCATTAATCGGTGTGCGAATCTCATGTGACATGTTTGCAAGGAACTCAGACTGTGTTTTATAAGCCGCATTGGCATCTTTAATTGCCTTAGATAACTTATTCTCAGTTTCTTTCTGCTCAGTAATATCAATAACAACCATGTTAATATAGTCTGACTCAGACTTATACATTACTGTATTGAACACTTTATCAAGCTTCTCCATGGTAATCTCAACAGCCATCAATTCACCCTGCTTTGTACCTGAATTGTTATAGGCTTCAAACCATGCATTAATGTCCTGCAACACTTCAATCTTACTTTCAGATATAATCTTACCCTGATAATCTGAATAATCAAGATTAAACAAACGACCAAATGTCTCATTGGCATCGGAGATACGGTAACCCATATTACGTCCGGACTGCGGATCTCTCATAATCTGTGCTTGTGCAAATCCGATTGGCAAGTTTAAGAATAATCTCTTATACTTATCACTCTTTACCGCTGACACCTTTTCCTCGTCAAGCATCGCCTTGAACATCATAACCGCTGACGCAATTGCCAAAACGATAACAAGAATCGATACAAAAATGATAATACCCTTCAATCCTTCCGCCCCGGCAATCTTGTCAATCTTACCGAACAACAACGCATCACCAAGAATTACGATGAGAACCAATGCAGCTACAATACCACAATATATCATTCTCATCTTGCTACTGTTTCCACCATTTTCCATAAATACTTCACCCCTTGAAAATAATATTTTTCGTTTCCTTTTTTTTGCACATTTCTACTCTACAAATTAGGAAGAAACATAATATACCAAATAAAGTTGTAATCAACCCCTTCACTAATCCCGGGGCTCGATATACCATCTTTATTGTATAATCACCTTTTGGAAGTTCCACACCGAGAAAACTTTCTAACACTCTTACAGTTTCTGTCTTCTCACCATTCACATATACTGTCCAACCCTCATCAAACGGTATTGATGTCATCAAGACTCCGTCTTTTTGTGCAGTAATGTTACCTTCTATCTTGGTATCATCCCATGATGTAAGCTGCATGGACTGATTTGACAAGATACTGTAAAATTGTTCAAACTGATCATCCAAAAATTCCATCGGATAACAATATAGCGTTCCGTCTAGATCCTCTCCATCATTCAATGCAAAGGAAATAGAAACAACCTGTCCTGCTTTCACTTCCCCCACTCGGAAAAGCTGTCCCTGATATCTGTCAAAGGCAACCTCTTTCCCATCTATCAGCAATGCAACCTTATTCACATTACTTCCGCTACAATTCACATACAAATCCATATCATATGGAATCGTATATATGATATCTGCTTTTGCACTCTCGTTAGCGCCTGTATAAGATGCATTAAAATCATCTGTCATAACCACATCGACATTCGTCCCATACGCAGTTGTCTGCATATCTTCAAATATCGAAGAAAAGATAGGTTCTACACCTGTCATTGCACCACTTAGCTCGTTCTGCACAGTAAATGGTCCATTATCCATCGTGCTAAACTCAAGCACCTGCGAATCTACCATATATCCAATCGGCAACGGATATGCGTTCTTAAAAACTCTGATATGTTCTTCTTGATCATGAAAACTCATATCTACATTTTCATAATCGCCCTCTTTCGTATAGATATATCTTACACCAAACATCGCATTCGTTAACGGAGTCGCTCCATAATACAAATACTCATTCGCGCCTGTGTAGAATCCAAGATCACCCATTGTTGATACCATCTCTCCCGGAACAGTCGATCCAAAAATACCAATACTCGGAAGATTATACCATGTTGCCTCATCTACCATATTCGGCTGCAAAATATCGGCGCGGTACCACGTATCATCACTTTCTTCTACTCTGTCTATCAACTTATCAAATGTCTTAGTATCACCATAATAAAACTCTGCATCCGAAGTTCCGACTTGCACAAATGCAATCCATCCGTTCACCGCCATCTCCAAAGTGGCAATCACAATCAATGCATATCCTGCGATCTTCTTCGCTTTGCCCGGCATCTTTTTGTAAAGAACAAACATCAACAGATAGATTGTCAACAAGACAGCTGATGCAATATAGGTTCTGTCATCATACACAACCTCTGCATGATGATATGTGTAGATTACATATATCATACAAGCAACATACGAAACCACAATCACCGGCAACCGCACACGTCTTCTATTCAGATACACTTCATAAGCCATTATAATCAGAATAAAGATATAAAGAAATGCAAATCTGTTCGGAATACCATACTGATTATGAAAACCGTGCCAAATATAATTGAGCAACTGGTTGTTAAAACTTACAACAAAAAGTACCAACAATAACAAGTATTTTATCTTCTTTTCAATAGAAATCTTTCTCACAAAGAAGAAAATGATTGCTAACAAAAGTGTAAACAAACCACAATACAGATTCGTTCCTGCATCTCCTACCTGATTCGTCATAACTTCCGAACAGAACAGGTGCGAGCGAAGTGTATCCACAAACGCCCCATAAAACTCCCACTCAGGAAGTTCGAATTCTGCAGATGCGGTCGTCATGATTCCCTCGTAAGCCGGAACAAGAACAACAGCTGCCATCGCTGCGGCAGTCAAAGATGCAATTGCAAATCGTATTCCCCTTACGAAGAACTGTTTTACACTATCAAAGTGGAAAACAAAGAACCACAACACAAGGAAAATACAAATCATAAAACTGATATAGTAATTGCAGATAAAGCTATATGTCAAAGATAGGATATAGATTCTGCTATCTTCTTCCTTCATCAAGCGTTCCATTCCCAATATAACAATCGGGAAAATAAACACACAGTCAAGCCACATGAGATTCCAATAATATCCCACAACAAAACTGCTGAATGCATAAAACAGTGAGAACACTATCATTCCGGGATTTGGCTTCGGTCTTCTTCCTGCATGCATCAAAAAGACTGCAAAACAAAAAGCCGCCAACACAATCTTAATCGATATAATGATGTTCATTGCCATCGGCAATGCTGATTTTGAACAAAGCATCACAATCAGATTAATTGGGCTTGATAGATAATACGACCAAAGCGAAAGGAAGTTATTACCCATTCCTACATCAAAAGAATATTGTAGGCTTCCAAAATTCTGAAGCTTTTCCTGATATTCTGAAAAAAATGGCAGATATTGATGCACACCATCCACAACAATCAGACATCTTCCTCCAAAAGGCCCTACATCTCCTATAATCCAGGCTCCCAGCATCATAATCAAGGCAAGCCCCACTGTAATGCTATACACATAATGTTCCTTCAAAAAGGAAATCACTCTATTCCACATAATATTCAAATCCAATCTATCAAAAATATATTAATCCATCATAGATATGACTTTATCGTAGTTAAGATTACCACCAAACAAATCAAGTGCACTTCCGATTGTTACATCCAGCTTATCTTTTCCTAACGTACGAATCACTTCAATATCTTCATATGAACCAACCCCACCTGCATAGGTAATTGGTATCGTCGCATACTGAGAAAGCATGGAAACCAACTCTTTTTCTACGCCATTTGCTTTTCCTTCTACATCAACAGCATGAATCAGGAATTCATCCGCATATTGCTGTAACTTATGAATCGTCTCTTCACAAATTATCTCTTTCGTAAAGTTCTGCCAACGATCCGTCACAATATAGTATACTCCGTCTTTTTTGCGACAACTTAGATCTAATACAAGATGCTCTTTTCCAACTGCATTATAAAGTGCATCTAATCTCTCATAATCAACCATTCCATCACGGAATACATAGGAAGTTACAATCACATGACTTGCACCCATATCAAGAAATTCCTTTGCGTTCGCAGCAGTGATTCCACCACCAATCTGCAAACCACCCGGATATTCATCAAGTGCACCTTTTGCCTGTGCAACATCTTCTTCATAATAGGGGGTCCCTGCTTTGTTAAGTAGAATAATATGTCCGCCTTTTATATTGCTTTCCTTATATAATCTGGCATAAAACGCTGCATCCTGCGTTGCAACAAAATTCTCTTTTGCCTGATTCCCCTCATCTAGCAAAGAACCGCCAACAATCTGTTTTACTTTTCCGTTATGTATATCAATACAAGGTCTAAATCTCATATTCCGAAAGTACTCCACTATAAAACCATATAATCATTGTAATTGTAGCATATTTTTCAGACAAATACAACGAAAAAGCCTACGGCTTTTGTCTATTTTTACAGACATTTTTACACGTAGGCTTCCGTTTGCATTCGCAATCACAAGAATTGTTCGAATTTTCCTTATTCAATTCTCTTTCAACTTCCTTCATCCGCTTACCAAACTCACGAATTGCAGGATGCTGTCTCTTTAGTGTATATAATATATTCGCCGCACAACATTCGAATTTCCCCATAGCACACACTCTGCATCTTATTTATCTATACTATGCAACGACAGCTTTTTTGTTTCCAATTACTCAATTGGTGTATAACCTTTTCCTCCACAATTTCTACATTTTCCTGTAGCGTTACAACTTGGACACCGTGTTGAGTTACCAGAACCAATATAACAATATCCATGACAGGTCTGACATTTACCGGAACCAATACATTGCATACAAGTATGTACAGTAGGTTGTGTGTATGGTACCGCCATAAAGCCTTCCAAATCATGCATTTCCGTACGCAAATCATAGTCTTTCATAAAACGGATATGGAACCGAATAGTAACCAACCCATTCTGGACCGTTTCATATGTAATATCAATCTTTGAAAAGTAAAGACTTGCCACATCCATCTTTGTGGTAACCCAATCATACTCGCTGTCAAAATAATCAAACTCACCTACAATAACATCCGATGAAAACCCCATATAATCCACTGCATCTACATACGTTTTCTTTGTACACTGTTTTCCACTGTACAGATATCCTGCAAGTTCTCTTATTGTCAGATATCCCTTGGTTGGGCCAATACCTGTAACTTTAAAATACTCCTTGTTTTGTCCGAGAACGTAATAAAATTCTGCCGGTAGTCCGGAATATCTCTCGCCATTGAAAATAACATCTGCCTCACCTATATTGACAGCAAATTTTCCGTCTGCACTGATATACTGTTTTTTCTGTTCTGTATTACTGTTTCCGTTGTCTGCGTTGCCTCCATCATCTTTGTTATTACCATTATCTGTATTATTGCTAGTTGTATTCTCTTTCACATTAACTTTGCACCTATACTTCTTCTTATTAACAGTTGCTGTAATGATGGCTGTTCCTTTTGCAACGCCTGTAACAAAACCATATTGATCCACTTTTGCTACATTTGTATTACTACTTGCATAACTCACCTGCAAGGTTGTTTCGGTAAGCCTTACTTGTTTTGTTTCATTTTTATTCAAAGTAAGATCTGTCACAGACAATTTCGGATTCTCCACTGAAATTGTACATTTGTATTTTTTATTTTTATATTTTGCTGTTATCGTTGCTGTTCCTTTTTTCTTTGCCGTAATCTGACCTTTTTTGTTAACTGAAACAATTTTTTTCTTGTTAGATGACCACTTAATTTTTCCTTTGGAACCTTTTAACTTTAATTGCTTTTTTTGTCCCTGTAACAACGTATGACTTATTTGTTCAAACCCTGCTGCCGCTGTTTTGATTGTCTTTCTTGCACTATATTTTCCATAAACCTTCTGATTTGCAGAATCCATAATATATGGTCTTACCCATACATAATACTTCTTGGATTTTTTCAGATTCTCAATTGTAATGGATGTTGTACCTCCGGATACATATTTTGCATTTTTTCCGTTAGATTTTGTAGAATACTTGATTTCGTATCCATTAACACCTGCAACATTCTTAATCGTAATATTTATCTTATTCATAGTTGCAGACAATTTTGAAATTTTTGTTTTACCGACCGAAATTTTATCCCAATATGCATAAATCGTAGCATCGTTTGCAAATGTTGTTTTTTCTGTGACTTTTGTGCCACCTGTCTTACTTGTATACCAACCTTTAAATCGATATCCGACCCTGGAAGGTGTAACAATATTTCCAATTGCGGAACGTGTCTTCAAGTACTGCTTTGTCTCATGTGTTGTGCCACCATTTGCATCCAATGTAATAGTAACAATTGCTTTTTCCCAATGCGCATAATAGGTAACATCTGCATTCACTACTGTTGAGGCACTAACCTTCGTTCCTCCGCTTGCTGCTGTATACCAACCAAGAAAATTATAACCTGTACGTGTTGGGGTTGGCAGTGTTCCTACTTGTGTTCCCTTTTTTACCGTCTTCTTTGTCTGGGAAACAGTACCTCCATTAGCATGAAAGTTCACGTCCATATCTACTTTTTCCCAATGCGCATAATAGGTAACATCTGCATTCACTACTGTTGAGGCACTAACCTTTGTTCCTCCGCTTGCTGTCGTGTACCAACCCAAGAAGTTATAACCCGTTCGGGTTGGGGTTGGTAAAGTTCCCACTGCATCCTTTCTCCAAACAGACTTAGACGTGGTAGAACAAGTTCCGCCATTGGTATGAAAGGTTATTGTTTTTTCTCCAAGTACATCAATGACATAATGTTCAGTCTTTGTAACACAATCATACCCAGATACAACGAAATAACTCATAGTCTCCGCTGTCAGACATGTAACAACAACTTGTCCATCCACCACACCGGTAATACTCGCTATACTTTCCGGATCATACGATCTTACACTTTCATAATTTTCGTATACCGTCGAACCTCTATTATACTCCAATGTCACATTATCATTCGACACAGACCATTTCTTGTATATCCATGTGCTTATTTGATCTAGGTCCGTCATATTAGATATGGTAATTGTTTCTCCTACCTTAACAGTTGCATAGTTGTTATATGTGATTTCTTCCGATTGTGCCGCTTTTGCCATATCCCCAAAAAACATACAGGCAAAAACAATCAATAAAACAGTATGCAACCATACATTCTTCCTCTTTGCTTTCCTCATCAAACAACCCCTCCTTTGCACATTAAAACCTTCATCCAACCATCATTCTACTTCTGCTTAAGTTCCATCCGGCAGATTGCATTCCCCTTCTCCACAAATCTTGTCTCATACTCTGTCATGATATTCCCAACTACATACTCTGAATTGTGAAGATCAAATGTGTGATTAAGAAGTTCCCAATTATCTGCAAGATCCGCCTGTTCCAATGAAAAGTCAAACAAATCCTTGTTGTCTGTCTTAAAAATCACATGTCCTTCTTTTTTCAAAATATGTTCATAACGCTCCAAAAATTGTACAGATGTAAGACGTCTTTTTGCATGTCTGTCTTTTGGCCACGGATCAGAAAAATTTAAGTAAATGCGGTCTACCTCATCCGGTGCAAACACATCCGCAATGTTTTCTGCTTCCATACGAATAAAGAAAAGATTCGGCAAATTCTTCTCTTCCTGCTTTTCGATTGCACGAACCAATACAGAAGAATATTTCTCAATTCCTACATAATTAATATCAGGATTCTGTTCTGCAAGCGTCATAATGAACTGACCCTTTCCCATTCCTATTTCAATGTGAATCGGATTATCATTACCAAATACTTCCTTATTCCATAAACCTTTCTTTGTTGTCTCCTCTTTTACAGTAAATGGGCTCTCTGCAATTGTGTCTCTAGAGCCTGGTACATTCCTAAGTCTCATGTATATATCCTCTCTTTTGTTTTATTACGTTTTCCAGATGTGCCTATTATATGTTGTTTTTTTGTTTATATCAATATTTTTTCTATAACTATATAGAAAAAAAGAGACTCTCTTAGAGCCTCTTATCTTTCGAATCTATATATCGCATTTTTCCTTTTTCTTTGTTATCTTTGTGATTCTTTGGTTGTTCGCCCATCTGTTCAAACATCAAAACATTCAGTTGGCCAACCAACTCCTTTGTACAATCATAACAAAAACGTCCAAAGCGCAGTGCACATCCGCACTTTTCACACTTGATGAAGAATTTACTACCCTCAGGAATTTCCAATCGTCCGTTTTTTAAAAAGACATCTATTACTTCCATAGACACACCCGTATCTTCCGATATCAGCATTGCCGGAGAAGGTCCATACTCATCAAGGTACTTTTTTATCTTTCCAAAATCATCCATTTCTTCCTGACTGCAATCCTCGCAGACGTAAACACCACCATTTTGATAATATAATTTACCACTGCAGCTCTTACAAAAAATAGGTCTACGTTCCATAATTATCTTGTCAATATCACGCATATAATCACCCACTTTTCTATCATTCTTCACTTTTACTTGTTTTGTATATATATTTTATCACAGAGAAAAAATACACTCAATTATTTTTTTGCTTTCCAATGTTATTCGGATACCATGAATATCTACGCTTAAAAGTTGACACTCTTTCCTATTTATAATAAAATAGTTCTAATTATGTTTACTAATAAGAAGGAGTATTTTTCATGAAGAAAATGCTTGCCATATTCATGGCATTAATACTGACATTTACATTTGTTACACCGGTTTACGCGACCGGAGAAGAACCGGAAGAGGTTACGACAGAACATCCGGAAACAACCGAATATCCTAATGATCCAAGCAGACCTCCGGATTTGGTATGTAATGCTGCTATTGTTATGGATGCTGCATCCGGACAGATTCTATACGAAAAGAATGCTTATGAACGAAAGTATCCCGCTAGTATTACTAAGATTCTCACAACACTTGTTGCACTTGATCACGGTGTCAATTTTGATGACACTGTTGTGATGTCAGAGAACGCAATTTGGGGAATCGAACGAAACAGTACCAATATCGGACTTGATGTAGGTGAAAAAGTAACCGTCCGAGATATTATGTATGCAACAATGGTACAATCCGCCAATGAATGTGCATATGCAGTAGCGGAATTAGTGGCGGGCGATTTGGAATCATTTGCAAAACTCATGAATGATCGTATTGAAGAAATCGGCTGTACAGATACACATTTTGTTACTCCGAACGGTTTGCATGATGACAATCATTACACATGTGCTTACGATATGGCTCTGATTACCAAAGAAGCATTGAAAAATGATACATTCCGTGAGATTGCCGGTACCCTTTCTTACGTTGTTCCGGAAACCAATTTGGCTGATGAGACGAGACCTCTTTGGAATGGAAATAAGATGATTAACCCTGCAGAATCCAACTATTATGAATACTGTAAGGGCGGAAAAACCGGTTACACTTCTATGGCAAACAATACACTCGTCACCTTTGCTGAAAAGGATGGCTTAGAGTTAATATGTGTCATCCTTGACTGTGACGGTTGGAAATATTCTTATACAGATTCCAAAGCTTTATACAACTATTGCTATAATAATTATACATACTTCCGTCCTTTGACAGATTTTACATTCGAGTCAAAGAACGAAGAATTATCCGAAACTAATTCAATATTGCAGAATTACTATTCAAGTCTTAATCATGAAATGGTTGATTTGGTTGTAGACAGAGATTATTCTCTCTTACTTAACAAATCTGTAGATACTACAAAGATTGAAAAACAGATTAATCTTTTTGATACAGCGAAAGATAATGTTTTGGGAGAAATTATTTTCTCTTACGAGGGCGAGCAGATTGGTAGTACACCTATTACAAGTACAACACCACTTCTCTCTTCACAGATGACACAAGAACCTACAGAAGAAAAAGGACCTTCTCTTCTTTCAAAAATTGGCAAAGTATTGCTTCGAATATTAATTGTTTTCCTTTGCCTAATCATTGTACTTGGCATTTATATGCTGATTGCTGCATTAATCAGAAAATTGAGAAGAAATCGTAGAAGACGTAGCTACGGAAGACGTCGCAGAAGACGTCGTGATGATGACTATTTTTATTTTTAGGAAACCAGATGAGGATATTTTATGACAAATGAGGAAATGAACCCACTTAACATCATAGAAGAAGCCAATTCCAAAACATTAGATTATTTTAACAAAACATATGTTAGTAATCTTGAACTGGTACAGAGTCTCAAAACAGAGTTGTTCGAATTGGAAGTCCAGATAGAGACGTTAGAAAAGACAAGAGATTTGTATACGTATCATATCGATACAAGACGCAATGTTTTCTCGCCTCTTACGATGGATAATGCTCAGACGATGACCAAAGGAAAGCAGATAGCTCTTCAGATCAAAGACTTAGAAGATGCAAGAGAACGCCTCAAGAATCGAATTGCACAATTAGAGGAGGAAATTGTATTCTTCAAAGACCAGGTGGAGATGCTATCCAAAGCAAGTAAATGTATTCATACAGTTTTGGTTGGTAGTAGTCATAAAGATTCTGTTGAAGAAACCAACTTAGAAGATGCGATTGAATTTATTGAAGAAGATGATGCAGAAGGTAAGGCTCTTCATAATTATAATATGTTAAAACTAACAGATTATGAACAATTACAGTATGCAAACACACTCGACCAGAATGTCAAGCAGGAGCTCATCTCTAACCTTAATAAATTGGATGTATTAAAGTGGTTATTGAATTCAGACGTTGCAAGAGCCAAAGTTACTTTGAATGAACTGCATGGTTCTCAGGAATCTATATTAAGTTCCTTAGATCTCGTATTAGAACAACTGAATTATACCATTGATACCAAGCAACCAATCTGGGATCAAGTGGATAAACTAATTGAAAAATACCAATACGCACATCCCGAGTGCATGATTATATCAAGTTGTGATTGTACGGAACATGATCTGAATCTTCCGCCATTTATCACAATCCGCTTAATTCGAATGTTGCGAGAAATATTTGATAACATTTTCAAACACTCGAATGCTAATAAAGTCACGTCCAAGATTTTTATCAGTAGTCGTTTGATTGATGTATTTATTAACGATAATGGTGTCGGGATTCCGGAAGACTACTTAGATCGTTCTTCTTGGTCATCCGGACTACACAAGTTACATGAAACCATCTATCAGTTAGATGGCAAGTTACAGATCCAGGGTGACTTAATCTCGGGAACTAATGTAAGATTTTCATTCCCTATCAAAAAATAGAGAATGCATGATTTTGAAATATTAATATAGAAAAACTTAGATAGATTAATATAGAAACATGAAGGAGATAAAACATGAAAACAAAGGTTATCGACATTATTGCAAAGGCAGCGAACTTAGATACAGAAACCGTATCGAATCTTATTGAGATTCCACCAAAAGCAGATATGGGAGATTACGCATTTCCTTGCTTTCAGTTAGCAAAAACACTACGTAAAGCACCACCTATGATTGCGACTGATATCGCGCAAGCAATTGGTGAACAAGATATTATAGAGCGATTAGAAGTAAAAGGTGCATATCTTAACTTCTTTTTAAAGAAAGAAATGTTTGTAAAAGACATGGTAGAGAAATCAACCGCAGTTAATTTTGGTTCTTCTACTATTGGAGAAGGAAAAAGCATCTGTATTGATTACTCTTCTCCTAACGTTGCTAAGAACTTCCATGTAGGACACTTGCGTACAACGATTATCGGTAATGCACTTTACAAAATCTATAGCAAATTAGGATACAAAGTAGAACGTATCAATCACTTAGGAGACTGGGGTACACAGTTTGGTAAGTTGATTGTTGCCTACAAAGCATGGGGCAGCAAAGAGGCTGTTGAAAAAGACGGTGTAGCAGAATTAATGAAACTTTACGTAAAGTTCCATGATGAAGCAGAAAAAGACGACAGCTTAAATGATCAGGCCAGAGATTGGTTTACACAGATGGAACATGGTAATGAAGAAGCATTAGAAATCTGGCAATGGTTTGTAGACATCAGTTTAAAAGAATATAAGGGAACTTATGAATTATTAGGTATGGAGTTTGATCACTACCTTGGTGAAAGTTTTTATCGCGATAAGACATCAGATGTGGTATCTCGTCTAACTGACGCTAATTTATTAAAAGAAAGCGAAGGTGCGAAGATTGTTGATTTAGAAGAATACAATATGGCACCATGTCTTATTATGAAAAAGGATGGAAGTTCTATCTATGCAACAAGAGATTTGGCTGCTATCTTCTATCGAAAAGCAACATGGAATTTTGAGAAATGCTTATATGTAACCGGTCAGGAACAAAAACTCCACTTTGCTCAGGTGTTCAAGGTTGTAGAGTTACTTGGTAATGAATGGGCGAAAGACAGTTTAGTACACATCCCTTACGGATTAGTCAGTTTAGAAGGTGCGAAGCTTTCTACGAGAAGCGGTAATATCATCTACGCAGAAGATATTCTATTAGAAGCAATTTCTAAAGTAAAAGAAATCATTGCAGAAAAGAATCCTGACTTGGCTGATAAAGATGAAGTTGCCAAGATTGTAGGTGTTGGCGCAATCATTTTTAACGATTTATACAACCAGAGAATTAAGGATGTTTCTTTCAAATGGGATAAAGTATTAAACTTTGATGGTGAAACCGGTCCTTATGTACAGTATACCTATTGTCGATGTGCGAGTATTCTTCGTACGATTGCATATAATCCAAATGCAGATATCGACTACAGCTTGCTGTTAGATGATGAAGCAATTGCACTCTTAAAGGAAATTAATCGTTTTCCACAGGTAGTTGCAGATGCTGCAGAAAAATATGAACCATGTATTGTTGCTCGTTTTGCAATGGATGTAGCTCAATCTTTCTCTCGTTTCTACAATGCATGTCGTGTAAATGTAGAAGACGATGCACTTCGTAATGCAAGAGGTAAACTTGTAGAAATTACAAAAACAACATTGAAGGATGCATTGGATTTATTAGGAATCAATTGTCCGGAACAGATGTAAATAATAATATACAAAAGCCGAAATTTAGCCAAGGTTAAATTTCGGCTTTTCAAAAGGAGGTTCTTTATGTTACTAATCAAAAACGGATGTATCATGGATCCGCAATCAGGAAAGAACGGTATCTATGATATTCTTATAGAAAAGAAAAGAATTAATCGAATCGAACCATTTATTGATGAAACCGAGCTATATCCTGAGCAGCAACGTGAACTCGAAATCATCGATGCAGATGGAATGATTATTGCTCCGGGGCTTGTCGATGTTCATGTTCATTTTCGTGATCCCGGGTTTGAATACAAAGAAGATATCTATACCGGTGCAAAAGCTGCTGCAAAAGGTGGCTATACAAGTGTCATTCTTATGGCAAACACAAAACCTACAGTTGATAATATAGAAACTCTTCACTATGTTATAGACAAAGGAAATGAAACGAACATTCATGTCTACACTTGTGCTTCTATCACAAAGGGATTACAGGGTCAGGAATTGGTAGATATGAATACTTTAAAAACGGAAGGTGCCGTTGGTTTTACGGATGACGGTATTCCAATTATGGATGAAGAAACTGTTATTGCTGCAATGAAGATGGCCAAGGAGCTAAACGTTCCACTTAGTTTCCATGAGGAAAATCCGGAACTTATTACGAACAATGGTATCAACCGTGGCAAAGCATCGAATCATTTTGATGTTGAAGGTTCCCCTCGAGCTGCCGAAATTGACATGATTTATCGCGACTTAGAATTAGCCGGTGAATTAGATGCACCAATTAACATACAACATATTAGTACAAGAGAAGGTGTAGAACTTGTACGTCAGAAAAAAATAGAAATGGCAAGAAAGAATCTGATTCCTCTTCCGCTTCCAAGAAGTGCAGAGAATATGACAGAAATTTCATCTTCCGCTAAGAATCTTAATACAATACAAATGATACCAACAGATGTTGCACAAGTTTTAAATATTCACGCCGAAGCAACACCGCATCATTTCACCTTAACCGAAGATGCTATTATTAAACATGGAACGTTAGCTAAGATGAATCCTCCTCTCAGAACAGAGGAAGATCGATTAGCCATTATCCAAGGATTAAAAGATAACACAATAGATATTATTGCAACTGACCACGCACCTCATAGTAAAGAAGAAAAAGAAAAATCTATTACAGAAGCACCTAGCGGTATACTTGGATTAGAAACTGCTCTTCCATTAGGTATTACGAATCTTGTTAAAAAAGGATACCTTACTTATATGCAACTACTTGAAAAAATGACAATTAATCCGGCTAAAATGTATCACTTAGACTGTGGCTATATTGGAGAAGGCGGACCTGCTGACTTAGTAATTTTTAATGAGAATTCTTACACTGTTAGTTCTTTCGATTCCAAGTCTTCTAATTCTCCTTTCTTAGGTGAGACATTGATAGGTGAAATTCAATATACTATTTGTAACGGTAAGGTAATTTATAAAAAATAATATTTATTATCCACTATTTCAAATTTAATATTATTTTAATTTAGCAAGAAGAGTGTTTCACGTGAAACACTCTTCTTTATAATTTATACAAATTATATATACATATTATATAATGTTTCACATGAAACATTATATTGTGTTTTCCAAATTTTAATTTACTACATGTCGTCTTTCACAATTTACCCATTTATGATAAAATAAATACTTGGAGATTAAGGATAAAAGAAGTGAAAAGGAAGGAATACAATGGGAAGAATTATTGCAATTGCAAACCAAAAAGGTGGTGTTGGTAAGACAACGACCTCTATAAACTTAGCTGCATGTTTAGCAGAGAAAGGATTCAAAACCTTGGCTGTTGACATGGATCCACAGGGACATCTTACAACAGGACTTGGTGTAAATAAGGATGAACTTGAATATACAATATATGATGTCATGTGTGAAGAATGTAATGTTGGTGAAGCAATGCTAATTAATGTTGTACCCGGATTAAACCTTCTACCATCTAATCGATATTTAGCAGGTGCGGAAGTTGAATTCATTGGTGAATCCGACATGCAATATATTATCAAAAAACATTTAACAAGAATTCAACATTTATTCGACTACATTATAATAGACTGCCCTCCCGCACTTGGAATGTTAACAATTAATTCCATGACTGCTGCTGATACAGTATTAGTTCCAATTCAATGTGAGTTTTTTGCATTGGATGGTCTTTCACAGCTTATCTATACAATAGAATTAATACAGCAAAAACTCAACAAGGATTTAAAGATTGAAGGTGTTGTTTTCACAATGTATGATTCACGAACCAATCTTTCTCTTCAGGTAGTAGAAAATGTAAAACAAAATCTTCATCAGAATGTATATAAAACTATTATTCCACGTAACGTTCGACTTGCCGAAGCACCAAGTCATGGTCTACCAATCACATTATATGATAACCGTAGTGCAGGCGCAGAAAGTTATCGTATGTTAGCGGATGAAGTAATTACAAATGTACATGTCTAATGTTTCACATGAAACATATTGATTATTTATTTAAAATATTTTATACAACGTTTCACATGAAACATAAGAGTCACTCTTAATAAAGTAGTATATTATATTACTGAATGTTTCACATGAAACATAGGAGGAAAAATGGCAAGAAAAGGATTAGGTAATGGACTCGACACAATGCTTGGTGTCAATACTACCAAAACAAGAAAAACAAATAAAGAAGAAAAAGTAGAAACAAAAGAAGTTGTAAAAGAAGTCATCAAAGAAGTTGTAAAAGAAGTTCCTACAGAAATGACTTTAAAAATCAAAGATATTGAAATCAACAAAGAACAACCTAGAAAGTTATTCAATGAAGATGCATTACAAGAATTAGCAGACTCTATAACACAACACGGAATTATTGAACCATTAGTTGTAACAAAACGTGATAAATATTATCTTTTAGTATCAGGTGAACGTAGATGGCGTGCTGCTATGAAAGCCGGATTGAAAGAAGTTCCTGTTGTTGTCAAAGATTATACTGATCAACAGATATTAGAAATTGGTATCATTGAAAATATTCAGAGAGAAGATTTAAATCCAATTGAAGAAGCACAAGCTTACAAAAAATTAATTGAAGAATTTCAACTAAAACAAGATGACGTAGCAGAACGTGTATCTAAGAGTAGAACTACAATTACTAATATTTTGCGACTCTTAAAGTTAGCTGAGTCTGTACAAGAAATGGTAATTGATGAAAAGTTGTCAAACGGACATGCAAGAGCATTAATTCCAATTGAAGATGATGAATTACAGTATGAAACTGCATGTAAAGTTTTTGACGAAAGATTATCTGTACGTGAAACAGAAAAGCTTGTTAAGAAAGTACTTCAAGAATTAAATAATCCAAAACCTGAAGTTGGAACAGATAACAAAGAAGAAGATTTATCATTTTTATATAGAGAAATCGAAGAAAACTTCAAGACTAAGCTTGGTGCAAAAACTACAATCAAAACCAAGACCAATGGTAAAGGAAAAATTGAAATACAATATTGTTCTAAAGATGAACTTGAACATATTATGGAATTAATTTATTCCATTCAAATGTAATAGATAGGAGAAAATATATGGGATCAGATATTTTTGATTCAATCGGTATAGGCACAGATTTAGTAGTAATTATCTTGGCTGTAATTGTAATCATACAAGCAATTGCATTATTTACAATTATTTCCAAATGCAATAAATTAACAGCTCGTCTTAACAAATTTACAACTGGAAGAGATTCTGAAAATATGGAGCAGGTTTTAGCACAACGTTTTTCAGAAATGAGACAGATTGTTAAAAATGAAAAACAACAAAACGCTGATATTAAAACTGTTAATGATAAGTTTCTTACTACATTTTGTAAAATAGGATTAGTAAAATATGATGCATTCAAAGAAATGTCAGGAAAGTTAAGCTTCGCTCTCGCTCTCCTTACAGAAAACTTTGATGGAATTATCATTTCTTCCATGCATAGTAGAGAAGGATGTTTCACATACTGCAAAGAGGTAACAAATGGTGAATCCTTCTATATTCTTTCAGAAGAAGAAAAACTTGCTCTCAATGTTGCAATGGGAAAAGACGGTGCCGTAGAAGCAGCAAGAGAAAGAGAGAATCAAAAACCGGAAATCGGTTATTAATCAAATGTCGGTACTTGCATCCGTACTAAAAAAGGAGTCAATAATGCATAGTTATTTTCGCGCAATCGGTTTTAGTAAATTAAGAAATAAAAGTGAACAGAATAAGCTCGTAACTGCTGCACTCAATGATGCTACCGACAAAAGGGAAATCGAAGTGGGTTCCGGTACAAAACTTTACCAATTTAACAGAACCTTTGGATGTGGTTTAGGCATTTCCATAATTGCAGAATTAGATGAAAGTGGAACGATTAGTGTCGACCACTCCTTTCCTTACTGTACAGGAACTCATACTTGCACACAACCGGAAATACAGATTGAACCACATAGCGACAAAGAAGCATTTTCCGGAATTTCAGATGATTATGCATTAGGTATCACATTAATCTATGCATTGCAAAATCCGATAGATTATATCAGAAGCAATTGGCTGAATGATTACTATAAAATACCAAAGAAAGTTAAGTTTGGAGCACTTTCAATAGATGGTCGCATCTTATATGGTGTTCAGTTACAGGAGATGGCTCTTCCCTATGAAAAGCAACCAATCAGTAACAAAGAAAGATTAAACTTAATAAAAAAAGCAAGGAATGGTGATCCGGAAGCTATTGAGAATCTGACACTTGATGAAATGGACACATACTCCTTAATTACAAAACGTATAAAACAAGAAGATTTGTATACTGTTGTAGAAACTTATTTTATGCCTTACGGAATAGATAATGAGCAATATTCTATTATGGGTGTAATTCAAAAAATAGAAGAATTAACTAATGAATTTTCTGATGAATTGGTGTATAATTTAACTGTAGTGTGCAATGATTTAACATTAAATGTTGCAATTAATTCTCTAGATTTGGAGGGAGAACCAAAAGTAGGAAGAAGATTCAAAGGAATCATTTGGTTACAAGGGCAGGTTGACTTTATGTAACAACGAATCCGTACCCGTAGTTAAATGGATATAACAATTCTCTCCTAAAGAATAATTGTGGGTTCGATTCCCGCCGGGTGCATTTAATTATGATATAACATATATAAGATAGATATGATTGGAGGGTTTACTATGAATATCAAAAAATCAAATTTGACTTTTAGTGCTGTAGGATTTGTAGCATCTATATTAGTGTTATTATATTTAATTCTTAATCAACCTCAGCTGATTGAACTAATTATTGTATTCGGTCTGATTGCCTTAGCTGATACATATTTTTTAGTGGATAGCATTGTAAAAAAGATTGATGAGATAGCTGAAGCCTCTATGGATAAGCAAAATGAATTAGTCAAAGTCGAAAAAGGTATCTACTCTGTTGCAAAGCGTGAAGAAACAACTAACATGAAACAACACAATGCTTTGTTAGAACAGATTGAATTATTAAAAGCAGAAAATGCAAAGCTTAATGAAGAATTAATCGAACAGCAAAAACTATGCACTAAGATTCTTATTAAGAAAACACAAGAGAATAACAGTAAGACACTTAACAGCTCTGATCGTATTTCCAAGCTTCTTGTTCAGTTGAATGGTAACACAACAAGTGCATCAAAAGAAACTTTAGAAGTACTTGAAGAGATTAACAAAACATTAGATACTTACTACAACGATTCTAGCAAAGATAATGTTAGAAGAATGAAAGCATAATTATATAATTAACTAGTTAGAAGGATTTATATGAACTATATCGTTATGGATTTAGAGTGGAACCAGAGTTATAGTGGACACATTGGTGAGAATCCTCGTCTACCATTTGAAATTATAGAAATTGGTGCCACCAAGTTAGATTCAAAATTTAATATTGTCGATACATACGGAAGTATTGTAAAACCTCGTATTTACAAAAAACTACAATCTAAGATACGTGAGTTACTAAATTATGATGAATCAACACTTCGAACCGGACGACCTTTCGATGTTGTATTTCGAGAATTCAAAAAATGGTGTGGTGATGATTATATCTTTTGTACTTGGGGTCCGTTAGATTTAACTTATCTTCAGCAAAATATGGATTTTTACTATTTGAAACAATTTCCTTTTCCACTGAAGTTTTATAATCTACAAGAGATATACGCAATTCATCATTACAATGATAAGACACAGATGCCAAGTCTTGAAAAAGCAGTAACAGAATTAGGAATTCCTATTGATGAACCATTTCATAGTGCGAAAAATGATGCTTACTATACTGCAAAAGTCTTTCAAAAAATGAACCGGAAGAAATTGGATGATATGTACAGTATTGATTACTATCACTATCCTACCTGTGTAGAAGAAGAGATTTTATCAAAACATTCTAATTATAATGAATACATTACTCGAACATTTCCAAGTAAAAAAGAAGCACTGAATGACAAAGATATCACTACTCTTCGTTGTCATAAATGTAATCGCAAGCTTCCTAAAAAAATTCGTTGGTTTGTTAATAACTCTTCAACACAATTATGTGTAGGAAGGTGTTGGACACATGGACTTATCTGTGGAAAAATACGATTTAAATATACACAAGAAGACGAAGTATTTATTATTAAGACTGTAGAAAAGATTAGTAAAAAAGAATTTGAACAGATTAAAGAACGACAGAATGACTTGCGCATACGTCGTAAAGAAAAGAGAAAACAGAAAAAAGAATCGTGTTAAAACAAAAACTTGGATATTATTTATCCAAGTTTTTTGTTATCTTTAACTAATGAATTGGTTCCTTGCTGGCAGTTCCTGCTTTTCTCGGATATGCCTTCGGTGTATTTTTCACCTTATCAATAAAAACAAAGGATCTTTCAATATCAGAATTAGGTAATACTAATTTTTTAACCTTAGTTAATTTTCCACCTAATACATGAATTGCCTTTTTTCCTTGGTTTAATTCTTCTTCAATGTCAGATGCCTTATAAGGAATAAATTTACCCCCAACCTTAATAAAAGGAAGACAATATTCACTTAAAGTAGCTGTATTGGCAACTGCTCGGCTAACACATAGATCAAACTGTTCCCTATATGCTGTATTTCGTGCAGACTCTTCTGCTCTTCCATGCACAGCAGTAATATTCGTTAATTCCAATGCATCAATCACAGACTGCAAAAACTTAACTCTCTTATTCAGTGAATCCATCAAAGTAATTTCAAGATGTGGAAATGCAATCTTAAGTGGAAGACCCGGAAAACCGGCACCTGTTCCTAAATCTAACACTTTGATTCTTATATTACTATCACAAATTTCAGGATATACTGCAGCTAATGCAATAGAATCAATAAAATGCTTAGTAATGACTTCATCCAATTCTGTAATTGCAGTGAGATTCATTACTTTGTTGGTTTCCACTAACATTTCATAGTATATTTGAAATTGTTCTATCTGTTTGTCAGATAATTCTATATTTAATTTTGCAGCTAAATCAAAAAGTCTTTTCATATTATATTCAACCTTTTCTATAAATTTCAAAAATTATTTATCATAATTCATATAAATATTTTTCAATGGCATCCACATTGGTTTCATATCAGAATCAATACTACAAAACGGATACATATTAACCTTCATGTCTTGAAAGCCATTTTTTAAATAAAACTCTTCTGCATCAGGAACAGAATGTAAAAACAATGCTTTAAATGCTAATACTGACTCATTTAACTCATTTGTATAATTAACAATTGCACGTAAACACCAAGCAGAAACAGGCAATTCATCACCATCATATATGTAAAACAGATCTTGATATTTATCATTTACTGCAAACATTTTAATTTCAATAACTGTTATTCCCCAATTTTCCTCATCGAATTCTTTTCCTAATTCTAAAGCTTCTTTTTCATCTAATCGTATTCTATCAATATAAGGAATCGCATTAGCTGATAAAGTAAAATAAGCAACTACTTCCTTTTCATTTGAATCACTTTCATTACGATAATTCCATATTATATAAGTTACACCTTCGCCACTCACACAATATTCTTCCGCTTCACTAATCAGAAAATCATTAAAATTTTCATAACCTTCACCGGCATTAAATGATAATAAATAATCCCGACAATCTGTGTTAAAAACAGATATATCGGGATTGAACTCATTAATAAATTTATGATTATTATTTCTTTTGTTCAAATAACCTACCCGCTTTCTCGCAAGACTCCATGAATTCTTTAGAAGGCTTACTGTTATTAAATGTTTCCACAAACTTCTTTTTATCATTTCCACGAATAACGGGTACTTTATTAACTGGTTTCGTCAAAACAGCCATATCAACACCCTCCTTATCAACTTTCAAACTATTATATTTATTATTCTACTTCTAATTTCATTATATTCATATATATCGAAAAAAGCAATTTATTTCTTATAGCATATCAAAATTTTATATTAAATAAAGATGTAAAACTTACAAAATCTTTTCCATTCCAACCTTATATGGAACTAATCCACAGCTTTCATAAAATTTCTGTGCATTGGGATTACAAGACCATACGTTCAATGTCACATTATAACAATCATTTTGTTTTGAAAACTCTAATACATATTCGTATAGTTGTTTACCAATATGTTGACCACGCAGATTTTCATCTACACAAAGATCATCAATATACAAAGTTTTAACCGCGGTTAAAATATTATCATTTACATGTTGTTGAAACACACAAAAAGCATATCCCATAACAGTATCATTTTCATCCACTCCAACAAAGATTGGTCGATTATCATCCTGAATAATAGCTAACAATTCCTCATCCGTATATTTTTTTACATCAGCCTTGAATAAATCCGGTCGACCATTATGATGTACCATCAATACTTGATGGAGTAGTTTGTTAATACCATTCATATCCTTTTGTTCTGCTCTACGGATTATCATATTATCTATACTCCTCTATACATAGTTACTAAAAAATACATGGTTCAGAGCTCATTCGAAAATGCTTCGCATTTATCTCATGTTCATATAAATCATTAACACAGAAATATCTGCCGGTGACACTCCGGAAATTCTAGAAGCCTGTCCAATGTTTTCCGGACGAATTTCACTAAGTTTTTGTCTTGCTTCTTTACGAAGATTGTGAATATCTTCATAGTTGATATCAGTAGGAATTCTCTTCTTTTCTAACTTCTTAAAATGTTCTACCTGAGAGCGCTGTCGCTTGATATATCCATCATACTTTAACTCAATATCAATCTGTTCAATGACTTCCTTAGACAAATTTTCCTGATAAAATATATCCTCCATCAAAGATACTCTTTCTTCATCAAGAGGTGCAATCAATTCATAAGAAAGCTCCGGACGTTTAATTAAATCTCCTAATGATGCAGCAGTCTTAAGTGTTGTACTTTCATTCTCTTCCAAAAATGTTTGTACATTTTTGTTAGCACCTACCATAGTTTCTGAAAGTCTTGTAACTTCCTTATTAATCAATTCGCGTTTCTTACAGAACTTACCATATCTCTCATCATCAATTAGACCAATCTCATGTCCAATATCCGTAAGTCTCAAATCTGCATTATCTTGTCTTAATAATAAACGATACTCAGCACGAGAAGTCATCATACGATATGGTTCTCTTGTTTCCTTTGTCACAAGATCATCAATCAATACACCAATATAGGCTTGTGAACGATCCAATACAACCGGCTCTTTTCCCTGCATTTTAAGGGCTGCATTAATACCGGCCATAAGACCTTGCGCTGCAGCTTCTTCATAACCGGAACTACCATTCATCTGGCCGGCACTATAAAGACCTTCTATTTCTTTAAACTCTAAAGTTGGTTTTAACAATAATGCACTGATACAATCATATTCAATGGCATATGCATTACGAACAATTCTAGCATTTTCTAATCCCGGAACACTTCGATACATAGCATATTGCACATCTTCAGGAAGAGAAGAACTCATACCACCAATATACATCTCATTGGTAAATTCACCTTCCGGTTCCACGAATACCTGATGGCGATTCTTATCTGCAAACTTCATTACCTTATCTTCAATAGAAGGACAGTATCTAGGTCCGGTTCCCTCGATTGCACCGGAAAACAAAGGAGAGCGGTCAATATTACTTCTGATAATTTCATGTGTTTCCTCATTGGTATAAGTCAACCAACAACTAATCTGTTCTCTCTTGATGTCTTCTTCTGTATTCGTAAATGAAAAAGGAACAATCGTATCATCACCCTTTTGCTCCTCCATCTTGGAAAAATCAATACTTCTTTTATCAATACGGGCAGGTGTTCCTGTCTTAAAACGTCTCACCGGAATACCATTGGTAACCAAAGAATCTGTAAGATAAGTTGCGGCGGATAGACCATTGGGTCCTGTGTGATTTACCACATCCCCATAGATACATCTTGCATTCAGATAGACACCATTACAAAGAATTACTGTTTTTGCATAGTAGGTTGCACCTGATTTGGTACGTACACCACGAATCGCTTTCTTTTTATTATCTAGGCAATCCTTTTGAATCACAGTATTTTTTTCAATATTATCCGTGGTTAAATTATCTGTATCAGCTACATTGTTAGCTTCAACATCCTCCACAATAATCTCAGCCACTTCTGCCTGACGCAATGTAAGATGCTCTGTGTTTTCCATCACCATTCTCATATTCTTGGTATATTCAATTTTATCCGCCTGTGCACGGAGAGAATGTACCGCAGGACCCTTAGAACGGTTAAGCATCTTAGACTGAATATAGGTCTTATCAATATTCTTACCCATCTCTCCACCAAGGGCATCAATCTCACGAACCAAATGACCCTTAGAAGAACCACCAATATTCGGATTACATGGCATCATTGCCACAGAATCCATGCTCACTGTAAATATAATTGTCTCCATTCCCATTCTAGCAAGGGCAAGTGCTGCTTCACATCCAGCATGACCGGCACCAACCACTACTGCATCATAGGTTTCTTGTATTGTATTCATAGTTACTCCTTATCTTCCCATCTACAATTTAATTCTATATTTATTCAATAACTAACTTTCCATCTTCATCAAATATATCAATATCATAAATAAACTCAAATCTCAAAGGAGCTGTTTCTAACATTTCACCATTATAATACACTCTGATCTGATTACCAACTTTCATATCAGGACATGTATAGTCAGATTCCAATGTTGTTGGTACATAAGCTTGCGCACCTTCACCTTGTCCTTCTCTATTTGCATCCAAAAGTTCTACTAATATATTTTTATCATCTGTTAATTCAATAACAGTTGCATCAAAATAATCCCAATCATTTTTATTATCACATCCTACTAATGTAAAGGTACAAAATAATAAAAAACAAATTACAATTTTTTTATTTATCATTTTTTTACTCCATATACAAGTAATAATATAATATTTTTCTTATTTTTTACTTACCCATACAAAACTCTCGGAAAATTGTTTCCACCAAGTCATCTTCCACTGACTCACCGATAATATAACCAAGTCTTTCGTAAGCTGCCATCAAATCAATAGATAAGAAATCCTCCGGCATGCCGGCAGCAATACTTTCTCTCACCATTTTAATAGAAGATAGTGCTTCCATTAACGCTTCTTTATGACGCATGTTAGTAATATAGATTTCATCATTATAAGACAGATTACCATGGAAAAACATATCATTTAATTCCTGATAAAATGTATCAAATCCTGTCTGTTCTTTTGCACTGATATCAATAATCATCTTATCAAGATGTGAAGTAATATCTTCTTTTGAAACCACCTGTTGCAAATCCGATTTATTCTGTAAAATAATAACCTGCCTATCCTGAATCTGTTCCATGATTTGATAATCATTTTCATCAAGTGGAGTAGAAGAATCTACCACAAAAAGAATCAAATCTGCATTCTGCATTGCTTCAATAGACTTGTCCACACCAATCTTTTCTACAATATCTTCTGTATCACGGATACCTGCAGTATCTACAATATTAAGTGGAATTCCATTGATAGAAATAAATTCTTCTAATGTATCTCTGGTTGTACCTGCAATATCAGTAACAATTGCACGTTCTTTCCCCATTAGTACATTAAGAACAGAAGACTTACCGGCATTCGGTTTACCAAGAATAACAGTACGAATTCCTTCCTTCATCATCTGTCCATCTTCAGCAGTTTGAATTAAATGATTAATTTCCTGTTCTTTTTGACTCAATAACGTATCTAAAGTATCTCCAAAACCATCCAAATCATAGTGTTCAGGATCATCTAACGCAGATTCAATATAAGCGATATTATGAATAATCTCTTCTCGAATCTCCATAATCTTATCTCGAAGATTACCTTTCAACTGAGAAAGGGCTGTCTTTGCTGCCAAATCACTTTTTGCAGAGATAAGATCCATCACCGATTCTGCCTGAGACAAATCAATTCTACCATTCAAGAAAGCACGTTTTGTAAATTCACCAGGTTCTGCAAGTCTTGCACCATTTTGTATTATAAGATGAAGAATCTGTTTCATCACCTGCATACCACCATGACAATCAATCTCCACCACATCTTCCTTGGTATAGGTAGAAGGTGCTTTCATAACCAATACAATTACTTCGTCAATTATTTCAAAATTATTTTCTTCTATATTAATATCATTTTCTCTATTATCATAATTTTGTACATTAACACTTTCATCTAAAACAGAATGATTACTATTCAATTTTCTTTTATCCACAATGTTACCATAAGCAGCAGTATAGGAATCCAGATTTCTAATTTCTTTACCTTTTTTCTTTGGAACAAATATAGAATCTGCTACAGCAATAGCATTCTCACCACTCACACGAATAACACCTATTCCACCCTGATTCATTCCTGTTGCAATTGCAGTAATCGTATCTGAAAGCTTAATCATATCTCTAACCTTTCTATTTCTATTACATCCTTTTATATCCGTACTCAACAATATAAATATATAAATTATCAACTAAACTATTATACATTATTTTTCTAAAAATGTATATGAATACAATACTACATTATAATGAAAAAACATACTACAAAAAAACTGTCACGTCCAAATCAGAACATGACAGTTTTTTTATTTTATATTCAATAAAAGAAATAATATTATTTCTTCAAATATACAACAACCTTACGGAATGGTTCTTCACCTTCACTCTTTGTCGCTACATATTTATCATTTTGAAGTGTTGAATGAATGATTCTTCTCTCATAAGGATTCATAGGCTCAAGTGTCACACTTCTTCTGCTTCTCTTAACTTTGAATGCAATATTCTTAGCAAGATTCTCTAGTGTATCTTTTCTTCTTGCACGATAATTTTCTGTATCTAATTTTACACGAATATAATTTTCGCTTTCTTTATTAACAAATAAACTTACAAGATACTGTAATGCATCTAAAGTCTGACCTCTTTTACCAATCAAAATTCCCATCTCAGGTCCTTCTAGATTGATATTCATATTATTATCTGTCTCATCAAATTCAACTGTAATTGTAGCCTCGATATCCATAGCTTTTAAGACATTTGTTAAATGCTCTTTTGTCTTATCAGAAATATTCATAGCTACTTCAGCCTTCTTTGCTTTAATAATAGCAGGCTTTGCACCTAATCCTAAAAATCCTGCTGAACCTTTATCAATAATTTCATAATCTAATTCAGCACTTGTAATCCCAAGTTCAACTGTTGCAGCTGTTACTGCTTCTTCTACTGTTTTACCCTTAAATTCCATGTAACTCATTTTATTTCTCCTCCCGATTATTATAATTCATCATAATATTCGCATTTGCACCGATACTTCCTTTTTTATATTTTTTACCGGATGTATTAGCTGATGAATTTTTTGCATTTTCTGATGGTACATAACTCTTAAGTGAATTGGCTGCATTTTTCTTCATTGCCTGCTGCTTTTCAAGTTCTTTCTTAGCCTCTTCAGATGAATCCATCATTCTCTCCATAAATGACTTCTTACCACCACGTTTTGCTTTTTTCTTTTCTGCTTTTTCAATCTGTTTCTCAATAAACTTATCCATGTCTAGGTGATCAAAATAGAAGTTCATACCTAACTGAATAATAATAGATATAAATGCACCCATTGCCCAGTAGATACCGATACCTGCAGGCATTGTAATACAGATTAAAGCTGACATAACAGGCATTGTTATCATCATGCTCTTCATCATCGTATCTGCAGTTGCATCTCCACTTTGACCTGTCTTTGCCATCGAAACTTTCATTGATAAAAAGTTACAAATGACAGAAACAAGCGGAATCAATAATGCCCATGTAAGACGATATCCCGGTGCTTCCGAAATATTAATGCCTAATGCAAATGAATATATTTCATTGATTTTATCAATGTTGGACACAAATTGACCATTTAATCCTAATGTTTGAAGCATATCTGTAAGATCAGTTATACCCATATTAGAAATAACATCAATTACATGATCTGTACCAATTGTTTCTACATCTTTAAATTTACTAATTGCATAAGAAGCAGTTGTAATCTTTTCATCATTAACATAGTTAATCAAAAACTCTTGTGTAGCTGTGCCCTTTTTATTAAGGATTGCTTCTGCTATTGGAGTATACACATCCTTAATCTTTCCAACATAAGCCGGAATAGACTGAATAACTCTGTAAAGTCCCATGATAATAGGAAATTGAATTAACATAGGAAGACATCCACCTGTCATAGAAGTTCCGTATTTATCATATACAGCCTGTAATTCCTGCTGCTGTTTCATCATAGAAGCCTCATCTTTTTTACCCTGATACTTCTTTTGAATTTTTTTAATTTCCGGTTGTATTAACGAATTAATCTTCGATGTTTTAGAAGTATGCACATTCATTGGTATCAAAATTAATTTTACAATAATTGTAAAAAGAATAATACATACACCAAGATTTGCAACTCCGTTACCATCTGCCAACATGTTATACATGAAATCAAGAATCTTACCAAAAATCCAGGCAAAAGGTCCAAGAAGACCTCCCTGTTGTGTCAAAAACATCAAAACAAATTTCCTCCTTATTTTTCCTTCCTTTTAGGAACAGGATCATATCCCCCTTTTGAAAAAGGATTACACCGAAGTATTCTCCATATTGCAAGCATACTACCCTTCCATACACCATGTACTTCTAATGCTTCGATTGCATAAGAAGAACAACTTGGATAATACTTACATACAGCATGTCCCTTCATTGGAGATATAAATTTCTTATAAAATTTTACGCATGAAATTAAAATATTGCGAAATATATGCAATCTTTATCATTCCTTTTTATAAATGTTTTCAAATTATTAAATTATACGATAATATGGAATATAAATGTGCAGATTTTATGCACGCAGAATATGATGCAGCTTAGCAAGATGAAGAAATGCACTCTCTATATCCCAATAGTTATGTCCTTTAGAATTAACCCTTGCTACCACTACAATATCTTTACCTGTTAAAATATCATTCTGATGTAAGCGATAGACTTCCCTAATCAATCTGGTGATACGATGTCTGACTACACTGTTGCCAACCTTTTTACTAACAGATATCCCAAGTCTGTTAATCTCCAAACCATTGTCTACTATATACATAACAAGGTATTTATTTGCGTAGGATTTACCTCGTTTATATACATTTCCAAATTCTAAACTGTTCTTTAAAGAAATAAATTGTTTCATTTTTATACTTTTCCTTAAAAGTAAAAAGGTCACAAATTTGTGACCTATGCTGATAAACGCTTTCTACCTTTAGCACGTCTTGCGGCCAAAACTTTTCTACCATTAGCTGTGCTCATTCTTTTTCTAAAACCATGAACCTTAGATCTTTGTCTCTTCTTAGGCTGAAATGTCATCTTCATTTTCAAATACACCTCCTTCTTTTTGAAAACATCTATCCTATTATATGTAAAAAAGCCTTGTAAGTCAAGCAATTCTTTACCTTTTTTATGATAGATTTTTCAAACCACAACATCTTGTATTTCTATTATTTATATACATATTTATTGATTAAATATAGAAAATGTGGACTCTCTAATTCACATAATATTACTATAATACGGTATTTTTAATGCATTATAACTATACAATCTCTTTTTCCGTTTACATAATTTTATCCACAAAAATGTGTGTAACTTGTGGATAACTATGTAATTTAGATGTTATTTTCTCCATTTTTTACCGTATTTTCAATGTTTTTTCACTTTAAAACAAGTTATCCACATCTAATACAAACCACGAAATATAGTACTTTTTCCTTGAAAAAAGACAACTTTTAGTGTATGATAATTGAGTATGCGTATGTTTACATATTTATATATAGAAAGGATTAGATTTTATGAGAGAAAACCTTATAAAACAATGGGATAATATCCTTAATTTATTAGAAATTGAATATGATGTATCACATATGATGATTAATACCTGGATTCGTGCCCTTTCTATAAAAGAAGTCAATGATACTACTATTGTTCTTACAATGGACCAAAAGCTTGGAAAAAGAGGTATCGAATTTATTGAGAAGAAGATGTATGATATTTATCTTCAATCAGCAATAGAAGCAACACTTAATCAACCTTTTGAATTAGTATTTATCGTAGAAGGTGAAGAAGTTTCTTCTTATAATAATGAAGATTCTTCCAATTCTGCAGATGGACATATTAAGATTGCATTAGAAAAGAGCAATCTTAATCCAAAATATACATTTGAAACTTTTGTCATCGGTGATAATAACCGCCATGCTCATGCAGCATGCGTAGCAGTTGCTGAAGAACCTTCATCTGCTTATAATCCTCTTTTCTTATATGGAGGAGCAGGTCTTGGAAAAACACATTTAATGCAGGCAATCGCACATCACATTATCACACATAATCCTGATTTAAAAGTACTTTATGTATCAAGTGAAACTTTTACGAATGAAGTAATCGATTCTATTCGTAATAACAAAAGTGAAGAATTAAGAGCAAAATACAGAAACTTAGATGTTTTATTAATTGATGATATCCAGTTTGTAATTGGTAAAGATTCCACGCAGACAGAATTTTTTAACACATTTAATGATCTTTATAACAGTAATAAACAGATTATTATTTCTTCAGATAAACCACCAAAGGAGATAGAAACATTAGAGGAACGTATGAGAACTCGTCTCGAATGGGGTGTTC
Organism: Lachnospiraceae bacterium; assembly: GCA_015057435.1. Lineage (GTDB taxonomy): Bacteria > Bacillota > Clostridia > Lachnospirales > Lachnospiraceae > CAG-590. The sequence goes on from SVEJ01000007.1 coordinate 71,897, forward strand.
CTGTTGATATTCATGCTCCTGACTATGAAACAAGAATGGCAATTCTTAAGAGAAAAGCTGATATGGATCGTATTATTATATCAGATGAAATCTTAGATTATATTGCTAAAAATGTTGTTTCTAACATCCGAGAATTAGAAGGTGCTCTCAATAAGGTAAGTGTATATACACGCCTTGAGAATAATATGGAAGAATTAACAGTAGAAAAAGCAGAAGATATTCTAAAAGATCTTATTTCTAAGAATACCGTAAAAGAAATCACTGCTGATTTGATAATTAATCTTGTTGCAGATCATATGGGAATACCTTATAACGATATTATTTCTTCTAAGAGAAGCAAGGATATTGCCATAGCACGTCAGATATCCATGTTATTATGTAGAAAACATCTCGCACATCATTCATTAAAGTTGATTGGTGATGCACTTGGAGGAAGAGATCATTCAACTGTTTTAAGCGGAATTGAAAGAATAGGGCAGATTATGGAACAGGATAATAACATTAAGATTGCAGTTGAAGCAATTGATAAGAAGATAAATGTAAGATAACTTGTTGATAAGTTGTTATGTGAATGTTTATTAACATATTCATTTTCTATTTTTAATAGACTCACATTTTTTATCAACTATTACTTAACAGGCATTACGAAAAATAATTACATTTTTATTCACATTAATATTTCTTATAATATAAGGCTTTGGACAAGTTTTACACAAATCCACAGCCCCTACTACTATTGCTACTAAATATTATTATTTATATGTAGGATGTGAAACCACATTCTAGGTTGAAAGGAGTTTTACACAATGAAGATTAGTTGTTCTAAACAAGCATTAATGAATGGTATCAATATTGTTTCTAAAGCTGTATCTACTAAGAGTACAATGACTAACTTGCAATGCATATTAATTGAATCAAGTCTTAGTGAAATTAGATTAATTGCCAATGATATTGAATTAGGTATTGAGACGATTATTGAAGGTACAATTGTTGAAGCAGGTAAGATAGCACTTGATGCAAAATTGTTAAGTGATTATATTAGAAAACTTCCTGATAGTGAAGTTACAATCGAAACCAATGCGAATAATATAGCTAATATTCGTTGTGAACGTTCTAAGTTTAATATTCATGGAACTTCAGGGGATGATTTTAATTATCTTCCGGAAGTAGAAAAGAATCGTTATATTTCTCTTTCACAATTTACATTAAAAGAAGTGATTCGCCAGACAATTTTTAGTATTTCCAGTCAAGAGAATACAAAAATTATGACAGGTGAATTATTTGAAGTAAGTGGTAATTATCTAAGAGTCGTATCATTAGACGGACACCGTATTTCAATTCGTAAAGTTGAATTGAAAGAAAGTTATGACAGTATGAAAGTAATTATTCCGGGTAAAACTTTGAATGATATAAGTAAGATATTAAATGGTGGAGCTGATGATGAAGTACTTTTATATGTAACAGACAGACATATTTTGTTTGAGTTTGAAAATACCAAAGTTGTTTCACGTCTTTTAGAAGGCGAATTTTATAAGATTGATCAGATGTTGTCTAATGATTATGAAACCAAATTTACGATTAATAAAAAAGAATTTTTTGATTGTATAGACAGATCGACTTTATTAATTAGTGAATCTGATAAGAAACCAATTATTATGAATATTGAGAATTCAAGCATTTATTTAAAAATAGATTCTTCTCGTGGAGATTCCATGAATGAAGAAATCGAAATTAAAAAAGAAGGAAAAGATTTGAGAATTGGATTTAATCCAAAATTCCTTATGGATGCATTAAGAGTTATTGATGATGAAGAAGTTGATATCTATATGGTGAATGCGAAGTCTCCATGTTTTATTAGAAATGCAGACAACAGCTACATTTATTTAATTTTACCTGTAAGTATAGCAGCTTAGGAGGATTAGAATATGCAAGAAAACAAAGAATTAGATAAAGACACAATAGAAGAAATATCAGAAAAAACAGCAGATGAGAATGTAGAAAATGATCAAGAACAAGAAGAATCAGAATATTATTTTACTGCTGCTGATTTAAGAAAACAGCAAAAGAGAGCAGAAAAACGAAGAAAACAAGTAGAAAAAGAGGAAAAACTTCGTAAGCGTAATGTGAGCAGAATGTATAAAAGTTCTGCTGTAATAGCAGTTTTTGCAGGAATTATGCAGATTATAATGGGGCTTCCAAAAGAAGACGGAATGACGAACATTATGCTTGGTGCTACATTTATATGTTGTGGATATCTTTTCTATACGATGGGTGTTAAGGTTGATAAAGACAAGAAAAAAGAGGAAGAGAATCGTTAATTATGGAAATATTAAAATTAAGAGAAAAAGATGAATTTATTAATATTAGTCAATTGTTAAAAGCGATGAACCTTGTAGAATCCGGAGCAATGGCAAAAGAAGTGATCGATGAAGGTCTTGTTAAAGTGGATGGGGAAGTAGAATCAAGATATCGCAGAAAGTTATATGATGGTATGGTTGTAGAGTTTGAAGGAGAATCTATTCAGGTTGTAAAATAATATGTATATTCATTTACTAGAACTTAGTAATTATAGAAATTATAAGCAATTATCTATTGAATTTTCAAAAGGAATTACAATTCTTTATGGAGATAATGCGCAGGGAAAGACAAATATATTAGAGGCAATCTATTTATCCGGAACTACGAAATCTCACAGAGGAACCAAGGATAAGGATATTATACAATTTGGAAAGGATGAATCTCATATTCGTGTTCATGTGATGAAACATGAAGTGGGACATCGCATTGATATACATCTTCGTAAGAATAAATCAAAAGGTGTTGCTATCAATGGACAAAGTATCAAAAAAAGTGGAGAATTATTTGGAATATCACATATGATATTTTTTTCACCGGAAGACCTTAGTATTATAAAAAACGGTCCTTCTGAAAGAAGAAAATTCATGAATCTTGAACTTTGTCAACTTAATAAGATTTATCATTATAATTATGTGAATTATAACAAAGCTTTGAATCAGAGAAATACGCTTTTAAAACAGATTTTTTATAAGCCTGATTTGAAGGATACATTGGATATGTGGGATTTGTATTTGTTAGAATATGGAAAGAATATTATAGAACAAAGAGAATCTTTCATAAAAGAATTGAATGAGATTGTTAAAAAAATACATTTTCATTTAACAGGAGAAAAAGAATCTATAGAAATTGGATACGAAAAAAATGTATCTATTGAAGAATATGAAAAACAAATGTTATTAAAAAGAGATATGGATTTGAAATATCAGACAACACAGGTAGGTCCACATAGAGATGATATTTGTTTTTATATAAATGGAATAGATGTTAGAAAGTTTGGTTCGCAAGGACAGCAAAGAACTGCTGCTCTATCTTTAAAATTAGCTGAGATAGAGTTAGTAAAAAAGATGATACACGATACACCGATTCTTTTATTAGATGATGTAATGAGTGAATTAGACAGTAATAGAAAGGCATATTTATTAGATAGTATCAAAGATGTTCAAACCATTGTAACTTGTACAGGTTATGATGATTTTATAAAGTCAAGATTAAGAATTGATCAGATTTATAAAGTAACGAACGGAAATGTAGAGTTATTAAAAACATTTTAGATTTTTGTTCAAAGAATTAGGAGGAAAAAAATGGGTAAGAAGGTAGAACAAGAATATGGTGCCGATCAGATTACAATCCTCGAAGGATTGGAAGCGGTTCGTAAAAGACCTGGTATGTATATAGGTACAACCTCTGAAAAAGGTTTGCATCACTTGGTATACGAAATTGTGGATAATGCGGTAGATGAAGCATTAGCCGGATATTGTGATGAAATTAAAGTTATTATCAACAAGGATAATTCTGTTACTGTTATCGATAATGGTCGTGGTATTCCAACCGGTATCCAGGAAAAAGCAGGAATTCCGGCAGTTGATGTTGTATTTACTATGCTTCATGCCGGTGGTAAGTTTGGTGATGGTGGATATAAGGTATCCGGAGGTCTTCACGGTGTAGGTGCTTCTGTAGTTAATGCATTATCAGATTGGTTAGAGGTTGAAATTTGCCGTGAAGGTAAGATACATAAGCAAAGATATGAACAAGGTAAGGTAATTCAGCCTTTAGAAATTACAGGCAATACAAGAAAGCATGGTACGAAAGTAACATTTATGCCGGATGCTACGATTTTCGAAACATTGAATTTTGATTTTGATACGTTAAGAAATCGTCTTCGTGAGATGGCATTTTTAACAAAAGGTCTCAAGATTACTCTATCGGACAAGCGTGCAGGTAAAGAAAAAGAAAGAGAATTCTACTACGAAGGTGGTATTAAGGAATTTGTTGAATATATTAACCGTCACAAAGATGCTTTGTATGATAAGGTCATCTATTGTGAAGGTGAAAAAGATGGTGTATTAGTTGAGGTTGCATTACAACATAATAGTTCTTATTCAGAATCTGTATATACTTTTGTTAATAATATCGGAACAACAGAAGGTGGTACACATTTAACAGGATTTAGAACTGCTATCAACAAAGTATTCAATGATTATGCCCGTAACAATAAAATGTTAAAGGATAATGAGGATAACTTATCTGGTGATGACTTAAGAGAAGGTCTTGCTGCAATTGTAAGTATCAAAGTAGGAGATCCACAGTTTGAAAGTCAGACAAAGATTAAGCTTGGTAACTCTGAAGCAAGAACAGCTGTTGATAATGTATTAACAGAACAATTAACGATTTTCCTAGAGTTAAATCCAAAGATTGCTAAGACAATTATTAATAAGGCAATTCAGGCACAACGTGCAAGAATTGCAGCTCGTAAAGCAAGAGATGTAGCCAGAAAATCTACTTTGGATAGTTCTATGGCATTACCGGGTAAGCTTGCAGACTGTTCTGATAAGAATCCTGAGAATTGTGAAATTTATCTTGTAGAGGGAGATTCTGCGGGAGGTTCTGCAAAGACTGCTCGTTCCCGTGCAACACAGGCAATTCTTCCGCTTCGTGGTAAGATTTTGAATGTAGAAAAAGCAAGAATTGATAAGATTCTCGGTAATGAAGAAATCAAAGCAATGATTACTGCATTTGGTACAGGTATTCATGAAAACTTTGATATTAGTAAACTTCGTTATCACAAGATTATTATTATGACTGATGCGGACGTTGACGGTGCACACATTGCAACTTTGATGTTAACTTTCTTCTATCGTTTTATGCCGGAATTGATTCGTCAAGGTCATGTGTATCTTGCACAGCCACCTCTTTATAAGTTAGAGAAGAATAAAAAAGTCTGGTATGCTTATAGTGATGATGAGTTGAATAAGATTTTATCAGAAGTTGGACGTGATCAGAATAATAAGATTCAGCGATACAAAGGTCTTGGAGAGATGGATGCAAAACAGCTTTGGGATACAACAATGGATCCGGAAAGCAGAGTATTGCTTCGTGTATCAATTGGTGATGAGAATGAGTCAGAAGTAGACTTAACATTTAGCACACTTATGGGTGATAAGGTTGAGCCAAGACGTGAGTTTATCGAAGAAAATGCGAAGTTCGTTAAAAATCTTGATATATAATTAAGGGAAGGAGACAACAATGGAAGAGAATATTTTTGATAAAGTAAATGAAGTCGACCTGAAGAAAACCATGGAAAATTATTACATTGATTATGCCATGAGTGTTATTACTTCCCGTGCTCTACCGGATGTAAGAGATGGTTTGAAACCGGTACAAAGAAGAATTCTGTATTCAATGATTGAGTTGAATAACGGTCCGGATAAGCCACATCGTAAATGTGCCCGTATTGTCGGTGATACCATGGGTAAATATCACCCACATGGTGATAGTTCAATCTACGATGCATTAGTAAAACTTGCGCAGGAATGGAATACAAGATATCCTCTTGTAGACGGACATGGAAACTTTGGTTCCGTGGATGGTGATAGTGCAGCTGCGATGCGATATACAGAAGCAAGATTATCTAAGATTTCTATGGAAATGTTAGCAGATATCAATAAAGATACAGTTGATTTTGCACCAAACTTTGATGAGACGGAAAAAGAGCCTGTTGTTATGCCAGCTCGCTATCCTAATCTCTTAGTAAATGGTACGGGTGGTATTGCGGTAGGTATGGCAACTAATATTCCTCCACACAACCTTCGTGAAATTATTGGTGCAGTAGTGAAGATTATTGATAACCATGTACTAGAAGATAGAAAAACAGAAATCGATGAGATTATGGAAATTGTAAAAGGTCCTGATTTCCCAACAGGCGCAACAATTCTTGGTCATCAGGGTATTGAGGATGCTTATCGTACCGGTCGTGGTAAGATTAAGATTCGTTCTGTGACAGATATTGAACCGATGGCGAATGGTAAACAAAGAATTGTTGTAACCGAACTTCCATACATGGTGAATAAGGCTCGTTTGATTCAGAATATTGCAAATCTTGTAAAAGAAAAGAAGGTTGAAGGTATTGCGGAACTTCGTGATGAGTCTTCAAGAGAAGGTATGCGTATTGCAATTGAGTTAAAGAGAGATACCAATGCAAATGTTGTATTGAATCAGTTATACAAGCATACACAGTTACAGGATAGCTTTGGTGTAATCTTACTTGCTTTGGTTAATGGTGAACCAAAAGTATTAAATCTTCTTGAGATGTTAGAGCATTATCTCGATCATCAAAAGGATGTTATTACAAGACGTACGAAGTTTGAATTGAATAAAGCAGAAGAACGTGCTCACATTTTACAAGGATTATTAATTGCACTTGATAATATTGACCGTGTAATTGAAATTATCCGTGGTTCTAAAAATGTAGCAGAAGCAAAAGCAAGCTTAATAGAAGAATTTACTCTTTCAGAAGCACAGGCAAGTGCTATTGTAGAGATGCGTCTTCGCGCTCTTACCGGTTTGGAAAGAGAAAAGCTTGAGAATGAGTATCGTGAATTAATGGAAAGAATTGCTGAATTAAAAGCAATCCTTGCTGACGAGAAGAAATTATTAGGCGTAATCAAAGAAGAAATTATGATTACAGCTACCAAATATGGTGATGACAGAAGAACACAGATTGGTTTTGATGATGATGATATTACCATTGAAGATTTAATCAAGAAAGAGAATACTGTAATTAGTATGACAAAACTTGGTTATATTAAGAGAATGTCTGTTGATAACTTCCGTGCACAGCATCGTGGTGGTAAGGGAATTAAGGGTATGTCTACAATTGAAGATGATTTCATTGAAGATTTATTCATGACAACGACACATCACTACTTAATGTTCTTCACCAATAGTGGTAAAGTATATCGTATGAAGGCATATGAGATTCCTGAATCAAGCAGAACTTCAAGAGGTACTGCAATTGTTAATCTTCTTCAGTTAAATCCTGGTGAAAAGATTACAGCAGTAATTGCTCTTAAGAAGTATGAGGAAGGTAAGTACTTATTCATGGCTACTAAGAATGGTATTGTCAAGAAGACGAAGATTACAGAGTATGCCAATGTTAGAAAAACAGGTCTTGCTGCAATTACCTTGAAGGATGGCGACGAATTAATAGAGGTTAAAGCTACTGATAATACAAAAGACATTATCATGGTGACGAAGCTTGGTATGTGTATCCGTTTCAATGAAACAGATGTAAGAAGTACCGGTAGAACTTCTCAGGGTGTAATTGGTATGAACTTATCAGACGGCGATGAGATTATCGGTATGCAGATGGATACACAAGGTGATGATCTCTTGATTGTTTCTGAAAAGGGATTAGGAAAACGTACACCAATGGATGAATTTACTCCTCAAAGACGTGGTGGTAAGGGTGTGAAGTGTTATAAGATTAATGCTAAGACCGGTAATGTAATCGGTATGAAGGCAGTGAATGATTCACATGAGATTATGCTTATTTCTACTGAGGGTATTGTAATTCGTCTCGAGTGTAATACGATTTCAGAACTTGGAAGAATTACTTCCGGTGTGAAACTAATCCGTATGGATGAAGCAAAAGATATTACAGTTGCATCTATTGCAAAGGTTCGTGATAAATCTCCGGAAGATAGCATTGCTGAATTTGAAGCAGAGCAGGCTGAGGAAGAGAAGAACGAAAAGAAAGAAAAGTAACAGAATTATTAAAAATGTGGGGAGATATCTATATTAAGATATCTCCTTATTTGTATATTATTATCTGATAGTATCATATTGTCATAGCTATTTTCTTGTATTATAATCTGATACGATAGTAAAAAGATAATTATAAGTAATAATCATAATGTATATTTTATAGAAGGAGTTGACTATTATGAAAAAAAAGGTATTAGTCATATTTTTATTATGTATTTTTTTTCTGGGAATTCATATGTCTGAAATAAAAGTAAATGCTGCTACAAGCGGTGTTATTCCATGTAGTTCCGGAAGTGTTACCTGGCGATTAACTGAGGATGGATGTTTAATTTTATCAGGAAATGGCACTACAGATATAGATAATAATTTTTTAACTTATAAATGGTATGATTATTGGGAAAGTGCCGGATTAAATACATGGACAGTAAAGTCTGTTGTGGTAGAGGATAATAGTTCTATTGTATTAGATACTTGTGAATATATGTTTTATGAATTTACTCTTTGTAAAAGCATTAATTTATCAGGAATTATAATAGATCGTGTAACTAATATGGGTTCGATGTTTAGCTTTTGTTATGATTTAGAAGATTTGAATATTGAAAATTTGAAGACAGATAATGTAACAGATATGAGTTCTATGTTTTTTTCTTGTCGTGCTTTGGAAAATATAAATATTGAGAATCTAAACACAAATAATGTAATAGATTTTAGATCTATGTTTTGTTATTGTGAATCTTTGAAAAACTTAGATGTAACACATTTTAATACAAGTAAAGCGCAATATATGGGTTGTATGTTTGACAGTTGTGAATCCTTAGAAGAGTTAGATGTAACACATTTTAGTACAGATAATGTAATAAGTATGAGTGGTATGTTTAGTGGTTGTCGTGCTTTGAAAGAATTAGATGTGACGCATTTTAATACAAGTAAAGTAAAAAATATGTCAGATATGTTTAGTTCATGTGAGTCTTTAGAGAGTTTAGATTTGAGTAACTTTGATACTTCTCATGTTACAGATATGTCAGGAATGTTTCTTGGTTGTGAATCAATGAAACAATTTGAAATCAATCATTTTGTAACAGATCAGGTATTGGATATGTCGTATATGTTTGCAGGCTGTGATTCACTGGAAATATTCGAATTTCCAAACTTTAATACCGCCAAAGTAGAAGATATGTCATACATGTTTAAAGAATGTAAATACTTGAAAGAGTTAGATTTGAGTAATTTTGATGCTTCTAGTGTATCCAATAGCAAATATATTTTGTGGCAGTGTAATGCATTGAGAAAATTTATAACACCAAAAAACAAAATTGTCACAGAACTTCCTGGACATTACAGCGGCAGACAATGGGTAGATAGTAAAGGACATATATACAGCAATTATATAGAACATATATTTAATGAAAAGACAGAGTTATATTTGGAAAATATCATTTACTCAATTACATATATTAATGCAGAAAAAGCAGATAATAAGGATGATTTATCGCTTACGTATACTTATGATGATCATATAATATTACCATCACTAATCAGACAATGTTTTGAATTTGAGGGATGGTATTTGGATAGCGATTTCAAAGAAGAAATTAAAGAAATAAATGAAAAAACAACAGGAGATATGATTCTATATGCAAAATGGAAAGAATCACATAATCCTTTTTTAAAAAATGAGATAAGTGCAACTTGTCATAGTAAGGGATATTCAGGAGATACACATTGTAAAGAATGTGATAAAAAATTATCATCAGGATATGAAATAGGAATGACAGCACATGATTATGATATAGAGAATGGAACAATATTAAAGGAAGCAACTACTGTTGCTACCGGAACTATTGAATATAAATGTAAAAATTGTACACATACCATCATAGGAACCATACCAAGAATAAAGGGTGTTACAGAAAATACAGTTTTAGAGCAAAATAGTGATGATGATATAGATGGATCTTCTTTTAGTACAATACAGGCCAGAGTTCAAAAAACAACAAAGTATAGTATAAAATTGAAATGGAATAAAGTAAAAGAAGCAGATGGATATGTCATCTATGGCAATAAATGTGGAAAAAAGAATAGATATAATAAAATAGCAACGATAACCAATAATAAAAAAACAACATACAATCATAAAAAGTTAAATGGTAAGAAGTTAAAAAAAGGAACATATTACAAATACATTATTATGGCATATAAAGAAGTGGATGGAGAAAAAGTAAGTATTGCTGTATCTAAAACAATCCATGTAACTACTTCTGGCGGAAAATATGGTTGTGCAACTACTATAAAATTAAAAACAGATAAAAAATTAAAGAAAAATAAGAATCAGTATGCTTTGAAATTAAAGAAAAATGCAATATACAAGGTTAAGGCATCAGAAATAAATAAGCTGAAAAAAATTAAAAAGCATAGAAAGATTGCTTTTGAATCGACAGATACAGGTATAACAACAGTAAATAAAAAGGGATATATAAAGGCAGTAAACAGCGGAACTTGTTATGTCTATGTATATGCACAAAACGGAGTATTTAAAAAAATAAAAGTTACTGTAAAATAAAACTAATCGAAACAGGTGAAAAAATGATTAAGCTGATTGTGTCCGACATGGACGGAACATTATTTAATTCAAATCAAGAAATATCTCCATACAATCTTGCAGCAATTCAAAATGCAAGAAAGAACGGTGTACAATTCATGGTTGCGACCGGTCGCAGTATGGAAACGTTACAGCCAACATTAGACAAATATGAATTACAATGTAGTCTGATTCTATTAAATGGGGCTGAAGTAAGAGATGAGCATCATAATATTATTAGTACAATGAATATAGATGAAAACGTACTTCCAAGTATAACAAAACGTTTGGAGGAATTAGGTTATATAGCTGAAATTACAACAAACGATGGTGTTCAGATGTATGGAACAAAAGAGCAGATGGAACTTACAATGGGATATCGTATGATATGTCTTGACCGTACACATACATTAACATTAGAACATGCGATTGAAGCAGGAAAAGATAGTGTCTTCATGAATGTTCTTACAAGAAATGAATCTTTAGATGATCTTCTTAATAAACAATTAGAGATTCGTAAGATTATTGTATTCCATCCGGATAGGGAAGTAAATGATAGAAATCGTGAACAATTAATAAAAGAATTTCCCGGTTTATCTATTGTATCTTCTTATCCTGAGAATATTGAAATTAATGCAAAAGATGCAAAAAAGGGGAAAGCTTTAGAAGTTGCAATTGAAAAACTTGGATTTACCAAGGATGAAGTTGCGGTATTTGGTGATGGATTAAATGATATCTCTATGTTTGAATTATTTCCGAATTCATATGCACCGACGAATGCTGAATATGAAGTAAAAAAAGAAGCGAAAGAAATTATACCATCCAATAATGATGATGGAGTAGGAAAGAAAATCAATGAATTATTATTTCACAATAAGTTTTAATATATAATTATATGTATTATTGTTATTTTCGTAAAATATATCGTAAGGAGGATATAATGAGAACATTACATACAGATGACATAATCAATCATGTGAAAGAAATGTGTATAGAGGCAAATCTTCATTTATCGCAAGATATGAAGGAAGCAATTCAAAATGCAAAAGAATTAGAAACTGCTACACTTGGTAAGCAGATCTTGAATCAGCTTTGTGAGAATATGCAAATCGCAGCGGATGAAGAGATACCAATTTGTCAGGATACAGGAATGGCAGTATTTTTTATCAAGGTAGGACAAGATTTACATATAGAAGGAATGAATCTTACTGATGCAATTAATGAAGGTGTAAGAAGAGGATATCAGGAAGGATATCTTAGAAAATCTGTTGTCAATGATCCATTGATTCGTGAGAATACAAAAGATAATACGCCCGCAATTATTCATTATGATATTGTGCCGGGTGATAAGTTAGAAATTTTGATTGCACCAAAAGGTTTTGGTTCCGAGAATATGAGTCGTGTATTTATGTTAAAGCCGGCAGATGGTGAAGAAGGTGTAAAACAAGTCGTATTGCAGGCAGTAAAAGACGCAGGGCCAAATGCATGTCCGCCATTAGTTGTTGGTGTTGGTATTGGTGGAGATTTTGAAAAAGCTGCAATTATGGCAAAACAAGCATTAACCCGTAATGTAACGAAAGGTTCTTCTTTGCCGCATATTAGAGAAATGGAAAAAGAATTATTAGAAAAAATCAATAGCACCGGAATAGGTCCCGGTGGTTTAGGCGGAAAAACGACAGCACTTGCTGTGAATATTGAAACATATCCGACACACATTGCAGGACTTCCTGTTGCCGTGAATATGTGTTGTCATGTGAATCGACATGTAACAAGAATATTATAAAATGAAAAGATTTATGTTCATATTTTTAATAAGAAATATAGATTATAAGGAGAACACTATATGGAAAAAAGAATTAATACTCCTTTAAAAAAAGAAGCATTGGAAAAATTACAAGCAGGAGATTATGTATATATTAGTGGAGTTATTTATTCTGCAAGAGATGCAGCACACAAGAGAATGTATGAAACAATGTTAGACGGAAAAGAGATTCCGATGGATCTTTCGGATAATATTATCTATTATCTTGGACCAACTCCGGCAAAAGAAGGACAAGTGATTGGTTCTGCCGGACCGACTACTTCAAGCAGAATGGACAAATATACACCACTTTTATTAGAGAACGGTTTAAATGGAATGATTGGAAAAGGAAAGCGTTCTAAGGAAGTAATTGATGCAATTATAAAGAATAAAGCAGTTTATTTTGCTGCAGTAGGTGGTGCCGGAGCTTTGTTATCAAAATGTATTAAGGAATCTGAAGTGATTGCTTATGATGATCTTGGGACAGAAGCAATTCGAAAAATGCGTGTGGAAGATTTTCCGGTAATTGTTGTAATAGATAGCAAGGGAAATAATCTATATGAGATGGTAGAAAATAAAAAAATATAAAGTGTTTAGCATTATTAACAAATATAATTGGTAAAATTGCTACATTTCATATTTTCACGTGAATTACATTGAAAATATACAAAAAATGTGGTTTATAATATGTATGTGGCTTTTATAAGTAAAGGAATTTTAAGAAGAAAAGGAGAATGAAGACTATGAAAAACACATTGAAATGTCTAATTGCTGTATTCATTATGGCAATGGCTTTTGTAGTAACAGGCACAACTGTAAAAGCGGTGGAACCAACATATGTTCCGGCTGTTTATACAGATATGTCTAAGAACCCTGGTGTAGCAACAAAACAGTATATTGTACAGCCTAAGGGAGAGATTGTTATTCCGGTACAGATTCCTGGCAAAGGTGGTTTGGATGTTGCTTACGCTGCTACTATATATCAGCAAGGTTATGCATATGGTAATATGTATATCGGTTGTTATTATGATGTTGCTTGTACAAGACAGGTTCCGGGTTTCTACGATTCTATTGCAACTTCAACATCAGGTAATGATATAGCATTTCCAGCTGCAGGAACATATTACTTCAAGGTTAAGAGTTATGGAGATGGTCCTCAGATACTATATTTTGCTGCAGCATTTGCAAGTGGTGCTAACAGAACAATAAAATCAAAACAGACAACTGCAATCTATAGCAACAATAGTAATGAATGGGTATATTCAAAGTTCAAAGCAACGAAGACAGGTTATATTGCTGTAGCAGCTGCTGAGCTTGCTGATTACCCAAGTAATATTTATGTAAAATTGACAGATAATAAGAAAAAAGCTTGTAGTGAGCAGACAGCTCTTAATAACAAATATGTTTACTATGGTGTACAAAAGGGTAAGACATATTATATTGCAACAAAGTCATATGCTGAATTTTATAACTTGTATGTTAAGCAGACTGCTGTAAAAGAGAAGAGTGGTTCAAGCAAGTCAAAGGCTAAGACAATCAAGAAGGGTAAGACAGTTAAGGGTGTACAGATTGCTAATAAGAAGAAATCAGGAACTGACTGGTATAAGTTCTATTTACCATCAAGAAAGAACTTCAAGATCACATTAAAGGGTGGTACATCTAGCGTATATGGTAGAGATCTTATTGTTAAGATAAGCGCTGCCAATAATAGAACAATTTTCGGAAATACAATGTACGTAGAGAATGGTGGTGGAACTTACAGTACTAAGAGTCCATTTAGTGCAGGTACATATTACTTCCAGGTTACAAAGAGAGATAAGTTATCTAGTGGATGGTATTCAATTAAGTGGAAATAATTAGTTGATTAATCATTAGATTATGATAGAATAGGATTGGTATAACATACCAATCCTATTTTATTGTTAGGGCAAGGCCCTGTTTTCGTTGTGTAGTTTTTCGTGTTCCGAAAAACGAAACAGAAAACAAATAAACCACCTGCTATGCGGGTGGTTGAAAATGCTTCAGCTTACAGTGAAAAAAC
>SVEJ01000008.1 GCA_015057435.1 Lachnospiraceae bacterium
AATGTGTTATAGTATTCATGACGGTTGAGGACCTTTCTATAATTGTTTTTTGTGGTGATTAACATTTTATAGTACTCAACCGTTTTTTGTATATAGAAAAGTCTCACATCAATTGTAACCCTACAATTTTTTAGATATTAATTGAAAGAAAACACTTGACACGCTTGGAGCAGTGTGATAGAGTAATCAGCGATGAACTGCCGAAGACAGTAGGTACCATTTGGTGTAAGCGTAGCGCCTACCGAGGAAGAATCGTATGAATGACGTTTCGCTCTATGTCTTTGGATATAGAGCTTTTCTTTTATAAGATTTTATCGCGCAGTCATTGAAATATATAAGGAGGCGCAATAACGATGGCAAAGATTGAATTAAAACAACCAATCGTTGAAGAGATTAAGGCAAACCTTGATGGTGCACAGACAGCTGTAATCGTTGACTATCGTGGTCTTACTGTTGAGCAGGATACAAGACTTCGTAAGGAGATGAGAGAAGCTGGTGTTATTTACAAGGTTTATAAGAACACAATGGTACGTTTCGCTATTGATGGTACTGAGTTCGAAGCTTTAAAGGATGATTTGGAAGGACCTAACGCAATCGCTATTTCTAAGGACGATGCTACAGCACCTGCAAGAATTCTTGCTAAGTTTGCTAAGGATGCACCTGCATTAGAGATTAAGTCTGGTATTGTTGAAGGTACTTATTACGATGCAAATGGCATCAAGGCTATTTCAAGCATCCCTTCAAGAGAAGAATTGCTTTCAAAGTTACTTGGAAGCTTACAGTCACCAATTGCCAACTTTGCAAGAGTGCTTAAGCAGATTGCAGAGAAGGATGGCGGTGCAGCAGAGGCATAAGAAGTATGACCTCGCTAATGAGTTGCTAAGTGCAGCTTAAGAGTCTCGGTTTTGAGACAAGAATTTAGAAAACAAGATGTAAGACATCTAATATTAATTATTATGGAGGATTTAAAAATGACTACTCAGGATTTTATCGAAGAGATTAAGAAGTTAAGTGTTTTAGAGTTAAACGATTTAGTTAAGGCTTGTGAGGAAGAGTTCGGCGTATCTGCAGCAGCTGGTGTTGCAGTAGTAGCTGCTGGTGCTGTTGCTGGTGAAGCTGCAGCTGAGAAGGACGAGTTCGACGTTGAGTTGACAGAAGTTGGATCTGAAAAGGTTAAGGTTATCAAGGTTGTTCGTGAGGTAACTGGTTTAGGTCTTAAGGAAGCTAAGGAAGTTGTAGATGGCGCTCCTAAGGTTCTTAAAGAGGGTGCTTCTAAGGCTGAGGCTGAAGAGATTAAGGCTAAGTTAGAAGAAGTTGGCGCAAAGGTTACAATGAAGTAATCAATCCTTATAGAGATTTTAAGCTCCGGATATTTTTATCCGGAGCTTTTTTTGGCTCTTTTTTCTTATATATTATTTGCCTTTTGTGATACAATAAAAATAATAAACAATTATGATAGGAGAAAACCAGAGTGAAAAAAATATGTATACTAATCATTTTCTTCGTTTTTCTTATCAGTTGCAAGGATGAAGTATTTGCCATCAACTTGGATGATAAAGTAGTTAATGGTGAATCTTTAGAAGAACGTGTGGTTTCCGCCATAGAGAGAAGAGATAATTATATTGTCGTTGAAGACTTCAGTATTACAGAAGAGGATGTGTCACAATATTATGTAGAGATTTTGTATCGGCATCCCGAGTTGTTTTATGTGAGTAGGTCGATTCGTATTTTTCGGTTTCCTGATCGAAGCTACATATCTACTATACTGCCGGTTTATGAAGATGAGGAAAGTTACGGTGGAGATTGGTTCTTAGAAATGATGGATAAACCACTTGGTATGATAGATGACGATATGACTACGCTAGAAAAGATTTTGTTTGTGCATGATTATCTTTGTGCGAATCTGGAATATGGGAAAGATGATACATCTAAAAGAGAATACCATAGCATTGTAGGGGTTGTCACAGAAGGCAAGGTGGTGTGTGAAGGTTATTCGAAGGCGTTTCAATATTATATGAATCAATTGGAGATTCCTTGTCGTGTTGTTGTCGGAGATATGGAAGATGGAGAGGCGCATGCATGGAATCAGGTGCAGATAGATGGCAGTTGGTATATGATTGATGTGACGCATGATGACCCTACACCGGATGCGTATGGAAGGGTGTGTCATACACATTTTTTGGTAAGTGCGGAACAGATACCGGAAAGAACATGGGAACGGAACAAATATCACATATGCAATAGTAAGAAATATGAGAATGTATTTTGGAATAATGTGGAATCGCAGATGATATATCATGATGGAGCGTGGTATTATGTAAGTACAGATGATAAGAATGGAATGAATCTGTATCGTCATGATTTTAAGAAACATTCACTAGACGAAAAAGGAGATGTTGTGCTTCCTTTGTCGGAAGAATGGATTGTGTTTGGGCGAAGGAATGCATATTGGATCGAAGATTGTGGGAGAATCGCACAGTTTGAAGATAAGATTATCTACAACACGCCCAAGAAGATTATGCAATGTGATTTTAATGGAGAAAATGTAGTGTGTATTGCGGATGAAACGATGAATGACAAGTGGATTAGTGGTTTGAAAATGTCCGGGGACCATTTATTGTATCAATTAAGAGCAGACTATGGATATGAAAAGGAACATGAAAAAATAACAGTTTCGATGAAGAGAAATCCGTTGTCTGTTGGTATGGTTTTTAAAGATAGCGAAAGTAACGCGTCTTATCAAGTGCTTCATTCTAGTTCTTCGGGAGGAACTGTATTGTATCGAAAAAGTCTTGTGCGCAATGTGCGCAAGCTTGTCATACCAAAGAGTGTTCGGTGTGATGGCAGGAACTATCGCGTTGTTTCTGTGGCAAAAAATGCGTTTCAAAATAATGAGAATATATCGAAGGTTGTGTTGCCGTATATTATTCACAGGAAAATGAATCAACAAAAAAGAAGTTGTTTTAAGAAACGAAACAATGGGAAATTGGTTTTCTAGATGTTCTTAAAAGGAGGAAGATGGATGGGAGAAAAGGTAGGATTTATTACAACATATACAGGAGATCATTTTTATCCGACCGAGCCGAAGATGGAGAATATCCACATTGAAGATATTGCGCATGCGCTTTCTTACATTTGTCGTGGAAATGGGCATGTGAAGAATTTTTTCTCCGTAGGTCAACACTGTGTGAATTGTGCATTAGAAGCGATGGCGAGAGGGTATAGTAGAAGAGTATGTCTTGCATGTCTTTTGCATGACGCCGGAGAAGCCTATATGTCTGATGTGCCGCGTCCAATCAAGGTGGGAATGCCGCAGTACAGAGAGTGGGAGGATGCAGTCATTCGTATGGTCTATGAGAAGTATCTCGGTTCTGATTTGTCTGAGGAGGAAGCGAGGCTTGTAAAACTAGTGGATGATGATATGCTTTATTTTGATATGCAGGTATTGCTTGGATGGAAACAGGAAGAGAAACCGCCGGAGATGATGAGCATATTTTCACAGGAATATGTGCCGTTTATAGAAGTGGAGGAACAGTATCTGGAGATATTCCGAGAGCTGTATGAATAAAATTAGAATCGCAAATATACAAGAAATAGACATGTTTGTCGCTCAGCGACAGATATGTCTTTTTTTATTGAAAAATAAAACTTTTTGAGGATGCATCTCGTCAATTAAGTAAGAGGATAGAGACGTCTATCAAAAAAGGAGGTATCAATTATGAATGGAGGATAGAGAGGATAATATTTTTAGATTTTTCTATATCAATTAAAAAAAGAAAGGGAAGAATATGTTGTTTCAAAAGAAGAGCTGGAGTATGTATATGAGGCAATTTTGCGTAAAATGGTGCCTGAGTAAATGGATAATTGACACGGTCAGTTCGGTTAAAAAACTTAAAAAAGCTATGCTATCATTTACTTGGTAAATTATGTCAAATTTTGCAAGATAGCAAAAGCAAAATATGAGGTGCAGTATATGGAGAAGATGACAACAGAGATATTACACAATGAGCTATCGCAATGTAAGTATGATGAGGAATTACAGGCATATTTAAAGAATTATGAAGAATTTCGAATCAATTGGAAAGATTATATTAATGAGCAATTGATGATTACAGGGTTATCTTATAAAAAATTTGGGGATCGATGCGGATTCAGTAAGAACACAATCAAGAGTTGGTGTGAAGAAGGCGTAGTGCCGAGGAATAGAGACCAATATATCAAGCTAGGTTTTGGATTGGGAATGAATGAGCAGGAAGTCAATCATTTACTGACTGCTTATGGAGGATATCAGGCGCTTTACTCGAAGGATATACATGATGCAATCTGCATTTTTTTCCTGAAGAAGCAGGAACAAAATGCAGGGGAGGTGTGTTATGGATATGAGATAGTGAAAGCCTGGCACAAACAATATGCAACATGTGTCGGAAACCATGCGATTAGCATGCAGTACTACAAAGAGGTCGCAACAAAAGACTTAACAAAAGAGATTGCAATGAAGAAGAGCGAAAAGGAATTTCTTGAATATGTGGAGTGCAATAGAGATGTATTTTCTCATGTATATTCCAGGTTGATTATATTCATGGAAGACTGTATTCAGATCAGAATCAAAGAGTGTATGGAAGATTCTGTGAGGAAGGTTAGCGTGCATCAGCTGTTTCAAAGGAAACATTTGGATGGCAGTTTTGAAGTGGCATTTTCCAAGTTGAAAAGACATGGAATTGTACCGACAAGACAGCAGCTGATACAATTTGCAATTGCTATGAATATGACAAGAAATGAAATTGATTACATGTTGGGGTTAGCCAATATGAGCCCGTTATGTGTCAGAAATCGCGCAGAATGCATTCTCTTATACCTGTTGCAGCAATTTGAAAATAAGCATCCCGGTGTGGAATTAGAAAATGCATTTAAGATGGAACGCATTACAAGGAGTCCGGAGATTAGAAATCAGTTTCAGAAAGTGATTCGTCATTTTTACGACGAAGATGATATTGAATATGAAGAGGATGAACTTGATAATGAATTGGCTATTTTTGTCGAAGATGGCATGAAACGGTTATTAGGATAGAGTACGAGAAGTAGGGAGAAACGATGGAAAAGATTCGTTTGCAGATATTGTTAAATGAAGATAAGCATTTGGGGGAACAGGAAATTGTCAAGATGGCAATAGAGCTTTTGACGCAAATGCAACGATTTCAAGAAATGCAACGACGTTTTTGTTTGTTAACTCCGAATACCATCAATGTTATTTTGAAACCATCTGTGTCTCACTATTCTTATGAATTATCAGATGACGTGGAATTGTTAAGTGGAGAACCAATGCTTTATGGTCCGTGGATGGATGAGGCGATGGTAGAGGAGGCGGATGGTGTTACAACGGTGATGTATTCTCTGGGAATTGTCATGTATCAGCTTTTGAATGACAATAAGTTACCATTTGTGGAACTAGATACGACCTATAAGCAACGTATGGAAAAGATGAAACAACGACATTATAAGCAGTTACCGAAGCTTACCGGGTGTAATGATGGATTGTTGGATGTCATGCGTAGAGCTTGTCATTATGATAAGACGCAGCGTTATCAAAGGATTACGGATATGTTAGATGACTTACAAAGTGTTGAAAAAGAACTTTTATTGAAGGAGAAACAAGCGGTGAAAAGCAAGCAGGCGATGCAGATGGGAAGCTTGTTACATGGAAGATATCAGATAAAACGTGTGATTGGTTCCGGTGGATTTGGAATTACATATGAAGCATGGGATGAGAAAATGTCGGTACATGTCGCAATCAAAGAATATTTGCCCAAAAGCATAGCAATTCGCTCGGCGAATAAAAAAGAGGTCAGCATCCTTACATATTCAGACAATATGGAGTATAGAAGAGGGTTAGAGAGATTTATAGAAGAAGCCAAGACATTGGTTCAATTCAGTAGCAATCCGGTTGTTGTCAATGTGTTTGATTATTTTGAAGAGAATAATACAGCATACATTGTGATGGAATATCTGGAAGGACATTCGTTGAGTTGTGAATTAAAGGAAAAGGGAATCTTTCCGGTTGAAAAAGGTGTTGTTCTTATGAAAACGCTTGCGTTATCTCTAGCGGCAATACATGAAAAAGGAATTGTGCATCGTGATATTAATCCGGATAATGTGTTTATCTGTCCGGACGGAACGGTAAGGCTTCTGGATTTTGGCGCTGCAAAGTATGTCAATCAAGACGGAAAAAGAAGTAAGACAGTAATTGTAACGCCACAATATGCACCGATTGAACAATTTCAACAAGACTCGCAGGTGAGCGCAAAGATGGATATCTATGCCTTGGGCGCCACGATGTACAAGGTGTTAACAGGAATTACACCACTGTCTGCAATCGATCGCGTAGGGGAGGATGGATTAATATTGCCGAAAGAATGCATAGACGGTTTTGATTCTGATGTGCAAGGAATGTTGTTAAAGTGTATGGCCTTTGATGCGGCAAGGCGTTACGATACAATGATGGATATTGTACAGGCATTGGAGAATATAGCAGCAAGAGAAAAAAATAAAAAAATATAAAACTTTTTTAAAACTCACCCTGTCCTAGTAGTAAAAGGGCAAGAAAATTGCCTAAAAAGAAAGGATAAGGGCGAAACGTCCGGGTGAGAATTATGATGAATGAATCAATGATGAACAATTTCGAGGAGGAGAATAACACAATGAAAAAGCAGGAAGATACAGCCAAGAAGAAGGAAAAGTTTTTTGAGACATACAGTGAAGAAATGAATATTGATTATGTTGCAGAGCAGACAAAGCTTAAGAAATCTTTAACAAGAATTAAGATAGGAATTGTTTTGGGTATTATATCAATCGTATTTTGGATTATCAATGCAGAAGTTGATGTTTCGATGGATTCAGTGACAGAAAACATAGCACTTTGGTCAGGTCTTATTGCTTACATAGTTGGAGGCAGCATACGTTGGGCGTTTAAATTTATAAAATTTGTATCCAAGGTAGCTTACTGGGTTACACCGGGTTTTTTTAGCGGCATTGTAGCAAGTATATTGATGTGTCTACCGGCACTTCTTGTAGTTATTTTAGTTCCGTTGATTTGCATTCTTCTAAACTATATTGAAACAAGAAGAAAATTATCTTATATCAACAAAGAATTGGCGTCGCAATAAAATAGCAATGTTTTGTGAGGACAGAAAGAATATTGAAAGGGCAGAGGAGAAAAATAATATGACATATACTGAAGCAGTGAAGCTTGCAAAACAAGGAAATGAAGAAGGTTTTCAGTTTTTATATGAATCTACATATAAGAAAAAAATGTATATAGCGATTAAATATATGAAAAATGAAGATGCGGCCATGGATGTATTACAGGATGCTTATATAAAGGCATTTTCTAAATTAGATACCTTAGAGGATCCGGAAAAGTTTCCGGGTTGGATGGGTATGATTGTAGCGAATACGGCAAAAAATGCTTTGGAAAAAAAGAATCCTTTATTGTTTTCGCAGATGGAACAGGAAAATGAAGAAGGAGAGACATTTGAGTATCAGATGGAAGATGAAGATACATGGAATCAGCCGGAGCTTGCCTATACACAACAGGAAACACAGGAATTGGTGAGAGAGTTGATTGGTTCTTTGTCAGAAGACCAAAAATTGTGTGTGATGATGTTTCACATTGAAGGACTCAGTATTAAAGAGATTGCAGAGGCAATGGACTGTTCGGAGAATACTGTTAAGTCCAGATTGAATTACGGAAGAAAGAATATTAAGGAAAAAGCAGAAGAATTACAAAAGAAGGGCGTCAAGTTATACAGCTCTGCACCGCTTGCATTACTTGTATACTTGTTGCAGAAAGAAGCTGGTGCATTTACCTTGTCGGAGTTGGCACAGACTACTGCAACTTACGCACACTTTGCAGTAAAAGGTGGTGCTGCGCTTACCGGAAATTCTCAAACTGCTGGAGTGATGCAGGGAACGGAACAAGTGACTCGGACAGTAGAAAGCCTGTCGGAAGGAATAGGCCATACCATGAAGTCTACAACCGATGTGACAGGTACCATAGCTAAGGAAGCAGGGAAAGAAGTAAGCAAGACATTCTTGCAGACAGTAGCAGGTAAGGTGACGGTGGGCTTGGCAGTTACGGCTATATTAGGAACCGGCATTTTCTTTGGGACAAAGTTAACTGATTCGAAAGAAGAAGCTACCACAGAATACGCAACACAAACGGTGGCGGCCGTTACTGAAGAACAAGTAACAGAAGCAGTGACGGAGGAAGCAACCACACAGGTGCAGTTGACGGAAGAAGAGTTGTATTATGCATTCTTAGAAGAGGAGTGGATACCGGAACACGGAATCGGAATTACGTCTGAGAGTGGAATAATCGAAAGAAGTGAAAATAATGGATTGTTAGAACGTGAGTGGTTGCATGCAGCAGGTGCATTGGCGGCAGATATTTATGATTATGATGGAGATGGCGTGAAGGATATGTTGTTGATTCATAATCTAGAAGAAGATAACGCTGGAAGAATAGAATATACAATTATGTTTGATATGTACACATTGGAAAATGAACAAGTTATTTTAAAAGCATCAAATGAAAATAGAGAAATGGATGAATATATTGGACCTGATGGTATGTTTGCTATTGAAACTTCTAATATGATAGCAAAACTGAATCGAGTTGTAGTGGATGGAGTTACTTATTTGACATATACCATCTTCTCTAGAGGCGGTTTAGATTATGATGGTGGTGCGGATAGATATTATGTTATGCAGTATGCAGATGGAGAATGGGATTTCATAGCAAAGGCACATGCAGAACCTCCATTCTATGCAAGCTACACCCGATTCGTAGATGGGCAAGCTATACAAGAAGGCCCGTTCACTTCAGGGGATGTACATGAGATAAATAAACGATTTGAAGAGCTTGGAATCATAGGTATGGCAATTGGTATGGTAAGTGATGTTGATGGAGTAGAGGCATATAATGTCAAAAATGAGAATGCAGTTCCGATTTTTATGATTAATATCAACGGGGAGTGGCAAGATGAGCATACTGCCGTCATGACCTACACTGTAACAGATGGAACAGGCTTGCGAGAAAAGATCTCTCAAGAGTAACAGATATATTACAAGGAGAAAAGAATATGGGATTACAAGGAAAAAAGTTATTATTAAGTGTTTTGTGTGCAATCATGATGTTGTTTAGTTCTGCTATATATGCAAAAGCAGATACCGTTACTTCGGAGGAGGGATATATATATGAGGTCTTAGAAGATGGAACCCTCGAAATACAAGGTTATACAGGTAGTACAGCAGAACTTGTTATTCCGAAAACAATAGGTGGAATGACAGTCACTCGAATTAGTAATGAAGCGTTTTCAGGAAATGAAGTTATTACCAGTTTAGAGATTGGAAGCAATATTCAATTTGTGGGAAACCGTGCATTTTCTTCTTGTGAAAACTTAAAAACTGTAGATATGTCGGCTTGTGGAGGGAATATAGGTGCCGGTCTCTTTTTGAGTTGCAAGCAATTGGAAGAAGCGCTTGTACCAACAGAGTTAGATAGTATTCCGGGGGATATGTTTAGGAGTTGTTCGAGCTTAAAAACAATTGTCGTACCGGAAGGAGTTACTTTCATTGGTCATTATGCGTTTGATGGATGTACAAGTTTGTCGGAAGCAGAATTGCCGGACGGTCTTGAGAAAATACTGAAATGCGCTTTTAATGGTTGTAAAAGTCTTAGTAGCCTTTGGATACCGGCTAGTGTTACAGAGATATATAATGATTCTTATAGTGGTTGTTCTGGTTTGAGAAGTATTGTAGTAGAGGAAGGAAACCCTGTGTATGACAGTGGAAATGGTTCCAATGCAATAATTGAAACAGAGGAAGAAACGGTGGTTCTCGGATGTGTTAACACGACCTTTCCGGATTCGGTATCTATCATAGGAGAAATGGCTTTTGCGAGTAATGAAAGTTTGAAAACGTTAACTATTCCGGAAGGAATAGAAACTATCAGTTATAGTGCATTTATTCGTTGTGATAACTTGGAAACATTAAACATATCATCCACAGTATCTACAATTGGTGGTTGGGCATTTCTTGGCTGCAGTGGATTGCAGAAGATTGTTGTCGATGACGAGAATGCATATTACACCGATGGAAATGGTGCGAATATTTTGGTTAATAAAGAGACAGGTTATTTGATACAGGGTAGTGCTAATGCGACGATTACGTCTGATGTAAAAACAATAGGGGACTCTTCATTTTTACATATAAAAGGATTGGAATCCGTTGAATTGCCATCTAGTGTAGAAAGTATCGAAAACCATGCATTTTATGGCTGTGAGAATTTAAAGAGTATACAGCTTTCTCCTAATATTGATACGATTTGGGAGGGTGCATTTTTTGATTGCACCAGCTTGACGCATGTAGATATTCCATCGGGAATTAGATGTATTATGGATTATGCATTTAGCGGATGTACTAATCTACAAAGCATATCGATACCGGATAGTGTAACTAGTTTTGGCTTTCCTATATTTAATAACGTTGGAAAGAACTTTGTGATATATGCCAATCCGAATTCGAAAGCGGCAGAATATGCAAAGACATATCATATTCCTATTAAGTCACCGGAAGAGAAGAATAATACCGAAAATCAAGAGGATACAGATTTAAGTAAAGGAGAAAATGACAATCAAGAAGAGCAGGATAATTCAGAAGAAGCGGCACAACCTGCGGCAAAAGGTTCTATAATATATGATCTAAAAAACGACGGTAAATATAAGGTGACAACATCAAAGAAAAATGAATTGACGGTGGCGTATCTGGGGACTACAGATCATACAAAAAGGACAATAGAGATTCCGTCAAAGGTAACAATAGATGGCTTTACATATAAAGTAACCAGTGTAGGAGACGGAGCACTTCGTCATAACAAGAAAATCACACAAATCACAGTTCCTAATACTGTAAAAACAATCGGAAAATATGCGTTTAGCGATTGCAAAAAATTAACGAAGGTAACGATTGGAACAGGTGTGACAGCTATTAAAACAAGTGCTTTTGAGAATTGTGTTTCCTTAAAAACAGTTCTTGTAAAATCCAAAAAATTAAAACTGATTGGAAGGGATGCATTTTATAAATGTAAGAAGCTTACAAAAATCTCGTTAAAAACAACAAAGTTTAATAAGAATTCTGTAGGAAAGAATTCGTTGAAAAAGACGAACAAAAAGCTTGTTATATACGTTCCGAAATCAAAGGTAAAGAAGTATAAAAAATACTTTAATGGCAAAGGCAATAAATATGTAAAAATTTCCAAATAAAATTTCTTTTAAAAAATTGCAATTTCATAAAACTTTTCTTTTTCTGCGCCTGTCATATAGGTAGAAAGGAGATGAGTGTATGGATAAAGTTGCAAACAAGATTCTCCAAATTTTCATTCATTTAGTGAAAAAAGATATGAATGAATATGAAGAGGATGAGAAAAAAAGGTATGAATTGTATCATCGAATCAAGAATCGATTGAAGTGTGGTGATACAGCTGATAGTAGCAATTTGTATGCGATGCAATATTGGAGATTAGGAGGTATGAATGATGAATAAAAACAGATGGTTAGCTATCATAATGGTAGCGGTGATGGGTATAAATGTGATGGGAGTATCTGTGACAAGTTATGCAAAAAACGTTCAGTCTCCAATTACAAAACAAGTAACTTCGTTAGGTTCAAAAAACACGAAAAGTATAAAAAAGCAAAAACCTAAAAAAGTAAAAGTGAAAAATGTGACACCGACAAAAGTAAAGATTACCTGGAAAAAGGTTTCCGGTGCTAAGAAATATTGTGTGACCTATTTCAATAAGAAGTCTAATGTTAAGAAGCAATATGTAAAGGGAACATCTGCGACTATTAAAGGACTAAAGGCAAATACAAAATATACTTATTATGTGCAGGCGATCGGAAAAGAGAATGGGAAAACAGTAAAATCCAAGAAGTCTGCTAAGGTGAAAAAAAGAACCTTGGAAAAGAAAGATAGAACAGAAAAAAAGACGGAAAAAGTAACTGAAAGGGCAACAACGGAAGAAAAGACAGAAGTTACAACGGAGAAAGCAACAACAGAAGAAAAGAAGACAGAAGCAGCAACGGAGAACGTAACAACAGAGGAAAAGACAGAAGCAACAACAGAGAAAGTGACAGAAGAAGAAAAGACGGAAACAACAACAGAAAAAGTAACAACGGAAGAAAAGCCGGAAGTCACAACGGAGAAGGTAACGACAGAGGAGAAGACGACAGAGACAACAACGGAGAAAGTAACAACAGAGGAGAAGCCGGAAGTCACAACGGAGAAAGTAACGACCGAAGAGAAAAAGACAGAGTCGACAACAGAGAAAGTAACGACCGAAGAGAAGAAGACAGAGTCAACAACAGAGAGTGCAACGACCGAAGAGAAGAAGACAGAAGTCACTACTGAGGATGATACAGAAGAAGAGGTGGAATTGGTTGCTCCACAGAATTTGACGGTTACGAGGATTACTCCGTTTCAGGTAAAAGTGACTTGGGATAAGGTTGAGGGCGCAAATGTGTATGAGTTGAAATATGGAACAAGCCCAACTATGGTTTTATATGCTAACAAACTAGTATATACCAATGAAATAGTGCTTAACAATCTAAGACCAACTTCTATGTATTATTACACCATTACAGCTATGTACAGACAAGATGGACAAGAGGATGTAATGTCTGAGGAGTCTGAGATTATTAATATAAGAAATTATGATTTGGATATACCGAAGCTTACTAATTACACGCTGAATGCAGATGAGACAGAGGTAACATTTGATGTGGCTGTGGATGAAGATGCGTATGCAATGCACACAACTTCTTATCTGACATCAACGAGATTATATTACAGCACAGATGGTACAAGCTTTACACAATGTCAGGAAGTGGCGGCAACAGAAAAAAACATCATTTTTACAGGCTTAGAACCGGGAACACAATATTACTTTAAGGCTTGTTACTACTATGAGAACGGAACGAAAAAGGCTTCTTCTAAATACAGTAATGTGGTGTCTTTCGAAACGGAGAAAGAACTGGTTTTGACTGCTCCGCAAAACGTGTCGGTTTCCTCGGAAACACCATTTTCAGTAACAGTGAGCTTTGATGAAGTGGAAGATGCGAATCAGTATTGGGTTTATTACACAGACTATTGGGGAGAAACTGTTAAGGAAGTAACTGACTCAAACAGTATCACAATTACAGGGCTAAATGCCAATGCTAAGTATATTTATCAAGTTCAGGCGGCATATGTAAAAGATGAAAAGGTAACAACCTCTGAACTGTCATCCGAAGTGACATATGTAAACCCAAAGGTTGGAATTCCCCAAGTGTCATCGACTGACTTGTATGTAGAGGAGGATGGCAGTGCTGATTGTGTGCTGACATATACTCCGATTGATTATATGAAATATGTTTATGTATACCAGAGTGAAGATGGTGTTTCATATGAAAAAGTGACACAAAATGATGCAACGGCAACAAGCGTTGTTGTAGAAGGACTGGGAGCAGGAAAAACCTATTATTTTAAGATTCGAATGTATCAAAAGATTAATACTTCTGTTGTATATAGTGTGTATAGCGATGTTGTTACAGTAACAGTACCGTCAACTGATACAGGCAATGAAGAGGGTGGAGATACTGATAATGCAGAAGCTACAACAGAACAGTCAACAACGGAAACAGCTACTACTGAGCAAATAACTACAGAAGAACCAACAACAGAAGTTCCGACGACGGAGGCACCGGTAGAACAGCCATCTGATGCTGAATTAATTGAACAAGACGGAAGACCACAGGCAGGTAATACTTATGCGGCACATATTATGGCATATGAAATCTTAGACTTGATGAATGAGGAAAGAGTTAGAGTGGGAAGTGACCCTTGTACAATGGATCCTCGATATTTGCAGGTGGCAGCAATTAGAGCGCAAGAAATAACAATATTATATTCACATCAGCGTCCAAATGGTGGCAATTGGTATTCAGCATATACCGACCTTGGATATAGGCCGGGTTCAGCAGCAGAGAATATTGTATGGGGATATAGAACGTCAACTGGTTTTTATAATGCGTGGAAAAATAGTGGCGGTCATTACCGCAATATGACAAATTATAACTACAAATATGTAGGTATTTATATTTATCAAAATCCTGAAAATGGTCATTACTATGCCGTGCAGAATTTTGCGAAAAAATAGGATGTGGCAAGTCAAATGGAATCGGCTTAACAAAAGTGGTTATGATACGCATGACGTATGATAATAAATGAAAATTCAAGAGGAGGAATAAAAATGAAAAAATTAACAAAAGCAACATTAAGTGTATTCTTATTTGTGTTGATGTTTGTAGTAAGTGGCATACAGGCACAGGCTGCTTCTAAGGCAGAGATTGAGAGTACGGGAACAAAGATGACATTGAACAAGGAAGTAAAGGGTGTGTTAACAAGCTGTACGGATGAAAATTGGTTCATCTTTCAGGTGACACAACCGGGATATTTTAATTTGACCTTTAATACAGTTTATGCAGATGTTAATGATATAGGAGATGGTTGGGATGTATATATCTATGATACAAATGATTTAGTTAATACAATTCAAGAATATAGAGGGCAGGTTAATACATTTACTACAGCTAATTTTGCGATGCATACAGGTACATATTATGTTATGATTGACGCGCATGATGAGAGTCATAAAAGTGATGCACCAATTAATTGTGAGTTCGGATTAACTGTGAATTATCAGGTGGATTCTACGTGGGAAGTTGAATATAACAGTGAAACTAATGTGGCAAATTCAAAGCGATTGAATTCAGAGATTAAAGGAAATCTATATCACTATAAGGATGAAGATTGGTATAAGTTTACAGTAGATAAATCTGGTGTAGTTGAAATAGTTTTCTCAACACAGGATTATGTCGATGTTCGGAAACTAGGTGATGGTTGGGATATCGAATTATGGGATACGAATTTAACTAAAATGACGAGAACAGAGAATGTTAAGGGGAATTACATTTCTCAAAAGTATGGACTTGAGGCCGGTACATATTACGTTCTTGTTGATGCGTCTGATGAGAGTCATAAAAGTGATGCCCCTGTAGCATGTGATTATTCCTTAACTTTAAAATATGTGGTAGATACAACATGGGAATCTGAGGGGAATAACACTTCTGATTTAGCTGATGAGATTAAAGTAGGTACAAGCTATCATGGCGCTTTGTATCAAGCGCAGGATAATGATTGGTATAAGTTGAATTTAAGTAAGTCGGGTGTTATGAAATTTGATTTTGCTAAGAATGTGAATGAAAGCATTCAATCTGTGAAGGAAGGATGGAATGTATATTTTATTGATGCAAAGACTAATGAGAGTATTTTTAAGATGGATGCGGTTGAAACGAGTGCTAATCAACAGATTGCATTAGCAAAGGGAACATATTTTATACGAGTATGTTGTGAGGATAAATATAGTGCTCCGGTAGGTTGCCAATACGATTTCAAAGTAAGCTTCACACAAAGCCCAAGCAAAACAAAAATTAAAAGCATCAAGAGTTCTAAGAAGAAAGTGACGTTAAAGTGGAAGAAGGTGTCCGGCGCAAATGGCTACTACATTTACCGTTCAACATCTAAGAAGGGTACTTACAAGAAGGTTGCTACCATTAAGAAGGGAACTACAGTAAAATATACAGACAAAAAAGGCTTGAAGAAAAAGAAAACTTATTACTATAAGATTGTTGCTTACAAAAAGGCGAATGGAATAACTGCTACATCTGCAGATTCGGCAGTGAAGAAGGTTAAGGTAAAATAGAAAGAGGATTGCACAACATATGAAGAGATTATTAAATAGCTTAATAACAATCGTATTTGTAATCTTGCTATCCATAACCTGTGGAATGTCAGGAGAAACTGCTGCGAAGAAGAATGGAAGAGTTAACAATATCAAATATAATATTTGGGAAAATAGCCCTGGTCATTACAGAAATATGACAAACAATACTTATAAGTATCTTGGTATTTATATTTATCAAAATCCGGTAAATGGTCACTATTATGCAGTACAAAAATTGCAAAAAGATGACATACTATAAAGGTGGTTATGATATATATGACGTATGATAATAAATGAAAATTCAAGAGGAGTAATGAGAAATGAAGAAACTAACAAAAGCAACATTAAGTGTATTCTTATTTGTGCTGATGTTTGCCGTAAGTGGCATTCAGGCACAGGCCGCTTCAAAGGCAGAGATTGAGAGTATGGGAACAAGGATGAGGTTGAATCAAGAAGCTAAGGGAGTTCTGACGAGTAAAGAAGATGAAAATTGGTTTATCTTTGATGTGACGCAACCAGGATATTTTAATTTAACAATGAATACATCTTATGCAGATCCAAATGCGATAGATGCTGGATGGGATATCTTTATTTATGATGCAAATGATTTAGTTAATTGTGTGAAAAGTTATGGAAGAATTAAAACTACGTATACCACAGCTAGTTTTCCAATGCATATAGGAACCTATTATGTAAAGATTGATGCAAGTGATACATATAGTGACAACTATGCACCAACCAATTGTCAGTATGGATTAACTGTTAATTATAAAGTGGATGCTGCGTGGGAAGCGGAGTATAACAATGAGAGTAATGTGGCGAATATAAAGAATGTGAATTCTGTGATTAAGGGAAATTTATATCATCGTGAAGATGTAGATTGGTACAAGTTCACAGTGGATAAAGCGGGTGTGTTCCAAGTAGATTTTGCTCCAACGGATTATGTGGATGTGGAGGCCATAGATGCTGGTTGGCGTGTGGAATTTTTTGATTCTAGTTTTACACAGATTCGATGTTTTGGTGGAATTAAGACAAGCTATACTTCTCCAAAGTACGCATTTGCGGCGGGAACGTATTATGTGAGGGTGAATGCAAGTGATTCATATAGCGATGGTTATGCCCCGACGGCCTGTGATTATTTGTTGACCTTGAAGCATACAGTAGATAAAAGTTGGGAGTCGGAGTGGAATAACACTTCAACAGATAGTGATGCGATTGCGGTTGGAAAAAACTATCACGGCACCTTGCATTATTGTAACGATAACGATTGGTATAAGTTTAATTTGAATAAGAATGGTATTGTAAAGCTTGATTTTGCAAAAGAAGCAAATGTAAGTATAGAAGAAGTGCATGCAGGTTGGGATGTGTATATTATTAGCGCAAAAACAAATCAAATAGTTTTGGCATTAGATGCGGTTAAAACGAGTGGTAGTCAGCAGGTGGCATTGATAAAGGGAGCCTATTATGTAAAAGTCTGTCCGCAAGATACATATAGTGATTCATACGCTCCAACCTCTTGTCAGTACGACTTTAAGGTAAGCTTTACACAAAGCCCAAGTAAAACAAAAATCACAAGCATCAAGAGTTCTAAGAAGAAAGTGACGTTAAAGTGGAAGAAGGTATCCGGTGCAAATGGTTATTACATTTACCGTTCAACATCTAAGAAGGGTACTTACAAGAAGGTTGCTACTATTAAGAAGGGAAGTACTGTAAAATATACAGACAAGAAGGGTTTGAAGAAAAAGAAAACATATTATTATAAGATTGTTGCCTATAAGAAAGCGAATGGAATAACTGCTACATCTGCAGATTCGGCAGTGAAGAAGGTTAAGGTAAAATAGTAGATAAAAATTCATGATTCGAGAATGCCATCTGTTCTTTTATAGGTGGCATTTTCGACATGAATATATTTGCGAGGAAGAAGAACAAATGAAGAAGTATAATATCAAGATTAAGAAGATGAACAAGTATTCTAATAGATATTATTCTTTGAAATGGTATTAGAAAAAGCAGATATGACGGAATACGAAAGTTAATTGAACAAAGCGTAACCCTAGAGATGCTTTGCTTGAGTGGAGGAAATTATTTATGAAGAAGAATAAGCTGCTGATAGCTTTATCTGTTTTTGTAATGGCGATTATGATCGTCTTTGCTACTGGAACAAAGGTAGAAGCTGCAAGCAAGAAACAAAAGACCGGTAAGGCATATGCAAAGATTATTAAAGAGTATCAGAAGGCGTATAAGTATGCGAAAACGGGAAAGGACTACACAAAACTCAATATAAACCGCGAGTTTGTTTATGCTGTACAACCTTATGGATATGGCGACGGAAGACCTGTATATCGAATTATGGACTTTAATAAGGACGGAAATCAAGAATTATTTATTGCTTTAGAGCGTGGCGAAACAGCAACCATATACGATGTATATACATTTCATAATGGGAAAGCAGTTCGATTAATGGAAGGGATTGGATATCGTGCAGGCACCTGTTCTCTTCGAAAGGGTGGAATTATTGCTGATCATTCTACTGGAGGAGCTGCAAGTGTTATGGCTCAGTATCATAAGCTACCTAAAAAGAGCGAGAAGTTAAAAACCATAGTTACTCTTTCTATGGATGGATTTTCTGAAAAACCATTTTACAAGATAGTCAAGGGAAAGAAAACATATATTACAGAGAAACAATATCGCAAACTAGAGAAAAAGTACGAAAAGAAATATAAAAAAATAAAAGTAACTTTTTACAAAGTAGATTCTAAGGCTATCAAAAATGTGAAAAAAGGCAAATTCAATTACAAAGGCCAGAAAACTTATAAGGTAACCACTTAAAAATAATTGATAAAGGATATGTGATAAGTATGATAACTTTGCACATATCCTTTTCTTGTTTTAGATAAGAGGAAACCCTTGTCGTAGTATAGCAGCCCAATTGCTTTTTTGAAAAAGAAAGCGGACGATAATGACTTGTTTGGTTTCTTCGGAAATCACATAAAATGCAAGATAGTTTTTGATTATGACAAATCGGATTTTCCATGAAGCAAGAATTGGGTCGTCTGCTATTTGAAATCGATGAGGAAAATTAGCAAGGGAGTTGATTTGAGTATCGACTTCCTCTAATAGTTCATCTGCAGCTTTTGGATTTTTAAGGGAGAATTCGATATGGTCTGAGGCGTTTAATATATCTCGTTCTGCGGTAGCTGTGATGTGTATGTTATATGTCATCGGTTGCGTTTTCTCCGGATGTCAGAGATTGCCTCAGAGAATGGACGAGTATTACCATTTGCAATATCATCTAGTCCATCTTTTATTTGCCCATATAGTTCAAAACAACTTGTTAAGTGTTCGTAAGTTTCTATGCTCATGACGGCAAGATCGCCTTTTCCGTTCTTGGTAATAAAAACCGGTTCTGGATAAGTATGACAAAAAGTTGAAATTTCATTGTAATTATTTCGAAGTTCCGCACTTGATTTGATTGTTGGCATAAAAACACCTCCTTTATATACAAAAATTATACACAAATTTTGTTATATGGTCAACTGTATATAGTATTGGTCAAATGGTGGGAGAATATTATAAAGTTTGGTGCATCGAGAGAGAATTATATCTATCCAATTTTCTTTCAGATGTTGTATAATGTGAATAGCGATTTTACTTGCTTAGAAGAGTGGAATCGAAATTATCTATTACAGGGGAGAGAAAAGTATGAGAGAGAAAAAAACAACTTGGAAGAAGAGACTAGTGTATCTCATGATGTTAATTTGCTTATTTGCATGTGTGGAACCGATGTTGGCACAGGCAGCCAAGAAGAAAAAGGTGAAGTTGAATTATAAGAAGGTTACCTGCACGGTTGGTAAGAAGAAAAAGATTAAGCTTCTTAACAATAAGAAAAAAGTCAAATGGAGTGTTTCTTCTAAGAAGATATTGAAGATTACCAAGAAGACAAAGAGCACAGTAACAGTACAGGCAAAAAAGAAGGGTACTGCGTATGTGATTGCGCGTGTAGGTAAGAAAAAGTATAAATGTAAGATTGTTGTCAAAAAGAAAAAGACAACAACGAAAACGGAGACAACGACAGAGGATACGACAGAAACGACAACGGAAACTACGACGGAAAATAAAACAGAAGAACCTACGACGCAGGTAAAACCTACGTGGAAAGTGAAAGTGGAAGAGCAGACAAAGGAGAAAGAAACAGATTCTGGTGTGGAATGGTCCCTTGGAGAGGACGGAACACTTACGATTACCTGTAATGGCGATTTTGACACTTTGAATCCGGAGTGGAAAGAGAAGGAATCTGCAATCAAATCTGTAGTGATGAAGGGTAGCGGCATTACATCGCTTCGCTCTTTGTTTGAGAATTGTTCTGTGTTAACCAGTGTGGATTTTACGGAACTAGATACAAGCAAAGTGACGGATATGAGTCATTTGTTCTGCGGTTGTAAGGCATTGGAAACCATTGCCTTTGGTGAGAAATTTGATACAAGCAAGGTGAAGGATTTTCGTGGTATGTTCCAGGATTGTTCATCTTTGAAAGCGATAGATGTCAGCACTTTTAATACTGCAAGTGCTACGAATATGTCGAGAATGTTCAAGGGCTGTAAAAGGGTAACAAGCCTTGATTTGAGTTCGTTTGATACTTCTAAGGTGACAGATATGTCCTATATGTTTGCTGAGTGTTCTGCAACTACTATGACAGGTCTTTCGGAATTGAACACAGCGAATGTAACAGACATGTCCTATATGTTTTATTATCACATAGGAGAAAGTGCATGGGATTTGTCGGGTTGGGATACAGCGAATGTAACAGATATGTCCTACATGTTTGGATGTTGTTACGTGCGTGTTTTGGATGTGACAGGTTGGGATACAAGTAATGTAACAGATATGTCTAATATGTTTAATCGTGCAGCGTACCTGTCAGAGTTGGATCTTAGTGGATTTGACACAAGTAACGTAACGGATATGTCCTATATGTTTGCTTATATGGGAAATATGTCTTCGTTTACATTAGACAATTTTTCGATGGCGAAAGTAACGGATGCAACCGGTATGTTTTATAATGATTGGGCTGCAACCCGTATTTCTATGGCCAACGCACAACCATCACAGGTAAAATCATTTGTGCAGATGTTCTATTATTGTATGTATTTGGAGAAATTGGTGATTCCGAAATTCGAACCAAAGGAAGGTGCGGATACAACCAACATGTTTCAATCATGTAACGAGAGCGTGATTCCGGAATGGTATCAGCCGTCAGATAACACCGTTTCGGATGAACAGGTGGAGGTTTTGTCGAGTGGAGAACTTTCAGAGGGAATCACTTGGAAATTAGATTCCAAGAAAGTTCTTACGATTTCGGGAACCGGCAAGCTTGAAAATAACGAAATCAGTGAGTACTGGAAGAATATAGAGACGCATGCTGCAACTACAATTGTGATAGAGGAAGGAATTACTGAAATTGCAACAGGCTTTTTCGGTGATTGCAAGAAGGTGAAAGCAATTACAATTCCTAGTACCGTAACCAGATTAGGCGCGGGTTCTCTTGCTATGCCGGATCTCGTGAAAGCTACCGTTTTGTCGGATACAGTTCTATATGATGGAGATGTATTTGGCGATATTGCCGGACAATTGGTAATGTGGTGCAATCAGGAAAGAGAGATATTGGAAGATGGTGAAACGGAGACGGCAACAACGTCTGAGTTATATGCGATAGAACATGAAATACCATATGTTTATGTTGGTGCATCGGATCGGAATTGGGGTTTGGCGGAAGGCAGAATTTATAATTATACAGGAGAGGCTTTTTTAGCAGAACTTCCGGCAGTTACGGAGAAAATTAATGGTGAATGGGTTGATGCATCAAAGTTGATAGATCACGTTTATTATAGCGATAAAGAGATTACCGGAGATAATTATTATCTGTGTTCTGAAACGACACCGACTAGAATGTTACCTGGTAAAAGTAATATATATTACTATGCGGTGATATCAGGGTATAGGAGCATCAAAGGACAGCTTACTATTAACGTAAAAGCGACAATGGAGTCAAAGACGGTTTCTCTGCCATATGGTTCTTCTGTGGATGCTGCATTGCCGACGGTGAGTGACGGATGTACGATTTATTATTCGGAAAAATATCTGGATTTTAACAATTATAAGAAGTTAGGTTCTACCACAATGCCAACATTGACGACACCAGGAAATTACAGGATATATTGTTTTGTGGTGCCAAATGAGAATGCGAAGGAAACAGTGTCAGCAGGCGGTTATGTGGATGTAACGGTGAAAAAGAAGATTCCGAATATATATCTTGATAAGGTGCCGGGAACGGTAATTCAGGATGGAGAATTAATGGTAGAAAGTGATACGGAAACAGCATTGGAATATACACCGCAAAAAGAAGGTGTGGTAGCGGTGAAAAACGGAAAGCTTGTTGCTGTGGGAACGGGTGAAGTTTTAGTAGATATCGTGATGAAGGAAACTGCAACACAGCAAGAAAGAAAAGTGACAATTAAGATTACGATTTCTGAATAGGAAGGATTAACGGAGATGAGATGCAGTCGAATTAGTATGAAAAGAACAATTGCATATGCTATTTTGCTGGATCTCATTTCCTTTTTGTGTCTGTGGTGCGGGATGATTTCATATGCGACGGAACCGTCGGTGACAGGTGGTACGATAGCTGATACCGGAATTACATGGTCTTTTTCGGAAGGCGTACTCGTACTGTCGGGAGAAGGAATGATGCCGGATTACAAACTTGCGAAGGATGCGCCATGGTATGATTATGCAACTAATATACGGACGATTCGGGTAGAGGATGGAATTACACACCTTGGAACGCGGAATTTCATGCAGCTTCCCAGGTTGCAAAATGTTTTACTTGGAAAGGGTGTTGCTTCATTTGCAAGATATCCGTTTTATGATTGTCCGGAGCTGATGCGAGTGGAGTATAGTGCATCCGAATTGCCGGTTGGTTTTGTGCCGGACTTGTTTTATCTTTGCCCTAAGGTGATTGTTGTGATGAATCATTTTGCCTATAGGAAATTAAATTTTTGTGTATATAGCATCTTCCTTGGCGTAGAAAAGCCTTTCATAGAGAAAGATGTCACGATGAACCGGACCTATGATGGAGAAATAGAGGCAGTTACTTGTGAAGAGTTTGAAAAGGCAAAGGAACAGGGAGCCAGAATTATATACAGTACCAAAGAATTAACGACTGATAATTTTTATCTTGGAACGGAATTGACACCGTACACCCCTGCAATTGGTACGAAGGAATATTATTATCTGATGGTATATCCGAACGGAGTACAGTATCGGAAAGGTAAGATTACCTGCCATACCAAACCGCGTATAGCATATCGGGAAGAGGATTTGCAGTGGGAGTATGATGGTTGTGCACGTACAATCGCAATAACGACGGAAGTGGCTACCGTCTATTACAGTATGAATCAGGAACTTCGGACAGATAACTACAAGTTAGTGGGTAGCAAGGCGGCACCAAGCATTACGGAAATAGGCGAGTATAAGGTGTATTATTACGTGGAGCCGACACAGAATATGACACCGGGGTCTTGTGCAGTTGGATATCTGACTGTTAAGGTAAAAGCACCGATAGTAAAAGAACCTACAACAGAAGAAGCATCCACGGAGAAATCTACGGAAGAACAATCGAAAGAAGATGTTTCAGAAGAGGAAGAAACATTTACCAAAATAAAGCCGAGTCTTACTTTGAAAAAGAGTGCTTATTACTCAATGGATAAGAAAAAATGTAAGGTGCAATATGTCAATAACGGAGATGGAAAGGTAACATTTCAACCGAAGAAGACCTCTGTGGCAAAGATTACAAAGAACGGAAAGCTAACAATCAAAAAGCCGGGGAAATTTACGATGACAATGAAGTCCTCGGAAACAGATAATTACAAGGCTGTAAAAAAGAAAGTAACCATTACGATTCATCCGGGGAAGGTGAAAAAGCCTAAGGTGAAGCTTATACAGAGGACTTATTCTTATTTTACATGGAAGAAAGCAAGCGGTGCGAAAGGATATCAGATTCAATTTTCGACACATGCAAAATACAAGAAAAATACAAAAACATTTTATATAAAAAAGGGTTCTCAGACACAATGTTATGTGAAAGGAAATCTGACAGGGAAGCGATATCGAATTCGAATCCGGTCTTATTGTGTAGTGGGAAAGAAAATGATATACGGAACATGGACCAAGATAAAGTAGCGGTGAGGATTACAAACATGAAACAGGTGACAACAACAGTACTTTACAAAGAATTGGTAAAATGCAAAAAAGATAAGGAACTTGAGTTATATATTGAGAATTATGAAAAGCAACAGCTGAATTGGGGTATGTTCATATCGGAACAGATGATGCTTAGAGGTCTTTCATATGAAAAGATGGGAGACTTATGTGGTTTTAGTAAGAACACGATTAAGAGCTGGTGCGAAAAAGGAGTTGTACCGAGGAGCAGGGAACAATATATCAAGTTGGGATTCGGCCTTGGAATGAATGAAGAAGAGATGAATCATTTGTTGCGAAACTATGGTGGGTATCCGGAGTTGTATGCGAAGGATGTATACGATGCAATCTGCATTTATTTTTTGAAACGGAGAATGCAGAACATGGCAGATGAGCGATATCGGTATCCGATGTTGAAATTGTGGTATGAAGAATATGAAAAATTCGTACTAGAGCATAAGGTGAATGAAGAATGTCACAAAGAAATATCTACGAAGAATATGCACCGCGAGTTGTTGGCAAAAGAAGATGAAAAAGCATTTCATGCTTTTTTGGAAGCGCAAAGAGATGTGTTTTTGGCGTCCTATTCTACCCTGTATTCATATATGGATAACTACATTGCGATAGCTTGCAAGGAGATGGAAGAGGATTTGCAAAAAAAGATGAGTCCGCATCAACTGTTTTTAGAAAAGCACTTGGATTCCGGATTCGAAGTTGCGTATTCAAAGTTGAAAAACTATGGAATTGTACCTTCGAGGAAGCAATTAATATCCTTTGGCGTCGCGATGAATATGTCTTTGCAGGAAATGAACACAATGCTTGAATATGCGCATATGCGCCCGCTGTATGTGAGAAACCGATGGGAGTGCATTTATATCTACTTGCTTCGTCAATTCGAAGAAGAGCATCCGATGGCTATATTAGAAAATGCGTTTAGAATGGAACAGATGGTAAAGAGTCCGGAATTGAGGAAA
Source organism: Lachnospiraceae bacterium (assembly GCA_015057435.1). Taxonomy (GTDB): domain Bacteria; phylum Bacillota; class Clostridia; order Lachnospirales; family Lachnospiraceae; genus CAG-590. The sequence continues at coordinate 25,105 of SVEJ01000008.1, forward strand.
TTATATCAGGATATTATCAATCACTTCTATTCCATGGATGAAAGTTCTATTCGTGAAGATGACATGGCAGTTACGTTAGATTCCTTTATTCAAGAAAAAATGAAAACGATAACAAACGATTAGGTGAGATAAAAGTATGGAAACAAGATGTTTACGAGAGTGGATAAGTGAAGATTTGCATCTGACACAGGAAGATGTTGTTAAGATGGCGACAGAGTTGCTTAATCAGATGGAAAAACGTGGTGAAGACAACAGTTCGTTTTTGGTATTCACACTCAGCAATATCTTTATGAAACAGACGGAAGGAATTCGCAGTTTTTGGTATGAAGATGTATCCGACACACAACTTTTTATGAAAGAAAAACATATGTATATGCCATGTCTTGAAGACGACAAGATGGAAATATCGGTGACACTGTATTCGCTTGGGATGATTATGTATCAATTGTTAAATGAGAATCGGTTTCCGTTCGTGGAAGATGGCATGTCGTATCATCAGATTCAAAAGATGACAGAGCGGCGTTTTAGCGAATGCTTGCCCCCGATTTCTGATATAGATGAGAAATTTTATAATGTTCTTTCGAAACTGTGTGATTATCGTGAGGATATGCGCTATCAGGATGTTCGGAAATTACAGGAAGATTTGTATGCATTATCGCTTGTTGATGAAGAACCGGAAGCTTTCTTTGAAGACTTGGCAGATGGTAGCGATGTAAAAGAGCAAGAGGTAATACGGAGCACGAATGGCAAAACCTCTTTGGTGGTGAATCATTTGTTACATCGGCGGTATCGGATTGTTCGTGTGATAGGTGCCGGAGGATTTGGCATCACCTATGAAGCCTGGGATGAAAAAATGGCGATGAAGGTAGCAATCAAAGAATATTTTCCGAAGAATCTTGTTGCAAGAAATGCAGGCGATCATCATGTAACCGTGATGACACAGGCAGATGCGTTAGAATATAAGAAGGGCTTGAAACGTTTTATCAATGAAGCGAAATCGTTAGCCAAGATGAGCAATTATGATGTTATCGTCAATGTGTTTGATTACTTTGAGGAGAATCATACGGCTTACATTATTATGGAGTATCTGGAAGGAAAATCGCTGAAGACGCATTTGGATGAATGTGGGCAACTTCCCCTGGATCGAGTTGTACATTTAATGAAAATTTTGGCAAATGCCTTGCAGGAAGTGCATGATAGAGGTTTGGTTCATCGGGATATTAATCCGGATAACATTTTTCTTTGTGAGAATGACCGTGTGCATATTATTGATTTTGGTGCGGCTAAGAATATAGATACGCATGATAAAAAAACGCAGACAGTTATCCTGACTCCGCAGTATGCGCCATTGGAACAATTTCAAAAGCAAAGCCGTAATGATGCGACGTTGGATGTATACGCCCTAGGTGCGACGATGTATAAGACTTTGACGGGACAGACTCCACCATCTGCAATTGATCGAATCGGAACGGATCGACTTGTTGCACCGCGAAAAATAAGGACTGAGGTTCCGGTTGAATTAGAACAGATTGTTTTAAAATGCATGGCATTATATCCGAAAGATCGCTATCAGACTATGCAAGAACTTTTGGAAGACTTAATGGAGTCTGATAAGCGCTCGTCATCAAAATGGAATGCGGCGTCCGAAGTTGTGAAAAAACATTTTTGGAAAATTACAGGTATTTGTGTTTGTCTCATTTTATTGATGAGTGTTGGCATTGTGCGCCGGAATAGCATAGAACTATATGGTTATCCGTGTGAGATTGTATTGAGAATGCCTACTAATTGGTTTGATACCGGAATTGATAAACAGGTTGATAAAGTGAACATTTATGCGCAAACATATCAAAATGAACTGAAAGAAAAACAACGTATCGAAGAGGAAAAAGCACAGAAGGCAGAACAAGAGACAGTTTCTTCGGAAAAGACGACGGAGTCCGATACTTCTGCTGCATCATCTAATGAAGAAAAGATAGATGAGAAATTAATGATTCCGGATAGCGATATTATAGATGTCAACTAATCTGTTAATAGTGCATAGAAATAGGGAGGGTGTACATATGAAGAAAAAAATGAAACAAAATGGATTGATGTATAGTCTGTTGGGATTGCTATTTGTTTTATTTACTGTTTTGATATTAGACAGGGAGGCGCAGGCAGTCAATTACTATCAAACAGTAGATGAACTTAAGGCGAATGCACAATGGCAGGAAAGTTATACAATAGGAACGAAGCAGCGCCTACATATAGACAAGATGGAAGATGCCCAGATAAATGGATGGTATGTGATGGATGAACAAGGGAACCGTTTGGACTATACACAGCAATCTATGGTTATGCAGACGCTTGGCGAAATCTGTATTGAGGACATGTCGTTTCGTGAAGGGACGTATTATCTTGTCGTAGGGTTGTTTTGTGACAGAGGGGAGAATATGGAGCCAAGATACGAGTATCAGGAAGGATATATAGAAATTCGGTATAAGGCACTAAGAGAAATGCCGGTTGGTGTCGCTACCTTGGTTGGAAAGGGAACCTATGACTATTCCATATATCCGAATGGACAATTTCCGTATAAAATAACATACACATCTTCAAATAGTAATATTGCAACGGTTGACGCTGCCGGCCGCGTTACGCCGGGAAAACAAAGCGGAGATGTTGCGATTGTGGCTACAGTGGAATATCCAAATCAGGAACCGGTAACATTTACCGGAATATTGGATGTGACAAATCCAACTATGGAAAGTACGGTTGTGGTTGCAAGAAAAGAAACGCTTACGATTCCTATTTACGGTTCGTCGGAATATAGTACCTATTATTTTGGAAACAATCCGGAAAAGACAGAATATTCCAATAAGAAGTGTTCCGTTTACTTATATGGCAGCGAAGAAGAACAGTGTTTGAAACTCAGTATTTCTGCTAAAAATAAGAAAAAGAGCCAGAAGATTACGCTTACGGTAGATGGAAAAGTACTTACTTTCAAGGTTGTGTTTTCGAATCCGACCCTAAAGCAGAATGTACAGGTAGTGAAAAAAGGAAAAACATTAACAATTCCGGTTAAGGGATTAAAAAGCGGTTCGACAATCCAATATCAGATTTCGGATGAGCGTATTGCCTATATAAATGCTGCGGGAAAGGTAAAAGGTAAGAAACTTGGTACGACATGGTTGAGCATGGATGTAGATGGTAAGACTTTTGACATTTTGATCGTTGTTCAAAAAGGTAAGCTCTACAAAGTAGTGAAATATGCAGCGAATCAGATTGGTGTAGCCAAGTATAGTCAGGAAAAGAGAATGCAGAAAGGTTATTATGATTGCAGTTCTCTTGTGTGGCGCTCGTATAAGGCGGCAGGAGTGAATATTGGCAATACGACATGGGCACTTAATTCGGACGGATTTGCCAATTACTACTATAAAAAGGGGAAACATTATATAGGAAAGAAACTCAAAACTAACAAGAAATTAAAATGCGGCGATATTATCATTCGCGGCAAATATAAAAAGGGGAAAGCGCAGACACACCATGCTGAGTTGTATATCGGAGATGGATATGTCATTGAAGCGGGGGATTACGGCGTGCATTTGTCTACTACGATGGGTGCGGATATTGCTGTAAGACCTTGTCCGTGAAGCTCGTGATGAAGAAAAGGAAGGTGAGAATGACATGTGTGAAGCAATACGCCAAATTAAGGAAGAAGGAAAGGTAGAAGGAAGAGCAGATAATATTATATAATTGATTCCGGAATCGAGCATTCTTGCAGTTATGCAAGGATGCTTTTTCTGTTTTAATGGTACTTTAACAAAAATACTATCTGTTTGGTAATGTTGTTCTTCTATATATTATAACAATATATGGAAAAAAATATTATCACAATACAACATCTATTGTTCGTAAAAATCTATTGAAAAAAACATACAAATTTTGGTTGACACTTGAATTTTAGAATGTTAGAATACTAGAATGTGATTATTGTGGGTATCTATCCGCAATGATTCGTGAAAACGTTGAAAAACGTTGAAAAATCATATATTCAAGGGGTGAAAACGTCAATGGAAAAGAGCAGAATCAGTCCTGTGCAGGCGGGAAAAGGAATCCGAATGAGTTATTCCAGACAAAAGGAAGTACTTGAGATGCCTAATTTAATCGAAGTACAAAAAGACTCATACAAGTGGTTCTTAGAAACAGGACTTAAAGAAGTGTTCGAAGACATTTCTCCAATCACAGATTACAGTGGTCAGTTAAGTTTGGAATTTATCGATTTCCAGCTGTGCGAGGAGGATGTTAAGTACTCAATTGAGGAATGTAAGGAAAGAGATGCAACATATGCAGCTCCTTTGAAGGTGAATGTACGTCTTCATAACAAAGAAACAGATGAAATCAATCAGCATGATATCTTCATGGGTGATTTGCCGTTGATGACACAGACGGGTACGTTTGTGATTAACGGTGCAGAACGTGTTATCGTAAGTCAGTTAGTGCGTTCTCCTGGTATCTATTATGCGATTGGTCATGATAAGTTAGGTAAGACGTTGTATTCATGTACCGTAATTCCTAACCGTGGTGCATGGTTAGAGTACGAAACAGATTCTAATGACGTATTTTACGTTCGTGTAGATAGAACAAGAAAGGTGCCAATTACCGTATTGATTCGTTCTTTGGGTGTTGGAACCAATGAAGAAATTCGCGAAATGTTTGGTGATGAGCCAAAGATTTTGGCAAGTATCGAAAAGGATCCATCTAACAGTTACGAAGATGGTTTACTTGAGTTGTACAAAAAAATCCGTCCGGGTGAGCCTTTGGCAGTTGAAAGTGCTGAAAGCTTAATTAACGCGATGTTTTTTGACCCAAGACGTTATGACCTTGCAAAAGTAGGTCGTTATAAGTTTAATAAGAAGCTTGCATTTAAGAATCGTGTAGCAGGTCACGTATTAGCTGAGGATGTAGTAAGTCCGGTTACAGGTGAAATTATTGCTAACGCAGGAGACAAGCTTACAAGAGAAAGTGCAACTGCAATTCAGAATGCAGCAGTACCATTTGTTATGATTCAGACAGAAACACGCAATGTAAAGGTGCTTTCTAATATGATGGTTGACATCAAGGAGTATGTTGATTTTGATGCAACAGAGCTTGGTGTGACAGAAGATGTATTTTACCCTGTTTTGGAGCAGTTATTAAAAGATTATACAGATGTTGAGGAATTGAAGCGTGCAATTAAACGTGATATTCATGATTTGATTCCTAAGCATATTACAAAAGAAGATATCTTGGCTTCTATCAGCTACAACATGCATTTGGAGTATGGAATTGGTACAGATGATGATATTGACCATTTAGGAAATCGTCGTATCAGAGCGGTAGGAGAGTTGCTTCAGAATCAGTATCGTATCGGTCTTTCAAGACTTGAGCGTGTGGTTCGTGAAAGAATGGCAACACAGGATGTTGAGACAATTTCACCACAGTCATTAATTAATATTAAGCCGGTAACAGCAGCAGTGAAGGAGTTCTTTGGAAGTTCTCAGTTATCGCAGTTTATGGATCAGAACAACCCGCTTTCAGAGTTGACACATAAGAGACGTTTATCAGCCCTTGGTCCAGGTGGTTTATCCCGTGACAGAGCCGGATTCGAGGTTCGAGACGTTCACTATACACACTATGGAAGAATGTGTCCGATTGAGACACCGGAAGGTCCTAACATCGGTTTGATTAACTCACTTGCAACATATGCAAGAATTAATGAGTACGGATTTGTTGAAGCTCCTTATCGTAAGCTCGATAAGGCTGACCCTGAGAATCCTGTTGTAACAGATGAAGTAGTATATTTGACAGCAGATGAAGAAGATAACTATGTAGTTGCGCAGGCAAATGAACCAATCAATGCAGACGGAACATTTGCAAATGCACATATTGCAGGTCGTTATCGTGAAGAAACTGCTGAGTTTGATAAGAATAGAGTAGATTTGATGGACGTATCACCTAAGATGGTATTCTCGGTTGCTACATCTATGATTCCTTTCTTGGAGAATGATGATGCGAACCGTGCGCTTATGGGTTCTAACATGCAGCGTCAGGCAGTTCCTCTTCTTAAGACAGAAGCGCCTGTTGTTGGTACAGGTATGGAATCTAAGGCAGCTGTTGACTCCGGTGTATGTATCGTTGCAAAACGTGACGGTATCGTTGAGAAGTCTACAAGTAAGGAAATCGTTATCAAATGTGATGACGGAACCAAAGATACTTACCATGTAATTAAGTTTGCGAGAAGTAACCAGGGTAACTGTATGAACCAGCGTCCAATCGTTGTTAAAGGCGAGAAGGTAAGAGCCGGTGAGGTTATCGCAGACGGTGCATCTACATCTAATGGTGAGATTGCGCTTGGTAAGAACCCATTGATCGGATTTATGACTTGGGAAGGTTATAACTACGAGGATGCGGTATTGTTAAGTGAAAGATTGGTACAGGAAGACGTGTATACATCTGTTCACATTGAAGAATATGAAGCTGAAGCAAGAGATACAAAGCTTGGTTCAGAAGAGATTACAAGAGATTTGGCCGGACATGGTGCGGATGTATTAAAGGATCTTGATGAGAATGGTATTATTCGTATCGGTGCGGAAGTTCGTGCAGGTGACATTTTGGTAGGTAAGGTTACTCCTAAGGGAGAGACAGAGCTTACAGCAGAAGAGAGACTTCTTCGTGCAATTTTCGGTGAGAAGGCAAGAGAAGTTCGTGATACTTCATTGCGTGTACCTCATGGAGCATTTGGTATTGTTATGGATACAAAAGTGTTCACAAGAGAGGCCGGCGATGAGTTGCCACCTGGAGTGAATAAGTCAGTTCGCGTATATATTGCACAGAAGAGAAAAATCAGCGTTGGTGATAAGATGGCTGGTCGTCATGGTAACAAGGGTGTAATTTCCCGTATTTTACCTGTAGAAGATATGCCGTTCTTGCCAAATGGCCGTCCGCTTGATATTGTATTGAATCCGCTTGGTGTACCTTCACGTATGAATATCGGTCAGGTATTGGAGATTCACTTAGGATTGGCTGCTCAGGCATTAGGATTTAAGATTGCAACACCGGTATTCGATGGTGCAAACGAGGAAGACATCATGGAAACACTTGAGATGGCGAATGATTATGTCAATGAAGAGTGGGATGCTTTTGAGAAGAAGTGGAAATCCCAAGTTTCAGATGAGGTAATGGATTATCTTTATGAGAACCGTGACCACAGAGAAGAGTGGAAGGGTGTTCCTATTAATAGAACAGGTAAAGTTAGACTTCGTGATGGTAGAACAGGTGAGGAATTTGATTCACCGGTTACAATTGGTTTCATGCATTACTTGAAGCTTCATCACTTGGTTGATGATAAGATTCATGCACGTTCAACCGGTCCGTACTCATTGGTAACACAGCAGCCGCTTGGTGGTAAAGCTCAGTTCGGTGGTCAGCGTTTCGGTGAGATGGAGGTTTGGGCTCTTGAGGCTTATGGTGCATCTTACACATTGCAGGAGATCTTAACGGTTAAGTCCGATGACGTTGTAGGACGTGTGAAGACTTACGAAGCAATTATTAAGGGTGACAACATTCCTGAACCGGGAATCCCAGAGTCATTCAAGGTATTGCTTAAGGAATTCCAGTCACTTGCATTGGATGTACGTGTTCTTAGAGAGGACAATACAGAAGTAGAAATCGGCGAGAGTGTTGATTACAGCAATGAAGATATCAGACACTACGGTGATATGGAATATAATCAGGAAGAGTCTGAGATGAGAGAACATGGTTACGGCGGAGTTGATGAGAATGATGAGAGCTTCGAATTAGAGGGCGATTACACAGACGACTTCGATGATAGCTATGATGATGATAATTACGATGAGTAATGGAAGGAGAGCAAAAAATGTCAGCAAATTATAATCAAGAAACAGAGCAACAAATGAACTTTGATGCGATTAAAATTGGCCTTGCTTCTCCTGATAAGATTAGAGAATGGTCAAGAGGCGAAGTAAAAAAGCCGGAGACAATCAACTACAGAACATTAAAACCTGAAAGAGACGGTTTGTTCTGTGAGAAGATTTTTGGACCAAGCAAAGACTGGGAATGTCATTGTGGTAAGTACAAAAAGATTCGTTACAAAGGTGTTGTCTGTGACCGTTGTGGAGTAGAAGTAACGAAGGCAAATGTAAGACGTGAGAGAATGGGTCACATTGAACTTGCTGCCCCTGTATCACACATTTGGTACTTCAAGGGTATTCCAAGTAGAATGGGATTGATTCTTGATATTTCACCAAGAACATTGGAAAAAGTATTGTACTTTGCATCTTATGTTGTATTAGATCCGGGTGAGACAAATCTTGCTTATAAGCAGGTTCTTACTGAGAAGGAATTCAGAGATGCAGAAGAGGAATACGGATATAACAAGTTCCGTGTCGGAATGGGTGCAGAAGCTGTTAAGGAGTTGTTACAGGCAATTGACTTAGAGGCAGAGTCTGTGGAACTTAAGGTTGCACTTAAGGAATCTACAGGTCAAAAACGTGCCAAGATCATTAAGAGATTGGAAGTTGTAGAAGCATTTAAGGGTTCTGACAACAAGCCGGAATGGATGATTCTTGATGCAGTTCCTGTTATTCCACCGGATATTCGTCCGATGGTTCAGTTAGATGGTGGTCGTTTTGCAACATCTGACTTGAATGATTTGTATAGAAGAATTATCAACCGTAACAATCGTTTGAACAGATTGTTGGAGTTAGGTGCTCCTGATATCATTGTTCGTAATGAAAAGCGTATGCTTCAGGAAGCGGTTGATGCATTAATTGATAACGGTCGTCGTGGACGTCCTGTTACAGGTCCTGGTAACAGAGCACTTAAGTCACTTTCTGACATGCTAAAAGGTAAGCAGGGACGTTTCCGTCAGAACCTCTTGGGTAAGCGTGTTGACTACTCAGGTCGTTCGGTTATCGTAGTAGGTCCGGAACTTAAGATTTATCAGTGTGGTCTTCCAAAAGAGATGGCAATTGAGCTGTTTAAGCCATTTGTTATGAAAGAGTTAGTAGGAAGAAAGCTTGCACATAATGTGAAATCTGCCAAGAAGATGGTAGAGAAATTAGAGACAGAAGTATGGGATGTATTAGAGGATGTAATCAAAGAACATCCTGTAATGCTTAACCGTGCCCCGACACTTCACAGACTTGGTATTCAGGCATTTGAACCAATCCTTGTAGAAGGTAAGGCAATCAAGCTTCACCCGTTAGTATGTACAGCATATAACGCCGACTTCGACGGTGACCAGATGGCGGTGCATTTACCACTTTCTGTAGAGGCACAGGCTGAGTGTAGATTCTTGCTTCTTTCACCAAATAACTTATTGAAACCTTCAGATGGTGCGCCGGTAGCAGTTCCTTCACAGGATATGGTACTTGGTATCTACTATTTGACAATTGATAAGCCGGGTGACAAGGGCGAAGGTAAGATTTTCAAGTCTAAGAATGAAGCAATTCTTGCTTATGAGAATGGCGAGATTACATTACATGCTAAGATCAAAGTTCGTGTAAGAGGAACATTGTCTGATGGCACACAAGGTTATACAACAATTGAGTCTACATTGGGTAGAATTTTATTCAATGAGATTATCCCACAGGATTTGGGTATTGTAGACCGTACAATTCCGGGTAATGAGCTTGTACTAGAGATTGATTACTTGGTTGGCAAGAAGCAGTTAAAAGTAATTTTGGATAAATGTATCAATACACATGGTGCTACTAAGACAGCAGAAGTTTTGGATGATATCAAGAGTATTGGTTATAAGTATTCTACAAAGGGTGCGCTTACTGTATCTATTTCTGAGATGACAGTGCCTGCTGCTAAGAAGGAAATTCTTGCAGAGGCTCAGCAGACTGTAGAGTTAATCATGGAGAAATTCAAGTATGGTTACGTTACAGAAGAAGAGCGTTACGCTGCAGTAGTTCGTACTTGGGAAGCTGCTGATAAGAAGCTTACAAAAGCATTGTTAGATGGTCTTGACACTTACAATAATATCAAGATGATGGCTGAGTCAGGAGCCCGTGGTTCTAATCAGCAGATTAAACAGTTAGCAGGTATGCGTGGTTTGATGGCAGATACAACAGGTCGTACAATCGAACTTCCAATCAAGTCAAACTTCCGTGAAGGTCTTGACGTATTGGAGTACTTCATTTCTGCGCATGGTGCTCGTAAAGGTCTTTCGGATACAGCGCTTCGTACAGCGGACTCAGGTTATTTGACACGTCGTTTGGTAGATGTATCTCAGGATTTGATTATCCGTGAGGTTGACTGTTGCGAAGGTACAGGTGAGATTCCTGGTTCTGTAGTAGAAGCATTTATGGAAGGCAAAGAGATGATTGAAAGCTTCCAGGAGCGTATTACAGGTCGTTATGCAGCAGAGTCTGTATTTGATAAGAATGGTGAGATGATTGTAAAGGCAAACCATATGATTACACCAAAGAGAGCAGAGAGAATTCTTGCTTCAGGTGTGGATGCAGATGGTAATGCAATTACAAAGCTTAAGATTCGTAACATCTTGAATTGTAAGTCACATATTGGTGTATGTGCGAAGTGTTATGGTGCCAACATGGCAACCGGTACAGCTGTTCAGGTTGGTGAGGCTGTTGGTATTATCGCTGCACAGTCAATTGGTGAGCCGGGTACACAGCTTACAATGAGAACATTCCATACCGGTGGTGTTGCGGGTGACGATATTACACAGGGTCTTCCTCGTGTCGAAGAGTTGTTTGAGGCTCGTAAGCCGAAGGGTCTTGCTATTATCACTGAATTTGGTGGTAAGGTTCAGATTCGTGATACGAAGAAGAAGCGTGAGGTTGTCGTAACCAATGATGAAACAGGTGAATCTAAGGCATATCTAATTCCATATGATTCAAGAATTAAGGTGTTAGATGGTCAGATGGTTGAAGCCGGTGATGAGATTACAATCGGTTCTGTTAATCCGCATGATATTCTTAAGATTAAGGGTGTTCGTGCTGTTCAGGATTATATGATCCGCGAAGTACAGAAAGTATACCGTTTGCAGGGTGTTGATATCAACGATAAGCATATCGAAGTAATCGTACGTCAGATGCTTAAGAAGATTAAGATTGAAAATGGCGGAGATACAGAATACTTACCTGGTACATTGGTAGATGTATTAGATTACAACGATGCAAATGAGAAGATGTTAGAAGAAGGAAAAGAAGTTGCACAGGGAACACAGGTAATGCTCGGTATTACAAAAGCTTCTCTTGCTACTAATTCGTTCTTGTCAGCAGCATCATTCCAGGAAACAACGAAGGTTCTTACAGAAGCAGCAATTAAGGGTAAGGTTGATCCATTGATTGGTTTGAAAGAGAACGTATTGATTGGTAAGTTGATTCCTGCAGGTACAGGTATGAAGCGTTATCGTAGCGTAAAGCTTGATAGTGAAGAGATGATCGAGAACTTTGATGATAGCGATTTGGTTATCGATGAAGTTGTTGAAGATGTGACAGATGCTGAAGAAGCAATGGTTACAACAGAAGAGTAGATGATATTAGAGGTAGGCAGGTTCTGTCTACCTCTATTTGTGTTATAATATATGTCAAGCGGATATGCTTTGCGCAAGTTTACTTGCAAGAGCGGATTTTGCATGCAACCATGTTATAAGAATTAGGAAGTACAATGGAGGGGTATGAGATGAAAAAAGTACGTATAGCATTATTTGCATTCTTTGTTATGTTGAATATAATGTCAGTACATGTAGAAGCAGAAGAAGCAAGATACGAAGTGACAGATACGATTGCTGCAGTTTTATCGTCGGATGGAGTATTGACACTTAGCGGAACGGGAGAATTGCCGAATTATATGATTGCACCACAAGCACCGTGGTACATGAAGAAAGAATCTATTAAGAAGATCGTTATTGGAGAAGGGATAACAAGAATTGGTGATAATGTGTTTTCGGAATGTGCGTGTAGTGAAGTGAAACTGCCATCTACATTAGTTTCCATAGGAAAAAACGGATTCTTTTGTTGTAGTGCATTACAATGCATTTCCCTTCCGGATTCCTTGACTGATATAGAGAATGGTGCTTTTTGTGGTTGCAGTGCTTTGGGTACAGTTGAATTTGGAAAAGGTATCAAGCATATTGGAGATCGAGTGTTTCGAAGCTCCGGTTTGAAAGAGATTGTGATTCCTGATAGTGTAGTATCGCTTGGCGGTGATTTGTTTCAGGAATGTCCGTTTTTGGTAAAGGTAGAGATTAGAGGGGGCATGACAAGCACTCCATACGGGTTATTTGATAATTGTCCACTTTTAGAAGAGATAATTTTTAACGAAGGATTGGAGACTTTAGATAGAGGATGCATAATATCCTGTGGAAAATTATCGAAAATAACATTACCATCCACATTAAAAGAAATCAAAGATGATGCCGTTTATGATTGCAATAATTTGTGTGAGGTTAAGATTCCGGATAATGTAACATATATCGGTAAGACTGCATTTGATGAATGCGATAATATAAAATTAGACGTGCCGGATCATTTGAAAAAGAGTTCTACCGGAAGTTATATGGAGTTAATGACAATCAAGATAAAAGGTACCTATGACTATGAGAAGGCATATGAGGTATTGAAATTAGTTAACAAGGAAAGAAAAAAAGAAGGGTTGTCTGCGCTTACCATGGACAAGGATTTGCTTGAAGCTGCGATGTTAAGAGCTATGGAAACAAATGTGCTTGTAGGTCATACAAGACCGAATGGTTTGGATTGTCGCTCTGTCTGTGATAAAGTCATGGGAGAAAATCTTGCAGGCGGAATGAATAGTGCGAAGGCTGCAATGACTACATGGATGGGTTCAAATGGACACAGAAGTAATATATTAAACAAGTCATATAAGAGTATAGGGGTTGGATGTTTCTATCAAGATGGAAATTGTTATTGGATACAATTATTCGGAACTGAAAAAGCGGATACCGGGAAAAAACCATCCAATCAAGTAGCAGTCAGAGAAGTAGAATTAGAAAAGGATACAAAAATCCAATTGGTTTCCCAGGAAAAGGATTGGACGATGGTAAAGGGAGAGGTAAGAGGATTTGCCGTTCGCATGGAAAGTTTGGATTGGGATGTTGTTACAATTGCATTGGACGAAAGTAATTTTGACTGGAAAACGAATAAAAAGAAAATTGCAACTGTAGGTCAGGACGGAGATATTAAAGCAAAGAAAAAAGGAAAAGCAACGATTACTTATTCTTTGAAAATACAACCTTCTGTAAAGGGAACAGCAAAACTTAAGGTTGTGAACTCTTATGATGGATACGGATTTTATCGTATCATTGACAGAAACAAAGGAACTGTTGCATATACACACTATAAGGACAAAGATGCAACGATAATTACAATTCCGAACACAATTAAGATATTTAGCCGTACATACAAAGTTGTCCAGGTGGATAAAAATGTATTTAAAAATAACAAGCAACTTAAAGAAATTAAGCTTGGTAAATATGTTACCACCATCGGAAATGATGCTTTTTCAGGTTGTAGTAATTTGGAAAAGGTAACGACGAATACACAATTGCGAAATATAGGAAAAAGAGCATTTAAGAATTGTAAAAATATGAAGACTTTTACGATTAAAACTACGAAATTGAAAGATAGTACGGTAGGAAAAGATGCATTTAAAAAGACAGGTAGTAAGATAAAGGTAAAAGTTCCGAAAAGCAAATACAAAGCATACAAGAAAATGTTGAAGAAGAGAGGTCTTTCTAAAAAAGCTTACGTTGGAAAATTGTGATAGAGGTAGATTTAGAGACTATTCACATATGTAAAAATATGGTAAAATCTAATTAATATTTGAAAAATGATACGATACTGATAAATGGATTTTGAACAGTGATGCAAGAAGGGATGGAACCGTATGACAGATTGGAATCTGGCATTTGATTATGCCGCAATTTTCATCTTAATATTGATTAGTGTATGGTATTTGCATGAAAAACGCATTCCGATGAAACGCCATGCTTTCTTTTGGGTGTTTTTAAATACTGTATTATTTGCGACCATATTTGAAATTGGAGCAACGCTTGCAGCACGTTATGTGGATATTATTGGGTATAATACATTTTTTGTTATTTTGACGCTCCAATCTGTTTTTATTGATTTGACACCGCTTAGTCTTGCATATTATCTGTTGTTGAATTCTCATACGGATTTTGTGAAACGTCGATGGGTTCCGAGATTGTTTCAGGGGTGTGCATTTGTTATTATTGCAGCCGTTGTATCTAATTATTTCTATCGTTGGGTATTTGTGTTTGAACAAGGAAAATTTCAAGTGCTTTGGGGTTCGCTCATTACGTACGGAATTGATGCGGCTATGGTAATTACTTCTTTTGTGACAATTCTAAGACATAAACAAAAATTTGCATTTCTAAAAGCCTCACCACTGAGTTTTAATTTTGTGTGTGGTGTATTGGCGTGCATTTTCCAGCTTGTATTGTACGTTCCTATGTTGAATCTGATGTTGACATTGCTATGTCTGACATTATTTTATTATCAACAGAATACAAGTATGGTAATAGATGGTGTTACTAAGCAGTTTAATAGAAAGTTTTTGGGTGAATATATTAGCAATGCTTTCTACGAAGAAAAATCATTCGGGGTTATTGTTGTGGCAATGGATGATTTTAAGATGATTAACAAGACATACGGAGTGGATACAGGAGATAATCTGCTATTACAAGTGGGTAGCTTTTTGGAGCAGTTGAAGTTCGGGCAGTTGGTTTTTCGTTTTGGTTCAGATCAGTTTTGTGTGATATTGCAAAAGAACCAAGATACAATTGAAAAAGTGGCAAAGGATATAGAAGACCGCTTCTGTCATCCGTGGTATCCAAAGGGAGAAGTTTCCGTAATGATGTCAGCGTCTATTTGTTGTATGACGTGTCCGAAGGATGCAGGAAGCTTTGGAGAATTAGTAGAAGTTATCGATTATTCCATGGCGGTTGCCAAGAAGACGAAGAAGGGCTGTATTACGAACGTGGACGAAGTTGAGTTAGAACGTATACAGCGTGATAAAGCAATTGAAAAAGCGATAAAAGTGGCTGTCGACAGAGAAGATTTGATGGTGTATTATCAACCGATTTTTTCGGTGGAAAAGGGTGTATATAACTCGGCAGAAGCGCTTGTCAGGTTGAATGATGAGAAGTTGGGGTGGATTTCACCGGATGAATTTATTCCGATAGCAGAAAAGAACGGATTAATTATTGAAATGGGGGACATTATCTTTAAAAAAGTATGTCAATTTATCCGCGATTTTGAATTGGCTAAGACTGCAGTAGAATACATAGAGGTTAATATCAGTCCGGTACAGCTGATGCAGTTTGATTTTGCTGATCGCATAATTGCTTTGATGGAACAATTTGACGTTAAGCCGGAGCAGATTAATATGGAGATTACGGAAACTGCGAATATGAGTATTGCAGCGGTGATTGAGAAAAATATCCTTAAGCTTGTGGAATATGGCATTTCATTATCGTTAGATGATTATGGTTCGGGTAATGCTAATATCGGTTACATCAATCAGTTGCCATTTAAGATTATCAAAATTGACAAAGGAATCATATGGGATTCCTTTAAGAACAGCAAGGCGGGAACGACGTTGGAATATACAATCGGAATGTTGAATGCCCTTGATTTGTTCATCGTTGCAGAGGGTGTTGAGACAAAGGAAATGATGGAGAGACTTGCGGAATTCGGATGTCATTATATGCAAGGCTGGTATTATTCGAAAGCAGTTCCTGATAGTGAGTTTATGAAATTGATAGAGATGTCGTGATTCATTCATGATTGCAATTCAAAAAGGAGAAGAAGAGTATGAGAAAATGGATTGGAAGAGCATTGTTTGCATTAATGATAATTGGTTTGCCTACTACAAGTTTGGCAAAAGAAACGACAGCTTTGGGTGATCTGAAACAACAAAAAAATATCAATCAAGAAATAACAGATTCAATGAATATAGATGCACAAAGAGGTTTCGGGATAGAAAAGCTGCAAACTGAAATCCCGTCTTTTAGGTCTGCTTCGGGAGCACAATCATTTACTTTATCAGATACAATGACTGCTGTCCTGGATGAAAATGGAGTGTTGACAATTTCCGGTAGTGGTGATATGCCGACTTATACTTCCTACGCAAACACACCTTGGTACAATATGCGTGCTAATATTGTAAAGATTGTGGTTGGAGATGGGATTACTTCTATCTCTGATCAGGCGTTTGCCACTTGTTATGCGGTAACAGAAGTATCTTTGGGGGATAGTGTTGAGCGTATTGGTTCGGGTGCGTTTTGTGAATGTACCAAGTTGAAGACGATATCGTTGCCGGATGCTCTAAAAAGTATCGATTCGGGAGCTTTTGCGGATGCAACTTCTCTTGCTACAATTGAATTTGGTAAGGGTTTGGAAACAATTGGAACTTATGCATTTCAGAGGACAGCGATTACTGATTTGGCGATACCGGAGGGCGTAACAAAAATATCGGATTATGTGTTTTTTGAGTCTGCTGTAAAGTCAGTTACAATACCAAAGTCAGCAACATCTGTGGGTTGTATTGGATATGGAGCAAAAGCTTTGTTGGAAATCACAGTACAGCCGGGTAATACAACAGTTGTAGCGCAGGATGGCATTTTGTACAGTGCAGACATGACAACATTGATTAGTTATCCGGCCGGAAAAGCCAACAAGACATTTACCATTCCGAAAACAGTTACGACGCTTGCGACGGGTTCGTTTTATTATGCTGTGAATCTTACCAGCATTTACATGGGCGACCATGTGAAAACGATTGAAGATTGGGTGTTTTGTGGTTCGGGCTTGACATCAGCTACAATTCCGGATAGTGTAACGGCTTTGGGTTATGGTCCTTTTGATCAATGTGTCAATTTGGTATCTGCGGTTATCGGTGCAGGAATTAAGGAAACTCCATATCGTATGTTCCAGGATTGTACGAATCTGGAAACGGTCACATTTAAAGAAGGTTTAGAAATAATCGGAATGCGTTGCATGATGAACTGCAATAAGGTGAAAAATGTAAAGCTGCCTTCTACAGTTACAAGTATTTCAGGCTATGCATTTTATAATTGTAAGAATTTGGCTTCGATTAATATTCCGGAAAATGTTACTTACATAGGGGCGAATGCATTTTATGGATGTAACAATATTTCCTATGTGATTCCTGAACGACTTACGCTAATGGATGATGGGAGTTATAGACTTGTTGCGAATCTGACGATATCCGGTACATATCATTATGAAAAAGCATATGAAGTGTTAAAACTTGTAAATGCAGAAAGAGCAGCAGTAGGTGCGAAACCTTTGGTGATGGATAAAGACTTGTTGGATGCAGCAATGTTACGTTCTGCAGAAACATGTATCTATTTTTCTCACACTAGACCGGATGGACAAAGTTATAGTAGTTTGAGTGATAAGATTAGGGGAGAAAACATTGCTGCAGGTAACAATACAGCTAAGAGTACTATGAATCAGTGGATGAATTCTCCGGGACACAAATCCAATATTCTTGCTTCCGGTTATACAAGTATTGGAATCGGTTGTTTTAGTCAGGGTGGCGTATGTTTTTGGGTGCAGGTTTTTGGTACCGGAACACCGGAGGCTAGTGCACAGCCAAAGGATACAGATGTGACGAAAAAGATTCAAATAGATGCTACCAGAGATTATGAGCTATACTTCCCGTATTCTAACGCAAAAGTTGGTATCGGGGAAGAAGAAAAGTTCAAAGTAGGTATTATCAATGGAGGCTGGAGTTATGTATATGCCGTACTTGAGCCTGTTGACATGGGATGGTCTTCAAATAATACAGCTATTATGACTGTGAAAGATGACGGAACGGTTCGTGGCGTGGCAAAGGGAGTGGCTTCCTTACGCTTCTGGTTGAAGGAAAATCCGTCTTGTAGTGGTTCGGGACAAGTATCGGTGTTTGTTAACAAAGATAAGAAGGGCAATACAATCAATGTTGATGAGGAAAACGGAGAAAAATTTGTCTATAATAACGCAGAGTACGAGATTACCAATATTGAGAAAAAAACGATTACTTATGTGAACAATGAGAAAAAATCAGCAAAGACGATTTCGGTTCCGGCAACTGTGAAAGTGAATGGTGAGTCGTACAAGGTAACTGCAATTGCAGAAGGTGCATTTAAGGGTAATAAAAAAATAACCACGGTCAAATTAGGAAAAAATGTGACCACAATTGGAAAAGAAGCATTTATGAATTGCACCAAACTAAAAACAGTTAAGATGAATTCTAAGGTTACAACAATTGAAGATGCTGCATTTAAAAATTGTAAGACACTTTCTTCATTTACAATGCCAAAGACTTTGAAAAAAATAGGTAAGCAGGCGTTTTATGGATGTAAGAAAATGAAGACTTTGACAATAAAGACAACAAAATTGACAAATTCTTCAGTAGGTAAACAGGCATTCAAAAAGACATATGCTAAGATGAAGATAAAGGCACCAAAGAGCAAATGTAAGAGTTATAAAACAATCCTAAGAAAAAAAGGTATCTCAAAAAAAGCTACTATTAAAAAATTATAAAACCAGCATAAAAAAAGCGGTCACTTCGCGTTTGATAATTGCGAAGTGATCGCTTTTTATGTAAGTTTTTGTTAAGTATTATCCTTTGTTTTGTGCATCTACGACGCTACCGCCGGCATACATCTGACGAAGCTTTGGCTTCTCGATTTTACCGGTTGGATTACGTGGAATATCTGCAAAGATAACCTGACGTGGTCTCTTGTAACGAGGAAGTTGTTTGCATAGTTCGTTGACATCATCCTCTGTCATGGTCATACCTTCTTTGATTTCAATGATCGCGCATGTAATCTCTCCAAGACGCTTGTCAGGAAGACCGATTACTGCAATGTCGTGTACTGCATTATGGGTGCGGATGAAATCCTCAATCTGTACCGGATAGATGTTCTCGCCACCGCTGATGATAACGTCTTTCTTACGATCTACAAGGAAGATAAATCCGTCTTCGTCTTCCTGTGCCATATCGCCGGTATATAACCAACCATCGTGTAACACTTCGTTTGTTGCTTTTTCGTCATGATAGTAGCAAGTCATAACGCCGGGGCCCTTTACGCATAGTTCGCCAACGCCACCGCGTTCTACAGTGTTACCCTGTTCATCAATAATCTTAACTTCCCAACCAAAACCTGCTTTGCCGATTGCACCAACTTTGTGGATGTTCTCTACACCAAGGTGAACACAACCCGGTCCGATAGACTCGCTTAGACCATAGTTGGTGTCATATTGATGATTCGGGAAGATTTCTTTCCATTTCTTAATGAGACTCGGCGGAACCGGCTGTGCACCGATATGCATCAATCTCCATTGATCTAATTCGTAATCGGCAAGTTTCACTCTGCCGCTTTCAATTGCTTCTAAGATATCCTGTGCCCACGGAACTAACAACCATACAATGGTACATTTTTCCTGAGATACAGCATCTAAGATATATTCAGGCTTGGTACCCTTTAAAAGTACTGCTTTACTTCCTGCAAGGAAGCTTCCGAACCAATGCATCTTAGCACCTGTATGATATAGAGGTGGGATACAAAGAAATACGTCGTCTCTTGTCTGGCTGTGGTGATTCTGCTCTACACGGCAGGAATGCATCAAGCTTTCGTGGTTATGTAAAATTGCCTTCGGGAAACCTGTAGTTCCTGAAGAGAAGTAAATTGCGGCATCATCTTCATCTGTCAAGCGGATATTCGGTGACATGGATGAACAGTTCGCTGTCAAAGAATTATAGTCTTCTGCAAATGACGGACAGTTATCACCAACATAGAATAACAAACGGTTCTTGCTAATATTATCTGCAATCTCTTCTACACGGCCGATGAATTCCGGTCCGAATACGAGAATATCTACATCTGCAAGACCTACACAGTATTCAATCTCGTCCGGTGCATAACGGAAGTTCAAAGGAACTGCCAAAGCACCTGTTTTCAATATACCAAAATAGATTGGCAACCATTCCAAACAGTTCATCAATAAAATGGCAACCTTGTCACCTTTTTTGATTCCGCGACTGATAAGGAGATTGGCAAAACGGTTTGCTTTCTCGTCCATAACGGACCATGTGATCTCTCTTCTATAATGGGTAGATGGATTTGGCTCCATCAATTCGTATTCTTTCCATGTGACACGGCGAGTCTCGGTTACTTCCGGGTTGATTTCAACTAAGCATATGTCGTTCGGATACATTTTGACGTTGCGCTCTAATACTTCGGTAATCGGCATAATTGTTCTCCTTTGTTTCTTTTTTTAAATATATTAACCATAACGGCACTTTTTGAATTCAAAGCTTTAACGCTTTTACTAACTAAAGTAGATTGTATAAAATATGGAGAGAAAAGTCAAGGAAATAAAAGCCATATCAAGATATTAAAACTTTGCGTAATGATGAAGAATTTGCTATAATCAAAATACTTGTTGCAGAAAGAAAAAAGCAATATGCGCTAGATGTAAAATGTAAAGGAGATTGAGGAATGAAGGGAAAATGGAAAAAAATAGGAGCATTTGTATTGTTTGCTTTTGCTATGTTGGCAGTTCCAACGCCAATGGTGCATGCTATAGAAATGATAGACCAAGGTGATATCAAGTATGCGATAGATACAGAAAATAATATGGCAGTGGTGTCTCGAGGTGCGGATACAATTGTCAATGCTGTGATTTTGGAAGAAGTGATATATGAGGGAAAGGCATATCCTGTTGTAGCAATAGGAGAAGTTGCATTTATGCAATGTTACCGAATGAAGACAGTTTCTATTCCGGATAGCGTGACCAGCATTGGAATGAGTGCTTTTATGTTTTGTACTAGTTTGGAAGAGATACTGATACCTGATAGTGTTACAAGTATTGGGGAATATGCATTTTATCATTGTGACAAATTGAAGCATGCCATAATACCGGATAGTGTTGTTTTTACTATGGAAGACCAGGCTATTTTTGGTGAATGTGAAGGATTGGAAAGCATTACATTGCCATCCAACTTGAAGATAATTCCACCGGGGTTGTGTTTTTCGTGTCCTAATTTGAAAAGTGTAACAATTCCATCAGGAGTTACTGAGATTGGCTTTCGTTCCTTTTCTGAATGTCAGAGTCTTGAATCTATAACGATTCCGGAGGGTGTGACGAAGGTGGATTATAGTGCATTTGAAGGTTGTGCAAATCTAAAAGAAATCTACTATCCTGTTGCATTAAAGGGTCAGCTGGAGGAAACAGCTATTCCAAAAACGGCTACTCAAATTGGATATAAAGTCAATGACAATGGGACACTCTCTTTAGAGGTATTATATATACCGGAAGGTATTACTGAGATTGTAATTCCTGAGACTATCGATGGGAAAAATGTTACTTCGATTAGCGGGTTAGAGAATTCGAATATAAAAATTAAATGTAATAAGCATGCTGTTTCAGAATGGGGGAAAGACACAGCGTATCACTGGATTACCAATTGTAGCGTGTGTGGCAAGGTTGACAATTCTGACAAAGAAAAGCACAGCTATGGTGATGGTACCAAGGCGTGTGTATGCGGATATGTACCATTTACTTTGAAAATGGAAGAGAAAAACATTACCGCAATGTATGGCGAAGAGAAGATGATCACCTTTGATGTGACGGCAACAGCAACGTTTGGAACAGAGAAGATCATGTATGAGTGGTTTGAAGATGGAAAGTCGATTATCAAAGGCGATGTTCCTTCTTTCGGAGTTCCGATTGGAAAAGAAGTGGGGACATATACATATTATTGTAAGGTTTCCTGTGGAGCATATAGTGTGCAAAGTGCCGATGTGAAGGTAACAATTACAGTACCGAAAAAAGGAAAGGTATTCTGTCATACAAGGTCTGGCGGAAAGTACAAAATTGTAAAGAATAGTAAGAAGAAAAAAGAAGTAACCTATGTGAAACCGATGAATGCAAAGAAGACTGAAACGATTCCAGACACCATTAAGGTGGGGGGAGCTACTTATAAGGTAACCGGAATTGCAGCAAAAGCATTTCAGAAGAATAGAAAAATCACTAAGGTAACCATCGGGACAAATGTTACTTCCATTGGTGCAAAGGCATTTTATAAATGTACGAAGCTTAAGAGTATTCACATTAAATCGAAAAAGCTGACTACCAAAAAAGTAGGAAGTAAAGCCTTTGCAAATACACATAAAAAGGTAACTGTTAAGGTTCCAAAGAAGAAGCTTAACACATATAAGAAAATGCTGAAAACAAAGGGAATCAGTACGAAAGCAAAATATAAGAAATTATAGAATGTAGCGTAGTAGTGTTCGATGATAGAGTGGTCGATTTTGAATCGACTACTCTTTTTTCATGATTTCTTTCGTATTTTGTTCATAGATATTTAATATTCTTGTGATATACTTACTTTCGGATTGCAACAAATTGACAAGGAAATTTGTTGAATGGGTGGAAGAGTTTTACGACAGAATAGAGCGACACGAGGTGATGAAATGACAGAGCAAAATATTATGCTTCCGAGTTTGAGAGAAAAGGAACATGAGATAGCAATGATTCCTGAAGATATGATGGAACAGCTTAAGATGGTGATGCAAAATTCCCAGCAATTTCAGGAAATGATGATGATGTACAAATGTGCGATTCGCGAGGTACGGACGAAAGCGGAAGTATTAAATGACGAGATGTCCGTAAGATATCATAGAAATCCAATCAGCAGTATTACTTCGAGAGTGAAGAAACCGGAGAGTATTGCGGAAAAGCTTATGCGCAAAGGGTTACCATTTACCGTAGAAGCAATTATGAGTAATCTTTCGGATGTTGCCGGTGTGCGAATTATATGTGAATTTATCGATGATATTTATACGATTGCTGCAATGCTTGCTATGCAAGATGACCTGAAACTGATTCAGATTAAGGATTATATTAAGTATCCGAAAGATAACGGATATCGGAGTTATCACATGATTGTAGAGATTCCTGTTTTCTTTTCAAAAGGTAAGACGCCGATGCGGGTGGAGATTCAGATTCGTACGATTGCGATGGATTTCTGGGCGAGTCTTGATCATGAACTTAAGTATAAGAAAGATATTAATCCGGAAGATGAGGAAGTGATAGCAACAGAGCTTCTTTCATGTGCGGAAAGAATTGCAGAAACAGATATGATTATGCAACAGATTCGTATGAAATTAGATGATGTTGAAAAGAAAAAAATGAAGACAGAAATTATTATTGACGAATAAATGCATGAATGATAAAAAAAGGACGACAAGATTGGTAAACTTTCATCTTGTCGCTCTTTTTTTATTGTTGTACAATGAATGAGGTCGATTATATGCATTCTGGAAGAAAGGACAAAACAATGCGTAAAACAAAAATTATATGTACATTAGGACCGTCCACGGAGGACGATTCAGTTTTAAGAGATTTGATGATAGAAGGTATGAATGTAGCCAGGTTTAACTTTTCTCATGGCGACCATGCCCAACATGAAAAGAATCTAAAAAGAGTGAAAAAATTGCGTGAGGAATTAGGCCTTCCGATTGCAGCTTTACTGGATACAAAAGGACCTGAGATTCGCGTCAAAACGTTCAAGAATGGTAAGGTTGAATTGAAAAACGGACAAGAGTTTACCTTGACAACAAGAGATGTGGAAGGTGATGAATCAATCGTCTCTATCACATATGAAGATTTGGTGAATGATGTTAAGGTTGGTAATAAGATTTTGATTGATGACGGTCTTATTTCTATGCATGTAGAGAGTATCACAGAAACAGATATTCTTTGTGTTGTAGAGAATGGTGGACCGGTATCCGATCGCAAAGGTGTGAATGTTCCAAATGTTGCACTTTCGATGCCGTATGTTAGTGACAAGGATAAAGCGGATATCATTTTTGGTATTGAACAGGGATTTGATTTTATCGCCGCATCCTTTGTTCGTTCTGCGAATGATATATTAGAGATTCGTGATATTTTGAGTCAGCATAATTGTAATTTCATTAATATTATTGCGAAGATTGAAAATATGCAGGGCGTACAAAATATTGACGAAATTATTCGTGTTTCCGATGGCGTTATGATTGCCAGAGGAGATATGGGTGTTGAGATTCCGTTTGAGGAAGTTCCGGCAATCCAGAAGATGATTATTAAGAAAGTTTATAATGCAGAAAAGATTGTTATTACGGCGACACAGATGTTAGATTCTATGATGAAGAATCCGCGTCCGACAAGAGCGGAGGCTACTGATGTTGCGAATGCTATCTACGATGGCACATCAGCGATTATGCTCTCAGGTGAAACTGCAGCAGGTCTTTATCCGGTGGAAGCATTGAAGACAATGGTTCGTATTACTGAAAGCACAGAGGCCGATATTGATTTGGTGAAACGTTTCAATAACAGAGACAGTTTGATGAATCCGGATATTACGAATGCGATTGCACATGCTACTTGTACAACGGCAATGGATTTGAATGCGACAGCAATTGTAACGGTAACCAAGTCCGGTAAGACAGCAAGAATGATTTCAAAATACAGACCGGCATGTCCGATTATCGGATGCAGTCCGTATGAAAATGTGTGGAGACAGTTGAACCTCTCATGGGGTGTTTTGCCTTTGATGGTTGAGGAAAAGACGAATACAGATGATTTGTTTGAGCATGCAATAGAAGAAGCAGAAAAAGCAAAGTATGTAAAGCAGGGGGAAATCACTGTTATCACGGCAGGTGTTCCGCTTGGTGTTTCCGGTACAACCAATCTGATCAAGGTTCATGTGGTAGGTCATATCCTGATCAAAGGACGAGGCGTGAATAACAGAAAAGCAACGGCAAGTCTTTGCGTAGGACAAGATGAGATGGATATTATTGACAATTTCAAAGAAGGCGATATTATCGTTCTTCCGGAAACAAGTAATGACATTATGGATGAACTTAGACAGGCATCCGGCATTATCGTAGAAAAAGAAGGACATAATTCTCATGCAGGTATTGTGGGATTAAGTCTTGATATTCCGGTTATTCTTGGTGCAGAGAATGCAACCCAGATTTTGAAGTCGGGTGCAGTTGTTACGATGGATGCTGAAAAGGGAATAGTATCTTCTACCTGATGATGAGAACAACAAAGGAGAAAATGTATGGCGCAGGCGAAACAGCAGACAATGATATGTCCACATTGTAAAAAGGAAATAACGATTAATGTATGGGAAAAGGTAGAACTTCCATATGATTTAATGCAAAGAGATCTTGTGTTACAGAACACATTTTTTAAGGTCGATTGTGTGAATTGTCAGGCTACATTTACAATTGCATATCGATGTCAGTATAATGATATGGAACGAAAGTATCTGTTATGGGTAGCTCCGGTGATGGATGAAAAGACGCAGAATGAAGTTGCCCAATACAATCAAAAGCTTAGAACCGATAATGCGCTTCGTCTCGCACAAGGTGGGTATCGTTATCGCATTGTCCATAATGACAATGAGCTACGCGAGAAGGTGGTTATATTTGATGAGGGGTTAGATGACCGCTTTATCGAAACACTGAAGATTGTGTATGTTCCTTTGATTAAGAATAAGATGGGTGAAACAACACAGATTACAGGCATTTATTTTGATAAAAAGCATACAGGTGGATATCAATTCATTGTTACGTTTGATAATAAGCCGCCGATGCGTGCAAATGTCAATATGGATATCTATCATGATATGACAAAAAAGTTGATGGATATAGCAAATCGCAATACGCCGGAAGGGTTATGCAGGATTGATGCAGACTGGGGATTGAAGGTCATGATGCATGAAGTGGAGTAGAATATATATTATCATCTTATAAATTGAATGAATTAGAAGGGCTGTCTCTTATAAGGGACAGCCCTTTTTGTATAATCAAGATGTATAAGACATATCTGATTTTAAGTTGTTTTTCGGGAAGTATATGAAGTGAGAGGAGTGTTAAGTTGTGACAAGAGAAGAGAGAATTATTCAATTAGAGGAGACATTACGGATGATGGAATATGAAGAGGCGTTGTTGACATGTGTGAGAAGGACAAGCGTAGCAAGTCACCCTTTTCAAAAGTTGGAAGAGAGGATGAAAGACGGAGAAGTGTATTTGGAGGCGGATGTATTTGCTTCTGATAAGATTTGTGTTAAGCAATTGAGAACGGAGAATGTGATAGAAGAATTGATTTCTTTGCATGAACAACACCCAATGGAACAGTTGGGGATTAAGCTGCCGTTGCGTTTTGCCAAACTAGGCGGCAATGTTTTGCGCGGTGGTGACGGGGTGGAGGAGAGTTTGTGTCGAAGTACGACACTTTATCCTTGTTATGACAAGTGTGTGGATGGATATGTATGTTTGCCGGATGTGCTTTGTCTGCGAGATGGGAATGGGAATTTATTGAAAGATGATGAACGTTTTTTTATTCATGTAATTATAGAATATGGAAAAGAAGAGGAAGGACAAGATGCCAAGATACTTCTTTTTGAATAGAATGGCTAGAAGAGGTAATACTTTCAGATAAGAACAAGAATGAAGGAAGGGATTATCTATGAAAGTATTTCGTGATATGTGTATTGCTATTTTATTAGGAGTTGTTGGAGGTATATTGGTAACAACCATATCATATTATCATGACCATAAGGAAGGCGGCTTGAAACAGACGATTCTTGCTGTGGCGAACAGTTTTGATGTGGTGTCAGATGCATACTCCGCATCGGATGAGAACCTGTTGTTAGGGGAAGATGAGTTGGTTATGGATGAAGAGTTATTGGAGGTATTAGGTGAAGTGCAGCCTGAGGATTTGGAGGCGGCAGCAGATGTGGTGCTTGATTCGGTGATGGCGCGAAGTGACATGCAAGAAGACATTTTGGCTATGGATTCTGCGGACGGGAATGTTGATGAGGGAGAGCCTTATTCCGGTATTATGCGTTTTCATGTAAGAGCGAATAGTGATTTTAGTGAGGATCAGGAATTGAAAGTTGCAGTGAAAGAGGATGTGGTTACTTATCTGAAACCGTTGCTTGCGGAGTGCAAAAGTGTTGACGAAAGTAAAGAAATTCTGGTGTCTAATTTGCGTAATATCTATACGGTGGCACGGAATACAATTGTAGAACAAGGCTACGACTATACTGTGAAAGTATATGTTACACAAGAGACATTTCCGGAAAAAGTATATGGAGATATGGTGTTTCCGGAAGGCGATTATCAAGCGCTTCGCATAGATATCGGCGAAGCAAAAGGTCAGAATTGGTGGGGAATTATGTATCCGCCGCTCTGTTTTATTGATGATGCGATTTCGGCAGATTCACAAGAAGGAAAAGCAATGCTAAAGGAAAGTCTCACACCGCAAGAGTATGCAAGATTATTCATGGAATCGGATGTTAAGATAGAATCGCGATTATGGAATATTCTTAAGAAGTGATAGAAGGACAATTCCTTTGCGATGATTGTTTTTCTTGTGAAACTTTGATATACTAGGGAAGTAACTGTGAGAACAATAGGAAAGGGTAGTTCGGTATGAGTAAGAAAAGTATTGCGATTATATTTGGTGGACAGTCTTCAGAACATGATATATCGTGTATATCCGTACAGACTGTAGCGAAAGCGGTGAACCGGGATGTATATGAAATCACATATATAGGTATTACAAAGGAAGGTCATTGGCTTTTGGCACCATCGCTTGAGAGTATTGCGGACGGAAGTTGGAGAACTTCAGATACATCTGCGATTATATCTCCGGATGCAACGAAGAAAGAGGTTATATTAACAAGCCCAAGTGGTGTGTCAACGAGAAAGATAGATGTCATTTTTCCTGTTATGCATGGAATGTATGGTGAGGATGGAACGATTCAGGGATTATTTGAATTGGCACAGATTCCTTATGTGGGATGCGGTGTATTAGCCTCTGCAGCGGGAATGGATAAAGTGTATACGAAGATTATTGTTGAAGATTTAGGTATTCGCCAAGCAGAATATGTCTTGGTAAGGGCAGTTGATGTTGAAAAATCAGAGTCGGATGCTGCTTATATGGATGAGCAGGTAAGACGTGTAGAAGAGAAGTTGGAATATCCAGTGTTCATCAAACCAAGTAAAGCCGGTTCTTCTCAGGGTGTGTCAAAAGCACATGACCGAGCAGAGTTGATTGAAGGGTTGAAGCTTGCTGCGAAGCATGACACGAAGATTTTGGTGGAGCGAAATATTGTCGGAAGAGAAGTAGAGTGTGCAGTGTTAGGTAGTGCGTCAGATGTGAAGGCATCAGGAATTGGAGAAATATTAGCTGCGGCTGAATTCTATGATTTTGACGCGAAGTATACGAATGCGGAATCGAAGACAGTTATTTCTCCGGAATTACCGGAAGGAAAAGAAGAAGAGATAAGAAATGCAGCAAAGGCAATTTTTGCTGCGTTGGATGGATATGGCCTTTCGAGAGTTGATTTCTTTTTGGAGAAAGAGACGAATGAGATTGTGTTTAATGAGATTAACACACTTCCGGGATTTACATCTATCAGTATGTATCCAATGCTTTGGAATGCAAAGGGTATGAACATAGAAGAATTAGTAGAGACACAGATTCAGTTAGCGTTTGAGAGAAAGTATTAGATAAAGGAGAAGAATATGTCCAATATTGATATTAAGACACTTGAGATAAAAAAGGAAGCTGAACAGTGGAAGAAAGGAGGAAGAACGCTTTATAATAAGGCGGAAGCAATAGAACCTATAAGTAATGAGTTGACCTTATCGCCAGAATTAAACAAAACTCTTATTAAAACAAAAGACAATATAGAACTTTATGCAAGACAGTCGGAGGATATGCATCGTGCTATGCTGGAAATAGCACGACTTTATGAAACGTCAGAGCAGAACATAACTAAATCGAAAATAAAATCTAAAGGTGGACATACTCCTATAAGTAATGGTCATGATAATGGTTTGAATTCGAATGACAAAACAGATAGTGACAAAGAGAATTTCAATTCTATAAAATATAAAGGAGAAGAATATCCGATTTATATTCCGGAAGACAAAGGACCAACTTTGCAATCTGCGGAAAAATGGGAGAATGTATATGAAGATTCGATAATGGATTTAGATTTTGACTTCGAGAAAGCAATTATGGGCTTTTCTTTAGAAGAACCTAATAGGAATGTTTTTCCGGGAACTAGATCGAATGCCAATAAATTAGTAGCAACACATATATTGTTGGGGATATTTGGAGGTGTCGTGGCGGGTGCATCAACTACGAGTATCGATGTTTATTTGCAAGAGAGACCTATAGCAGGCTCAAAAAGAGCAGTTATAGGAGTAAGAAACTCCCAAGCTGCTGAAAAATTGCAAAATTTTGATTATAGCAAACCGTTCAGTAGTTATGAATATATGAAACAAAATGGTGATGGGGCAGCTCAGAACAAGATGGATAGAGCGGTAGCGGGACTTTATGAGAATGTTACTGGAAAAAAATCGAATCCAATAAAATACAGATATGATGTACAAGTGACATTAGATGAGCGACACAAAAATGACAGATATCAAAGTTATATTTCGATTGATGAAGATGGAAATTATGTTAAAACGAATGTTTCGTATTCCAAAGATGAAGTGCGTATTGTGGTGCGAGATGTATTTGGTAGAGAAACAGGAGAATCATATGTGGTGGATTCAAATGATTCGGCAACGGAAGTTTTTGACCCGGAAATATCAGATATGTTGCGAGAAGTATTGGGTATAGAGTGAGGGAGTTGAATGAAAAAGGTTATAATTTTTTTGGGTGTAATTGTTTTGTTGTCTGCAATTTTTTTGACTGCCGTATTTTGGGGACAAAAGGAATACTTAATACCATATTCTTACACAGAGATATATGGGGTTGATTTGGAAGAACTTTTTCCACTGGGTAAAAGTGAAACCATGGGAGAAGTCTTATATCAAAATAGTATAAGAGATGAGAATAAAAACATTATTTTATCACTTACAGCGAGCCAAAGGAAAACACTCCTTCGAAATATGGAAGAAATTATGGATACATGGAAGGGAGTATTTGAACAATACGACTTTGTGTGTGATTTTGGTGATGACTATTCGGATATATATATATCAGGAGAGAAGAGACAATTAGAGGAAGTATTAACAGAAGAAAATATTCATTTTATTATGGTCTTAGCGTCTTCGTATCACATCGTTTCTGATAATGAGGGGCAAGTCGTAACTTTTGTATTAGAAGATGATCGAGGTAATACAATATTGCAAAAGCAGATAAAGAAATTTGATTCGCGAGTGAACTGCTATAAGTTGGAATCTGAGGACTCTGTTGCCATAGATCAAATTACGGAATGGGGATATTATGAATTGATAAATACAGATTATAACGGTAATATCCAAGTAATTGCAACCAAAGAGCAATATGACAAATTAATGGAAATGTTAAAGTAGGAGAAATTGAAAGTTGATATCGGAAAGGATTAAAAAATGAACAACCCAATAGGTGTTTTTGATTCGGGTGTAGGCGGACTTACCGTTGTCAGTGAAATTATGAGACAGCTGCCGGGTGAGAATCTGGTGTATTTTGGAGATACGGCAAGAGTTCCTTATGGATCGAAATCTAAGAATACAGTATTAAAATATAGCAAGCAGATTGTAAGATTTTTGAAGACAAAGAACGTCAAAGCAATTGTAATAGCATGTAATACAGCCAGTGCTTTGGCACTGGATGAGATTGCTGCCCAATTGGATATTCCTGTGATTGGCGTGGTGAAACCGGGTGCGAAGATGGCGGTTGAGACGACGAAAACCGGGAATGTAGGCGTGATTGGAACGGAAAGTACAATTAAGTCAGGAATCTATAATGATTACATAAGAGAGCTGAACGCAGATATTACGGTTGTCAGCAAACCTTGTCCGCTGTTTGTTCCGTTGGTTGAAGAAGGGTTATTAGAAGATCGTGTGACAGATGATATTGTTGGTCGTTATCTTCGCGTGATGAAAGAATACAAAGTGGATTCTTTGGTGCTTGGGTGTACGCATTATCCTCTGATTAGTAATGCGATTGAACGGTTTATGGGTAAGAAAGTGAATCTTGTTAATCCTGCTTTTGAGACGGCGAAGAGCTTGAAAGAATTGTTGACAGAGAAGGAAATGCTCAATACCGACAAAGGAAAACCAAGGTATGAGTATTATGTAAGTGATGGAGTAGATAAATTCATCTCATTTGCAGACAATGTGTTGCCGTATCATGTAACAACAACACAGATTGTCGACATAGAAAGTTATTAAGGAAGTACGGTTATGACGAAGGATGTATTAGTGACGATATCCGGTATGCAAAACGATATAGAAGATACACCAATAGAGTTGGTTACGGTTGGAACGTATTATTTGAAAAATGGTAAACATTACGTCTTGTTTGATGAACAGGTTGAAGATGGCGATGTTGTGACAAAGAATACTGTGAAGTTCCATGACGGACACTTTGAGATCATAAAACGTGGTGGGGCGAATTCGTTTCTTGTTTTTGAGAACGGTAAAAAAACTTCCAGTATCTATAATACATTAGTTGGACCGTTGCAGATTGATACACTAACGAGTGCTCTTAATATTGAGGAATCGGAAGAGAAGATACAGGTATATGTCAAGTACAGCCTGAATATGAATCAAGCTTTCATTTCAGAGTGTGAGGTTCATTTTACGGTGCAAGCAAGAATGTAAGGAGTATGTATATGAAAAAGAAGAAAGGGGAAACCCCGAAGTTTTTTGAAAATTATAAGTACGAAGAATTTCTTGGAATTGAAAGTACCGAAATTGTTTACAATAACCGCTATAATGATGATTATTACAGATATGAGCCCACAAGCTATAGTGGGCTCATTTGCGCGTTTGACGAGTTAGAAGACAGTATCACGAAGTATGATCGTTTGGTGGATTTTGGATGCGGAAAAGGAAGAGTTTTGTTCTATGTGAATCAGAGATTTCAATGCGAAGTGTGTGGCATTGAGGTCGATGAACAGTTGTATGAATTAGCACTTGATAATCGCGCATATTTTAATACGCGTTTTCGGGATACAATGGAAAGAATAGAGATTCTTCATGGCAAGGCAGAAGAATATGTTATCAAGCCGGAAGACAATATCTTCTATTTTTTTAATCCGTTTGAGATTAATATATTTGAAAAGGTAATCGATAATATTTTGAATAGTCTAAAAGAACATCCAAGAAGAATTATGGTTATGATGTATTATCCGAAAGTAGAATATACGCGCCACATGAAACATAGGGGTTTTCGGTTGTTTCGCATCGCAAAGCTTCCGGCGTATGATGTGGATTGGGATGAGAAGGTTATGATCTATGAATATACGTGCTAAATGTGGTGGCTGATGCCAAAGAATGGCACAAGATGTCATGTTGTGTGAAGATGGAAAAAATGATATAATGATTCAGCATGCGTTGTGCCGAAAACGCGATGATAGGAGTAGGTTTATGAATAAGGATAACCCTTTGAGAAAAGAACTTGAAAAGTATTTGCAGATACCATTTTTTATGGTTATTTTATTAGCTGTCATGAATGGTATTGTGTATGGCATAGATACGACAAGTGGTGTGGCAGTCAGTATATTTTTGGTTGTCTATTTGTTGATTGTGCTTTTAGTTTATTTTAGAAAAAGACCGAACATTATGTCTGACTTGGTGGCATTTAGTTTTGCACATGGTTCAGTACAGAATGAATTGATAAGAGAATTAACGATACCGTATGCGCTTGTGAACATGAAAGGTAGAGTACTTTGGAACAACCAGGCTTTTTTTGATGCAGCTAAGAGTGACAAGAAGCATATGCGCAAGCATATTCAACATATTTTTACAGATATAACATTGGAATTGTTGCAGATGACACCTGAGGATGAAGGGAAACGCGAACTGCACATCTATGAGCATGAGCGTAATTACCGCGTAGAAATCAGACGTGTTCAGGTGGAAAGTGTGTTAAAAGACGCATTAGAGGAAGATGTAAGAAATGAAGATGCATTGTTTGCTGTTTATATGTACGATGAGACGGATTTGGTAGTAGCATTAGCAGAGAAAGAAAAGATTCGCATGGTTGTGGGTCAGATCTATATTGATAATTACGAGGAAGCAATGGAATCAATAGAAGAAGTAAGACAGTCTTTGCTAGTTGCGTTGCTTGATCGAAAGATTACAAAATATATGCAAAATGCAGATGCGATTATTAAGAAATTAGAAAAGGACAAATATATCTTTGTTTGTCAGCAACAGAATCTTGAATTGTTGCAGCAAGGAAAATTTTCTTTGTTGGATGAAGTCAAGAGTATTAATATCGGTAATGAGACACCGGTTACGCTTAGTATTGCCATTGGTATCAACTCTGAAAGCGATCATTATGCAATGGCATATGAGTATTCTCATATGGCGATGGACTTAGCACTTGGCCGAGGTGGAGATCAGGCTGTTGTTAAGAACGGAGAGAAGATTATTTACTATGGTGGCAAAACGCAATCGGCAGAAAAGAATACACGTGTAAAAGCACGTGTGAAAGCACATGCGTTGAAGGAATTGCTTGCCACACGAGATAAAGTTTTGATTATGGGACATAAGAAACCGGATATAGATAGCTTAGGTGCGGCAATTGGAATCTATCGTCTTGCGGTCATGATGGATAAAAAGGCACATATCGTTATCAATGAAGTAACAAGTTCTATTCGTCCGACGATGAATAATTTTCTTGGAAGTACGGTTTATCCGGATGACATGTTTTACAGTAGTGAACAGGCATTAGAAACAGTAGATCCGAATACGGTTGTGATTGTAGTAGATGTGAATCGTCCGGCTTACACAGAGTGTGAAGAGTTGCTTGCTCATACGAAGAATATTGTAGTAATTGATCATCACCGACAGATGGGCGAAGTGATTGAACATGCAACGCTTTCTTATATTGAGCCATATGCATCTTCTGCATGTGAGATGGTGGCGGAGATTTTGCAATATAGTATTGATAAGCCAAAGCTTCGTCCGGCAGAAGCGGATGCAATGTATGCAGGTATTTTGGTAGATACGGATAATTTTGTATCAAAGACAGGTGTCAGAACGTTCGAGGCAGCCTCTTTCTTGCGTAAGTCAGGTGCAGATATGGTGCGTGTAAGAAAAGCCAATCGTACAGATATTGATAGTTACAAGCAATTGTCTGAAGGTGTTGCAAAAGCAGAGATTTACATGGATGACTTTGCAATTTCTGAAGTGCCGACAGACGGAGTGGATAGCCCAACAGTATTGGCTGCAAAAGTTGCGAATGATTTGTTAGATGTAGAGAATGTAAGGGCATCATTTGTTCTTTCTAAGATAGGTAATGTAGTGTATATTAGTGCACGTTCGATTGACGATGTCAATGTACAGGTAATTATGGAAGCATTTGGCGGTGGTGGTCACGGAACAGTGGCCGGTGCCCAGATTGAAGATATTACCATAGAGGAAGGTCGGGAGCGCATTAAGGAAGTGCTTCGCAAGATGCATGACGATGGTGATGTGTAGAGAAACAGAAAGGTGGACTTGGATATGGACGTAATTTTGTTAGAAGATGTGAAAAATGTTGGAAAAAAAGGTGAAGTTGTCAAGGTCAATGACGGATACGGAAGAAATGTTTTGATTAAGCAAAAGAAAGCATTAGAGGCAACAGGTAAGAATCTGAATGATTTGAAATTAAAAAAGGCAAATGATGATAAGATTGCTGCAGAGAATCTTGAAGCAGCCAAGGAACTTGGCAAGAAGATTGAAGAATCTGAGATTACAGTTTCTATTAAAGTCGGTGAAGGCGGAAAGACATTTGGTTCTATCTCTTCCAAAGAGATTGCAGAAGAAGTGAAGAAACAGTTAGGAATTGATGTAGATAAGAAAAAAGTATTGTTGAAGGATGCAATCAAGAGTGTTGGAAACTTTGATGTTAATATCAAGTTGCATCCACAGGTTACAACTACCTTGACTGTTAAAGTCGTAGGCAAATAAGATAATCGGCCGACAGGAGCGATTGAAAGATTTCTTAGAGATGATTTCGTAGATAGAAAGGTTTTAACAACACATGGATGAGGCGGTTATTAAGAGAAAACAACCGAATAGTTTGGAAGCGGAGCAATCAGTTATCGGTTCCATGTTGATGGATCGAGATGCAATTGTTGAAGTGGCTGATATTTTGACCAAAGATGATTTTTATTATGCACAGTACGGACTTTTGTTTGATGCTATGGTTACCTTGTATAATGAAGGTAAAAAGGTGGATGTGCTGACTGTAAGTGAAAAGTTAAAGGCAATGGGTGCACCGGAATCGGTAAGTAGCATGGAGTATGTGGGTGATATTATTGCAGTTGTTCCTACATCCATTCATGCAAAACAATATGCACAGATTGTCCAGGATAAGTCGACACTTCGTAAGGTTATTAAGTTCACCGAAAAGACGATGGAAGCATGTTATGCAGGGAAGCAGGACGTGACAGATCTTCTTGAAATTTCGGAAAAAGAGTTGTTTGAGATTGTGCAAAAAAGAAATAGCGGAGATGAATTCGTTCCGATGCAAAAGATTGTATTGGATGTATTAGATACGATTGAAGCATCTGCAAAGCGTGGCAGCAAGGTTACCGGAGTTCCGACCGGTTTTATTGATTTGGATGAGAAACTTACCGGTTTGCACGGTTCAGAGTTGATTTTGATTGCAGCAAGACCTGCTATGGGTAAGACTGCATTTGCACTTAATATTGCACAGCACGCCGTAATGAAAGCGGAAGTGCCGTGTGTAGTATTCAGTCTGGAGATGAGTAAAGAACAGTTGGCAACTCGTTTGATTGCGATGGATTCGATGGTCGATTCCCAAGCGATTCGTACCGGACAGTTAAAGGATTCTGACTGGGATAAGTTGATGGACTCTACATACAGAGTAGGTTCTACGAATATGTTTATTGATGACACACCGGGTATTACGATTGCAGAGCTTCGTTCGAAGTGTCGAAAACTTAAGCAGACGCAGGATATCGGATTGGTAATTATCGATTACTTGCAGTTGATGAACGGTAGCGGTCGTTCTGAATCCCGTCAGCAAGAGATTTCGGAAATCAGTCGTTCGTTGAAGAAATTAGCAAGAGAGTTGAATGTTCCGGTTATTGCATTGTCACAGCTAAACCGTGCGGTTGACAGCCGTGAGGATCATAAGCCGGTTATGTCGGATTTGCGTGAGTCCGGAGCGATTGAGCAGGATGCCGACGTTATTATGTTTATATATCGTGATGATTATTATAACAAAGAGTCAACAAAACCGGGAATTGCAGATATTATTGTTGCAAAACAGAGAAATGGTTCTACCGGACCTGTCGAACTGGTATGGATGGGACAATTTACAAAATTTGCGAACAAAGAAAGAAAAGGGAAAGCATAATGCTTTCCCTTATTCATTGCTGACAACTGTTGTGTTAGCTTTGAAATTTTTATTATATTCTTTGGCAATCTTGTTCATGTTATGAATAACGAAGAAGTTTGCTAAAAATGGTCCGATGATAATGAAGGTACCGAACAGATACCAGAATAGTGTTGTTCCAGGTCCCGGTTTGATTCGCATTCCAAACTCTTCTCCTGTAGTCTGAATGCGGTCCGCAACATAGAAAAACCATACCCAGCGGTAGATTCCTAATGTAAGAATGGAAAGTAGTATTACAACAATATAATTCGGTAACTTCTTTTCTTCACGATTCATCTCATTCAAATCTCTTGTCAATTGAAACCAGAAGACGATGTTATAGATACCAAACGTTGGTATTGTAAAAAGAATTAATTTCCATAGTCTGCGGTTTTCATTTATCATTGGTTAGTTCCTCCTTTTATTAAGCAAATTCATCTTCAAGTCGTATAATGGTTTCGATAAGTCGACGTGTACTTCCTGTGGATTGACAAGACGTCTCGACTCATCCCATAATAGATCAAGCTGTTCCTGACAGTAGGTGCGAATATCCATTGTCTTAGGGGATGTGTATACACATTGTCCCTTCTTAAAAATAGGAATCAATAGCTCCTTGATATCGTAAGAGCCACCCGCCAAGGTCGAACGTTTCCACGTATCAATCGGGTGGAAAATTTCCAAATCTTTAGAAGTATCATACACCTCATCGGCTAGTGAAATCAAGTCTGCTTTTAGCTTGCCTGTTTCTTTGTCAATAATTCGGAATACAGTTTTGTTGCCAGGGTTTGTTACTTTGGCAGGATTTTCGGAAATCTTAATCTTGGCAGTAAATGTTTCTTCGCCTTCTTTTTTGATGGCAGCCAATTTGTATACGCCACCAAATGCAGGGCAGTCTGCGGAAGTAATTAGGTTCGTTCCGACACCCCAGGAAGTGATAGCAGCACCTTGTGTTTTCAAACTGTCAATCAAGTATTCATCCAAATCTGATGATGCAGAAATGATTGCATCATTAAATCCTGCAGCATCTAACATCTTCCGTGCCTTTTTAGAAAGATATGCAAGGTCTCCGCTGTCTAAGCGGATACCGTATCGCTTGGATTGAATTCCCGCTGCTCGCATTTCCTCAAACACCTTAATAGCATTCGGCACACCGGATTTCAATGTGTCATAAGTATCTACCAATAAAATGCATGCATCCGGATACATGTCAGCATATGTCTTAAATGCAG
Source organism: Lachnospiraceae bacterium (assembly GCA_015057435.1). Taxonomy (GTDB): domain Bacteria; phylum Bacillota; class Clostridia; order Lachnospirales; family Lachnospiraceae; genus CAG-590. The sequence continues at coordinate 62,807 of SVEJ01000008.1, forward strand.
TATATTCATCTGGAAAACTCATAATCCAGCTATGTGCGTGGGTTCCCAATACCGGAACATCAAAGATTTCACCACAAAGTACGTTGGATGTTCCGATGCATCCGCCAATCATAGCAGCTCTTGCTCCGAGCGTTCCTGCGTCGGGTCCTTGTGCACGGCGTAATCCGAATTCCATAACTCCGTCACCCTTGGCTGCAAAACATACTCTGGCGGCTTTCGTAGCAATTAAGCTTTGGTGATTCAGTATATTAAGAATTGCAGTTTCCACAAGCTGAGCTTCCATAATCGGAGCAATTACCTTCACCAATAGCTCGTGAGGAAATACAACACTTCCCTCCGGTATCGCATAGATATCACCGGTAAAGTGGAAACCCGCAAGGTATTCCAAAAAGTCTTCGTTAAAGATACCAAGACCTCGTAGGTAATCAATATCGTCATAAGAGAACGAGAGATTTTTCACATAGTCAATAATCTGATGAAGTCCTGCGGTAATTGCATAACCGTTACCGGAAGGATTTTTTCTGTAAAATGCATCAAACACAACTACATCGTTGCTTTTTTGGTTGAAGTATCCCTGCATCATGGTAAGTTCATATAAATCTGTTAGTAAAGTTAAATTCTGATATGCCATGAAATGTCCTCCTTGCACACTGATAACAATTAGTTTAGCACAATTGTAAAAGATAGTAAATGAAAGAAATCTTAAAAGTTTGTGAGGAATATGAGAGAGTGGCAAGAAGAGTAAACCGAAGTGGTCGGGAAAGCAACTTGAGGTGGTTGAAAACGGTAAGTATAGTGTGGTATTCTAAGACAGATGGTCAATTGAAATCGAATTGTCATATTTTTGGCAAGTGCAACTAGAAGTTGCTCGTTTGGAAATGTTAATTGCTAGAAAAGAGAGAAAAAAATTGCTAGCATTTTTATAATTACAAAAACTATGGACGACTTTGGAATTACAATTGGAGGATAGAGGAGATGTCAAAGTTAAAAAAAGAAAAATTATTAGTAACATTTATGATGATGTACATATGTATCTTGGGGATATTGTGCTATGGAACGGATGTCAGTGCAACCGAAGCAACATCCATCAGTGGAAGTGTTCCTTGTAGTACAGGTAGTGTTACCTGGACATTGGATGATGAAGGTACCTTGTTATTTTCCGGAACAGGAACAACGGATTTCTCCGAGTGGCAGAGTGAAGATATTGGATCACAAGCATGGCGTATGTACTGGGACCGACAGGAAATGGAAAGAAATATGAACATTCGACAGAAAGTGTTATCTGTCAAGGTGGACGAGGGCAGTGCTATTCGATTAGATACTTGTTCTAACATGTTTGACGAATTTGTAAATTGTGTCTCCGTTGATTTGGCAGGAATTGATACGCAATATGTCCTGGATATGAGTAGTATGTTTGAACAGTGTAGCTCTTTAGAGAGAATTGATTTAGAAAATCTCAACACAAAAAAAGTGAGAGGTATGATGTATATGTTTGCTGATTGCGACTCTCTAAGAAGTATAGATTTGTCTGGTTTTGAAACGGATGAGCTTTGGTCCATGGGGGCTATGTTTGCTGCATGTGACAAATTGGAAACTGTGAATTTGTCTAGTTTCGATACGAAGAATGTAAGAGATATGGGTATGATGTTCTATGGGTGTTCTAGCCTGAAAGAAGTAGATTTGTCTAGTTTTGATTTGGATAATTTGGAATGGGCGAAGAAGCTTATTGAAGATTGTCCTTCTTTAGAGAAATTGGTTACACCAAAGGATACAATAGAAATTGAACTTACAGAAAATGAAGGTAAGTTATGGATGGATGCGGCAAAGAATTTCTATGATGGCAACCCTCATACATTTCATGCCATCACGACTTTATATAACGTATATGAAACCTATCAAATAGATTATGTGTATGAAGGAAAGTTGGTGGATTGTCCAAAGACCTATAAGGTGAGAGATGGACTGACACAGATGGGTACTGTAGATTATGACTACGGAACCTTTGAGGGCTGGTATCTGGATGAAAAGTACACCACGCCGTTTACATCCATCGAGAAAGGAACCTTCGGAGACGTTACCCTGTATGCAAAGATAACACCGAATACCTACAACATTTCATATGTGGATATAGAAAATGCAACTAACATCCACGGTCTTCCAAAACAATATACCTATGGCGAAGAGTACGCTATGCCGGCATTGATGGCAACCTGTCATATGTTTCGTGGTTGGTATTTGGACAAGGGTTACACACAGTCGTTTGCGAAGATCACTCCAACCACCAATGGTCATTTGACGCTCTATGCCAAGTGGGAAGAAGCACACAATTATGATATGACAAATGGAAAGGTTCTAAAGGAAGCGACTGCTACAGAAACAGGAACCATTGAATATACTTGTAAGAATTGTGCCCATAAGACAACGGCGGTAATTCCGAAACTGACTGTGGAAAATGTTTCGGAGGATACGTTGTCTGTGACGGATGAGACAATCTTAGACAATAAGAATGACAATGACATCAAAGGATCTTCCTTCGTCATGATTCAAGCAAGGGCGGATAAGGTAACTAAGAACAGCGTTTCTTTAAAATGGAACAAAGTAAAGAATGCAGACGGTTATAAGATATACGGTAATAAATGTGGTAAGAAAAACCGTTATAAGTACATCAAGACAATTTCAAATGGCAAAACTACGAAGTTTACACAAAAGAAGCTGAAAAAAGGAACCTATTACAAGTACATTGTAAGAGCCTATAAGCTGATTGACGGACAGGAAGTGACGATTGCTGCTTCTAAAACGATTCATGCAACAACTACAGGTGGCAAGTATGGAAATGCCAAGTCTGTAAAGATTAAGACGGACAAGAAGATGAAGTCTAAGAAGGGTTCCTATACTTTAACCATTAAGAAGAACAAGAAGTATACAATTAAGGCTTCTGAGGTGAAACAGTCTAAGAAGATTAAGAAACATCGTGTGATTAAGTTTGAATCGAGTGATGCAAGCATTGCAACGGTGAATAGCAAGGGATCAGTGAAAGGTATCAAGAAGGGAACCTGTTACATCTATGCTTATGCACAAAATGGTATCTATAAGAAGATTAAGGTGAAGGTGAAGTAGAGTCCGGTTTTCGACATATATATTGCATAAAATGATAAAACAAGTTATTATGACAATTGAATAAAGAGATGAAAAGCAGATAGAAATTCATATTAAAAAGGTAAACATATGAAAAATATCTGCTTTTATTTTTTGATATCAACCTTTGGAAACACTGGGCTGCAACTAGAAATTGCTTAATTGAGAAGGGGAAAGTTATAGTCTTGATTTTGAAGAGAATGGTGATTATTCAAATGTGCCGGTATGCAACGTGGGTTGTTATATTGGATATGAGAATGAAATGGCGAATGATGTTGCAATTGTAGTTTTTTTAGGCTGAATATAAAAAAGGAGTATCCGATATGAAAAAACATTTTTTTTGGATGAAATTTAAGGCGATTTTGAAGATTATTATTCCTATAGGAATTGCGATACCGGTAGTTCCGATGTTGTTTGAGGGGGACCTGACAGAGGCGATTGTTATCTGTTGTACCATGGGACTTTTAGTTCCGATTTATGTGATCAGCGGAATTCTTACATTGAAAAATGGTCCCAAGCAGGCAAGTAAATACATACGACATTATCCGGGTGGTTCGGATGCATTAGATGAGGAGTTTGAAAAAGCACAAAAATATTCCACTGCTAGAATCGGAACAAAGCATCTGTTTGCAAATGCTTCCGATGGATTCTACATTATACCATTCGAAGAGATAAACAAAGTGTTTGTACGTCACGAGGGTGCCAATCCCGCAAAGGGAAGGTCTGGATATTATTATCTCTATATCGGATGTGGAGAAATTGGCGGTTGGGATGGCATGATTAAGATTTACTTTTTAAGTGAAGATAGTGCCAATGAGGCGAAGAAATTGTTGATGCAGAAGGCAAGGATTACGAATGAAGATGAAGAATAGAATGAGTAAAAAAGAAAAAATACCATTGATTATTACCGGGATGAATTTTGTTACGCATTTAATTCCGTTAGTGACTGCACTACCTCTTTTGGCTTGGACTGCTGAAATAGAGAACCATATTTTTATAACTGTAAATGTTATTTTGCTGCTAGCTATCCTTTTGATATATGTAATTGGCATATTTGTAGCACCACTTATGCAATTGGTTTTAATGATTGTAGCCGTGAAAAATAAAAAGTGGTGGCTAATGTGGGTGCATATTGTATCAGGAATCTTACTTTGTGGTGGGATAGAGTTGTTTTTCATCTTTGCAGAACGTTTTGTATATGCGACATAATGATTTCTTTGACTGAGAGGATGAAAAAGTACAAATGTTTATGTGTTAAAAATGTTGAGAGGCTTAGGGATATGGAAAAATTAGACGGAAGAAAGCTAGTTCAATATTGAGAAGGGTCCATTGTGGGAGTGATTATTTTTGTTGCTTCCATCATACAAGTTGTAGAAGGAATTTAGAGTAAAGGAAGTTGCTGAAATGAAAATGTTGAGAAATGCGTTACTGATACCTGGAATCATATTTGCCGTTTTGTGTATCTTACATGAGGTGTCGGTATCATCTCCCGTGTTAAATGAATTGAATCTTTTGTGGACCTGTTTCAAATGGTGTGGTGTAGGTTTCGCATTTACCTTCGTGTATGCTTTGTTGGCAGTGCAACATCGCTGGGAAACAAAAAGTGTGTTGAAAGCGAATCTTTTCATGAAGATTATGACATTGCCGGTTCATGCTGTATGCTTGAATTTGCTGTATGGCATTATATTGGATTTTTTCGCACGTATGGATTATCCTATTGTATCATTTTTGTATTTGTGGATTGGCTCATTTTTAACATTTTTTAGCTTTGGCATAGCTGTCACGATTCAATCCGGAATGATAGGAATAGCGGGTGCCGTCATTGGGAAACGGGAAGGGACATTTTCAAAAAGAGCAGCAATTTGGTATGAATTATGTAGCTGTATTCCGCTTGTAGATGTGGTAACCGGAATGATTATGTTGGGAAAGGTCAAGAAAGTTCAGGGATAAAAGACACGAAACAATTATATAGACAAATGAGATGATTGGAGGATATAGTATGGGCATTATCAGAAGAAAAATATTAATCTGTTTGTGTGCGATGATATCGATTTCATTGCTTGTGGGTTGTGTGCAAGGTAGAGGATTATCGAATGACGGACAATCAACAGAAGAGGATATACAAGAAGATATACAAGAGGAGGATACAGGTGCATGGGAGAGTGGAACTGTTTATTATAACGGGTATAGAATTGATATAGAAGGCCCGAAAGTGGGACATCCGTCAAGCGGTTCTTTGTGGTCTACATATTATGAAGATGAGAATGAAAAGGATGTCAATGTTGATTTCTATGGAATAGAGGGCTCTTTGAAGGAGCGAATCGAGGAACTTACAGCTGAAGGAAAAGTGGTTTCAAAAGGATGGCTGTGGGGTAATGAATGTCAGTTTTATATTGATAAAGCTACTATTTGTATGATACCGCTGGGGGAAGAGGCATACTTGCAGGTGGAATTCACGCATGAAGAAGATTCCTTGGCGGAATTGACACGAGTTTCTGATGGATTTACGCTGACGATTGAAAAGGAAAGGTAGAGTAAGATGGTAAAAAACAGATTATTGATTCCGTGTTGTTTGGAGGTACTTATTTTTTGCTTGAACGTGTTGTTTGTACACATTTTGCATTTTGAATCACTGGCTTTCGTATTTACGTCGTTGGGTTTTGTGTGTATGGTAGCTGGATTAGTATGCAATATCATCTATGCAGTGTCTGCAGTTAAAAATGGGTGGACATTTGAAAAACTTTCAAAGGCAAATTTGATTGTGAAGAGTGTGCGACTTCCCATGATTATAGGATGGACGATAAATGTTACAAGTGGTATGGATGGGTATATGACTGCCCATTCTCTTAATGGAATACATAGTTATATTATCTTTGGTGTTATAATGATGTTCATGTTGGTTTTTTTGGCGATTTATGCTTCGGCAGGAACAGGCGCGATAGCAGTAGCGTGTGTAATACGTGGACAGGAAGAGAAGGATTTGTCTGGTAAAAAGATAATGATATGTAAAATTGGCTCGTTTGTTCCTTTTGTGGATATAGCGATTGCAATATGGATTTGGCAAAATGTCAAAAACATCGAGTCTGGATATTTACAATAGAAATTGGAGAGAAATGATGGATTGGTTTGATGAAGAATCAGAATTGGAATTTGAAGAAGTAATTTGTACTTGCAACTTGAAAAGTAACGATAGATTTTGTCGGTTATATAATCTTATTCCGTTGGTTATGGTGATTGTTGCCGTATTTTTTATAGAGCATTATCCGATGTTTTCAATCACGTTGATTTGTGTTGCAGCGTTGCTTGTTGTATTGGGAGCACTTTGGTACATATTTTACAGCAAAAAGAATCACAGCATTTGTTTTATATTGAATAGAGATAGCATTGTCTACATTGATGAAAAGGAAAGGGAAAAGCGATATACTTTAGATCAGCTAGTGTCTATAAAGAAGAGATATGTATTAGGCTGGGGCGCTTGTTACCAGTTCCGTTTTGATGACGAGGTTGTGAAGGTGTATGATGGGGATGATCTGGCTGGATTGATGATGGGGCTTAGAGCGCTTGGCAAGTTTGGAATTAAAGGAAAAACACTAAAGAGGTAAGAAGATGGCAGGATACGATAACGGAACTTCTTTTTGGGAGCATATGAATATATATGCATGGATTGGAGCATTGCTTGATGGATATGTACTTATTGATGTGTTATTGCGCATTTATCAGGATTATTGTAATGGAAAGGAACCAGATTTATGGGTTTGCATTGCCATTGTTACAACAGTTATTTTGGCAGTCTGCATTTTCTTTATATGCTTTTCTGTTTCACATATGAAGAAGTATCCACATACGACATGGGTGACATTTCCGGATTTCTTCCGTACATTTTTACCATTTCTGGAAGAAAAGGAATATAGAGATTCCTATTGTGATAATGAGGTTTTACGCCGTAGTAAGCTATGGAAACGGTTTGGTGTGCGGATTAAATGGGGCTCTTTTGTTTGGGGAGCTCTTTGGAGTTGGCTTGTAATTTATATGTGCCTAGATGTATGGCGATATTATAACAATCCATACGAGTCGGATCACTATGTAAATCGGAGAGTTCGGGTATTCTATGACACGGAATATGTGCTCAGTGCATGTTATCTGCGTTTGTTTATAGCGGCGATCTTTTTAATTCTTGCAATTATCGTTTTTTCAAATGTGAAGGATTGTCTAACGCATTGCTCCTTTGAGTGCTGGTTGAGAGAGTTGAATATTACATGCGAGGAGTTGAATCGAGAATTCGTCGATGCAACGAACTATGGTAATCGTGTGTGGTGTGGAAAACATTTTTTGTTTGTTCGAAGTGAGAGTGATGGGGAAGTGATTCCTTATGAAAGGATACAGTCCATGGAGATTATGCGAACTCATATGGAGGTACTTTTATTTATCAAGGTGCCGCAGTGGTCGTTGATGATTACCGATGACAAAGGAGAAGAATTTGTGACTAGTGCGTTTTGGTCGAAACCATATTATGATGTGATTTCGATGTGGGAGAGTATGCTACAAGAACAAAAGACTGATTGACCAATAAGAAAGATGATATATGAAAGATAAAATGAGTAAAGAAGAGGTAGCTAACATGCGTGGAAAAGAGAAAGAAACCTTACAGGTTGACAATAAGTGGGAAGAGGAACTGATTCGTAGAATTGATCAGATAGAGGAAACGGCAGATGCTGTACAGACTATGACAAAGAAGGATTATGCTGTGGCGGGTGTAATCACGTTGCTTTGTCTTTTGTTTGTTGTTGTAGGTGCATTCATTCATTAATATTGTAACAGTACATAGGAGAAAAGAATTATGAAAAGTACAAATGAACAGATAGAAAGAGAAGCGTATCTCGGCATATTGCCCGTCGGTGCCAAGGAGAGAACCTATGGATTTTTGGATGCATTGTTAGTGTTGTCCGGGTATTGTATTGCAACCTGGAGTTATACTCAAGGGTCATATCTGGCAACTTTAGTGGGATTTAAGCAATTGCTGATTGGTGCTTTTTTTGGCGCTATTTTGATGTTGATGATTTATCAGCTACCGGTAATATTATCGGTGCGATATGGAATTGATATCTGGATTTGGCTGCGTAGCGTGTTTGGAACCAAAGGCGTGAAGATAATGACAGTCATCATTATCCTGATAAATTTCCCATGGTACGCAGTTTGCTGTGATTTGTTTGCTTCCTCCATGAGTTCATTGGCGGGGGTGTTCGGAATTGAATTACCAAAGGGGAGTCATCTCGCGCTGGCACTTCTTTGTGTAATTGTGGGAACGGTAATGGCATATCGTGGTATCAAAACCATTACTTGGACAACGAGGATATTGGTTCCGGCATTGTTGGTAGTTGGTGTGATTGTTGTGATTATAGGTTTTACATCTGTTCCAACTAAGGTCATATGGGACTATATACCAAAGGAGAGTAATTACGATAATTCAATTATTCCGTACATATTGTCCATAGAGGCAAACTTTGCGTTTGTTATCACGCTTGTTGGCGGGATGGCGGAGATTCCGCGACTTTGTAAAAGCGAACGAAGCGGCTACTATGCAGGTGTTCTTGGTCAGGGCTTGGCAGGTTCATTTTTTGTAGTAGTAGGTGCGGTTATGGCTATTGCTATGGAGCATGTGACGGGCAAAATGATAGATGATCCGACAGTAATGATGGCGACATTAGCCATACCGGCACTTGGATTAACCTCTCTTTTGCTGGTTGCTTTTGCGAATATCGGAACCCAGGCAGTAGGCTCTTACATCTATGGAGTCATGCTGAAATCCACATTTAAAAAGGCAGATTACAGAGTGCTTGTCTTGGCGTTAGGCGTCTATGTTGGATTGCTCTGTGTATGGGGAAAGATTATTAATTACTTCGGAACTTTTTTGACGATTAGTGCATGCATCTATGCGCCGTTAGCTGCGCTATTGTTTGTAGACTTTTTCTTTGTGAGAAAGCAAAAATTAGATTTGAAAAGTGCCTATGAGTTAAAGGGGCATAATCATTATTATTATACAAAGGGATTTAATCTTATTGGTATCATTTGTCTTGTGGCAGGCGTGGCGATTTCATTGCTCATTTATAATCCTGTGACGGGAGAGATTCACAATGAATTCTTCTTTCATCTGACACCGACAGGATGTTCCTTGGTGGGAACAGGGTTGCTCTATTATTTGCTCTGTAAAATACCGCCGGTGTATCGATATGTGAGAAAGGATGTATCTTTTTCACCGGATACAAAACCCTTTGACAGATTCAAGGAGCCACCAAAGCAGAATTTATTTTTAACACCTATTTTATGGATTGCGTTTTTCCTGCTTACAGTGTCTGCAAAGCTTAAGATTGTGAAGGGGGATAACAGAGGAATTAAACCACCATTTCTGGTTCTTGGAACGCATCATTCCTTTACAGATTTCTATGTGACTCCGTTGGCGTTATTTCCATACAGAGCGAACTATGTGTCAGAGCTAGAGGGCTTTGAAAATTATGGTGAGTGGCTTTATCGTCAGTTGGGGTGTCTTGGGACGAGGAAATTCATCGATGACATGGGACTCATCAAAAACATTAAGCGTGTGGTGGACCGGGGTGGAATTCTGGTGCTATATCCGGAAGCGCGTTATGCCAATGTAGGAACGTCTTCTAAGCTGCAACCGTCCGTTGCAAAGCTTGTGAAAATGTTGAAGGTGCCGGTGGTGACTCTGAATATGAAAGGAAATTATCTGCAGTCGCCGATTTGGAATTTGACCAAAAGAAAAGAGGCAAAACTCTATACTGAGATGACCTACGCATTGACAAAGGAAGATATTATCAATATGTCTGTTGATGAGATTTATGATAAGTTATCCGAGCTGTTGTCTTATGATGAATATGCTTGGCAGCGGGAACAAAAGATGAAGATTACCTATGGCAAACGGGCAGAGGGTTTACATATGCCGCTGTATCAGTGTAGAGAGTGTGGGGTAGAGTTTTTAATGTCTTCAAAAGGTTCTACATTGTTTTGCCAATGCTGTGGCGCAAGCTGGGAGATGGATGCGTATGGAACCCTTGTAAGAGAGTTGGACTTGAAGGATAATGTTGAAACTAGAACAGACGAAACGAACGTAAATGTAGTTTTGCCGGATAAGCAACAAAATGCGATGACTGCTAAACGAGAAGTGGAAACAATACCAAAGGAAAAACACGAGATTTACATTCCGGACTGGTATGAATGGCAACGAAAAAATGTGATGGAACAAATTAACTGTGGTCAATATCGATTGGATATGAGAGTGAGAGTAGAAGCGCTTCCAAATGCGAAGAATTTCATTGACTGTGGTGAGGGACATATTTGTCATAATAGGGAAGGCTTCGAGCTTACGTTCATGGATTATGAGACAAAGCATGAGATTACCTTAAGGGTTAGTTCCTCAACATTATTCTCTATTCATACGGAATATGATTACAGAGGAAAAGGACAGTGCGTGACGTTGTCTACGCCGGATAATACCTATTTCATTTATCCGTTAGAGGAAGGCTTCAATGCAACAAAGATACAGTTTGCAGTAGAGTATCTTTATGAATCGAAGAAGAACCGTTAACAGAAATAGCTTTTACATGATATTAGATAGAGTGCGAGGTGATATTAAATGAGAAAAAATTTATTGTTATTACCGTGTATGATGAGTATCATTACAACGATAATTGCTGGAATTCTCTTTGTTTTAGATGAAGGACAACAAACGAATCGTAGTATGATTTCGATTTTATTAGCAGGTTTTTGGGTGTTTATGGGGTTTATATGTAATATAATCTATTTTATAAATGCAAAACGCAATCGGTATAATGTGCATTTTTTGGCAAAAACCAATATAGGATTAAAGATATTGCATTTACCACTTGGAATTGCATTTTTAGCGGTGGGTATATTTATGGGATATTATATTATTTCTTTCCTTCCGGATATATTCAAAGATGGATGGGCGTTTGTGATAATTGTAATGTTAATAATGATAATTGCTGGAGTCGGAGGAGTGGCTCTTGTGGAAACGGTGCAATCGGGACTGGTTTCAATCGTGTGTGTCAATAGAGCAAAGGAAGAAGGCTTGCTGGATAAGAAGAAGGCGTTTCGATATCGGATTTTGTCCTGTGTTCCGGTTGTGGACCTGATTGCTGCGATTTTGATATGGAAAAGGATTAGATAGGATTGTTATATATTTCTTCAAAAACCTGATAGTTTTTTTGAAAATAAATGATAAAATGCAAATATAGATAATAAGAACAGCATGATACACGAACAGCTATCATGTTGTTTTCATCTGTAAAAGGAGAATATCGTACAATGTTTCATTTATTATTAGCAATTATATATCTATCATTTATTAGTCTTGGTTTGCCTGATGGAATGCTTGGTGCAGCGTGGCCTAGTATGTATCCGGAATTTGAGGTGCCGGTTTCTTTCGCAGGGTTGCTTGCCATGTTTATCTCGGCTCAGACAATCATCTCCAGCCTGTTTAGTGATCGCTTGACGAAGCGTTTTGGAGCAGGAAAGGTAACAACCGTGAGTGTTGCTATGACCATGGTTGCATTGTTTGGTTTTTCGTTTAGTACATCTATGTGGCAGCTGTTCTTGTGGGCCATTCCTTATGGCTTAGGCGGAGGTAGTGTGGATGCTTCTTTGAATAACTATGTGGCGCTTCATTATGAGAGCCGCCATATGAGCTGGCTGCATTGTATGTGGGGAGTTGGTGCAATGTCAGGTCCCTACATTATGAGCTTTGCGTTGACCGGTGGACAAGGTTGGAATATGGGATATCGATATGTGGGTATTCTTCAGATTGTGTTGACAATTATCCTTATATTCAGTATTCCTTTGTGGAAAAAACCACAAGACGCAGTAAATGGTGCTACGGAGGTTGTGAGTGATAAACCACTTACCTTAAAAGAGATTATGAAACTCCCTGGTGCAAAAGAGATTATGATTGTGTTCTTTGGTTACTGTGCATTAGAACAGACGGCAGGACTTTGGGCAAGTAGTTATATGGTACTATACAAAGGTATTTTGGCTGAGACTGCTGCAAGCTATGCCAGTCTCTTCTATCTTGGAATAACAATAGGACGGGCGATTAGTGGATTCATTACTATGAAGCTAAGCGATCGCAACATGATTCGATTGGGTTTAGGAATCATTGCGGTGGGCATTGCTGTATTGTTAATTCCGACTTCTATGGAAGTGGTGTCTCTAATTGGACTTATGTTAGTTGGACTTGGATGTGCACCGGTATATCCATGTGTCATTCACTCTACACCGGATTACTTCGGAGCGGACAAGTCCCAAGCAGTCATTGGTGTGCAAATGGCAAGTGCCTATGCCGGTTCCTGCGTGGCACCGCCGGTCTTTGGATGGATTGCAAATCATGTGAATATTGGATTATATCCGGTGTATTTATTAATAGCATTGGCGTTGATGGTGGTGTTGCATGAGAGATTGTTACATAAGACCAAGGTTGCAATTGATTGAAAGGTGAGGATATGGTAATATAATGCTATATTTTTGGCTCATAAGGAGGAGAATGAATTATGAAAAGAAATAGTGGAATAAAAAGCGTATTATCCTTTTTGTTTGTTCTTGCTTTTCTACTTATATTAGATACAGAGGCTGTTGCAGCAACACCTACTTGGGAGGAGCTTCAGGGCTTTAGCGGAACGCAGAAAATGACGAAGGTTTACAAAGAGATGGATGTAACAGGAGATAAGAAGATCGATACGGTTAAAGTTGTATATACACCAAAGGGAAACGTAATGGACGCCGATTATGTGGATGGTGAGATTAAGATACTGGTGAATGGTAAGCGTGTTTATAAAGAAGCTAGGAAAAGTGGACCGTATTGGAATGTCAGATTAATCCGATTAAAGAATGGAAAAGCTTTTTTCTATATCAGTAGTTCGGTGGGCAGTGGCGATAATGCTTATATAGGATTGTATCAGTATAAATCAGGAAAATTAAGAGAGGTTTATGATCTGGATCAGTTTATGAAAGGAGCAGGTGATGATGCTCCCGGATTTCAGATTTTGAATGTAACCGGTAATAAAATTGTTTTTCAGGGAATTGCACAGTTTAATCTTACCGGTATGTTGTATTACAAAATGACTTTGGTACATAAGAATGGAAAGTTGAAGCTTGCATCTAGCCAGATGCCAACAACGGGTCGCATAGGGGTAGAGTCGACAAGTCAAGGTGCAAATATATGGACATCCAATTATACAATCAAGGCTTACAAAAAAGTAGGATCTAAAAAATTGGCTTATAAGGTCAAAAAAGGGACAAAGATCTCCATTAAAAAGGTTATCTATAAGAATAAAAAGTTCTATTTCCAGGTTAAGGAGTTGAATGGAAAGAAGAGAACCGGATATATTCCAAATCCAAAGGGTAGCAAATATCCATATTATTTTGTAGAGAGCATGTATGTAGGTTAAGTACTCCCTGTTCTTTTCCTATTGACAAAAACGGTTATAAATGCTATAAAAAACATATCTTTGTAAAGACGTTGAAGGAGACAGTACCTTCTTTATGAAACTGATAGCGAGTCTGTGATGGTGGAAGGCAGATAGGATTAGTAAGGAAAGAGAATATCACTCCTGAGTTGTGAACCGAACGGATTACCCAGTAGGCTTCAACGGATGTTTCCCGTTACAGAAACCATGTATGAAAGCAGTACATATAGCAGAATTGTTTATTGTGTTCTTGGAATGTACGCAGAGTACAATGTATTAGGTGGTATAGCGAATGGTAGCCCTTTTCGTCCTGATACAGGACGAAAAGGGCTTTTCTTATGTATAGGAGGATATAAACATGATGAAGAAAAGAGTTTCTTTTTTTCTGGTGGCATTATTACTACTTGGAACAACAGCCTGCGGGAAGGATGAAGACACAACAGAAACGACAACACAACAGGAACAGACAGAAGTAACTACGCAGGAGGTTACAACGGAGGAAGAAACTACAGAGACGGTAGCCACGGAGGAGACCACAGTGGAAGCTGCTACGGAAACGGCCACAGAAGAAACCACTACAGAAACGACATCTACAGAAGCAGTGCACTCGAATGGTGCAATTACTGTAGAAGAAGCAGAGCAATTGATTGTTAAGTCCTTGGGAACTGAGGATGAAGAAACAGGTAACACATTTTCGTTTATGCATGTGAATACCATGGAAGTAAGTGGTGTAGAGTATCATGTGTTTGCGTGGAGTTGGTATGTGGATGGTAACATGTCCCATTTAACAGATTTGTTCGTGGCAACGGACGGAAGCGGAATCTATGAAGGTATGTTTTCCGGTGATGGTGGAACAGTATACACAGAAACAAATTACTTAGAATAATAAGGGAGAGAAAAGAATATGTACGAAAAAGTATCGACGAATTTGAATTTCGTAGAGCGTGAAGAGAAGACGCTTGATTTCTGGAAAGAGAACAAGATTTTTGAACAGTCAATTGAGGAGAAGGAAGGTAAACCGGTATATACCTTCTATGATGGTCCGCCAACGGCTAATGGTAAGCCACATATCGGACACGTGTTGACTCGTGTTATTAAGGACATGATTCCAAGATATCAGACCATGAAGGGTCACAAGATTATTCGTAAGGCTGGTTGGGATACCCACGGATTGCCAGTAGAGTTAGAAGTAGAGAAGTTACTTGGTATTGATGGTAAGGAGCAGATCGAAGAATACGGTTTAGATCCATTTATCACAAAATGTAAAGAGTCTGTTTGGAAATACAAAGGAATGTGGGAGGAGTTCTCCGGCAAAGTTGGTTTCTGGGCAGATATGGATGATCCATATGTAACTTATCACAATGACTTTATCGAGTCTGAGTGGTGGGCGTTGAAGAAGATTTGGGATAGAGATTTATTATATAAGGGATTTAAGATTGTTCCTTACTGTCCACGTTGTGGTACTCCACTTTCATCTCATGAAGTAGCGCAAGGCTACAAGCTTGTGAAGGAACGTTCGGCAGTGGTTCGTTTTAAGGTGATTGGTGAGGATGCTTACTTCTTAGCATGGACCACAACTCCATGGACATTACCATCTAACGTTGCACTTTGTGTGAATCCGGATGAGACATATTGCAAAGTGAAGGCTGCAGATGGCAATGTATATTACATGGCAGAAGCTTTGTTAGATAAGGTGCTTGGTAAACTTGCGGACGCTGAAAATGGTGTGGTAGCTTATGAAGTATTAGAGACTTATGTGGGTACAGACCTTGAGCACAAGGAGTATGAGCCACTTTATGCATGTGCAGCGGAAGTGTCTGCAAAGCAGAATAAGAAGGGTCACTTTATTACATGTGATTCTTACGTAACGATGTCAGATGGTACCGGTATCGTTCATATTGCACCTGCATTTGGTGAGGATGATGCGAATGTTGGTCGTAAGTATGACCTTCCATTTGTACAGTTTGTTGATGGTAAGGGAGAAATGACAGCAGAGACTCCGTTTGCCGGTTTGTTTGTAAAGGATGCCGATCCTAAGGTGTTGGTTGATTTGGATAGCAGAGGATTATTGTTCGATGCACCGAAGTTCGAGCATGATTATCCGTTCTGTTGGAGATGTGATACTCCACTTATTTACTACGCTCGTGACACATGGTTTGTTAAGATGACCGCAGTTCGCGAAGATTTGATTGCCAATAACAACAAAGTTAATTGGATTCCGGAGTCTATCGGTAAGGGACGTTTTGGCGACTGGTTGAAGAATGTTCAGGATTGGGGTATTTCCCGTAATCGTTACTGGGGTACACCGCTTAATATCTGGGAGTGTGAATGTGGTAAACGTCACGCCATCGGTTCTATCGCAGAGTTAAAGGAAATGAGTGATAACTGTCCGGATGATATCGAGTTACATCGTCCATATATTGATGCAGTAACAATTAAGTGTCCGGATTGTAGCAAGGAAATGCACAGAGTACCTGAGGTTATTGACTGCTGGTTTGACTCAGGTGCGATGCCGTTTGCACAGTGGCACTATCCGTTTGAAAATGAGGATATCTTCAAGGAGAACTTCCCGGCTGACTTTATTTCAGAAGCGGTTGACCAGACAAGAGGTTGGTTCTATTCCTTAATGGCAATTTCAACCTTAATCTTCAATGAGGCTCCATATAAGAACGTTATTGTTCTTGGTCACGTTCAGGACAAGGATGGACAGAAGATGAGTAAGTCTAAGGGTAACGCAGTTGATCCGATGGAAGCGCTTAATAAGTATGGTGCAGATGCAATCAGATGGTATTTCTACACCAACTCTGCGCCATGGTTGCCGAACCGTTTCCATGAGGATGCAGTAGTGGAAGGACAGCGTAAGTTCATGGGTACACTTTGGAACACTTATGCGTTCTATGTACTTTATGCAAATATTGACAACTTCAATCCTGCAGACTACACATTGGATTACGCTAAGTTGCCGGTTATGGATAAATGGTTGCTTTCTAAGTTGAACACAGTTGTGAAGGCTGTGGATGACAACCTTGGCAATTATAGAATTCCGGAAGCAGCAAGAGCGATGAGTGAGTTTGTAGATGACATGAGTAACTGGTATGTACGTCGTTCCCGTGAGCGTTTCTGGGCGAAGGGAATGGAGCAGGATAAGATTAATGCTTATATGACTCTTTACACTGCATTGGTAACCATTTGTAAAGTTGCTGCACCTATGATACCATTTATGACAGAAGATATTTACCAGAACCTGGTAATGAATGTAGATAAGAATGCACCTAAGAGTATTCACCTTTGTGACTTCCCTGAGTATGATGCGAAGATGGTGGATAAGGAGCTTGAGGCAGACATGGATGAGGTACTTAAGATTGTTGTACTTGGCCGTGCTGCTCGTAACAGCGCTAATATCAAGAACCGTCAGCCAATCGGTAACATGTATGTGAAGGCTGAAAAAGAGCTTTCTGATTTCTACAAGGAAATCATTGCAGACGAGTTAAATGTGAAGGCAGTAACCTTTAAGGATGATGTATCTGAATTTAGCTCATATAGCTTCAAGCCGCAGTTGAAGACTGTTGGTCCTAAGTATGGCAAGCAGTTAAATGGTATCCGTGAGTATCTTTCAAATGTCAATGGCAGTGAGGCAATGAAGACCTTGAAGGCAGATGGCGCGTTGAAGTTCGATGTAGATGGAACAGAGATTACACTTGCAGAGGAAGATTTATTAATTGAACTTGCTAAGTCTGACGAATACGTGACAGAGGCAGATGCTGCTGTTACAGTAGTACTTGATATCAACTTAACAGAAGAGTTGTTAGAGGAAGGTTTCGTTCGTGAAATCATTTCTAAGGTTCAGACGATGCGTAAGGAAGCAGGTTTTGAGGTGATGGATAAGATTACCATTTCCGTTGCCAACAATGATAAGGTTGCAGAGATTATGAAACGTAACGAAGAGACAATCTTTGGAGATGTGCTTGCAACTGCAATCGAATATGGTGCAGCTTCTGGTTATACAAAGAACTGGAGTATCAACGGTGAGAAGGTTGATCTTGGAGTTACAAAGAATAATTAATAATGAGGAGGTGTTTTCTTATGAAAAAGTGTATGTATCGTTTATTGGTTGCATTGTTGTTTATGGGCTTTGTGTTAGGATGCGGAGAAACTGCACAGGCGGCATCTGAAAAGAGCGACGGAAAGAACATGAAGAAGGTTCTTGACAATTACAAAAAGAAAAATTATAAAGCAGCAACCAAGTATGCAAAGAAACTGAATAAGACTGCAAAGGAAGCATGTGTTAAGAAGATGTCCAAGGGGATGAAGAAGGCTTATAAGAAAGTGGTTAAGAAGTACCCTGCAAACTATACTTCTTATAGTGAACCGTATCTATGGGGATATTATCTTACAGATATGGATAATGATAAAAAAGCGGATTTGATTCTTAAAGTTGGAACGTGTGAGGCAGATGTCAGAATGTATATTTACCAGTACAAAAAGGGAAAAGCTGTCAAAGTGGCAACACTAGGTGCTGGACACACAGCCCTCTATGCGTATCCGAAACATAACGGTATTGTTGTACAATGGGGGCATATGGGATATGAATCTCTTAGTGTTACAAAGCTGAAAAATGGCAAAACGACAACGAAGTCATATGGTTCAAGAGAAATCAACTATGATAAAGGACAAAGCTTCTTGTCTTTGGGTTGCGTATTAGATAATCATATCGATTACGATTCATCCGGAACTAGAGTTGATTTGAGTCCGTTTAAGTAGAATATCAGGAGGATTGAAAATGAGAAAGAAATTATTAGCATTGTTAATGGTTGCAGTATTAGTTATGTCGATGCTTACCGGATGTGCACAGGTTGCATACATGTTTTCACAAAAAGAAGCAGGTGGTAATACGGAGACGTATGAATATAACTATGATGATGAGACTGTGACAGAAGAGGAATATGCTTTTGATGACACGGAGGAAGCGACGGAAGAAGTGACGGAAGAGGAAAATTCTGAAGAAGGAGATTCCGAAGAAGTAACTGAGGAAAAGAAAGAGACCACGGCTTCCGGTGATGTGGATTTTGAAGTTGTAGAAGCAACTCTTTCTAATCCTGCTAAGATTGGTGAGTGGGTAGCTACAAAAACATACTGTGCTGAGTCGGATGATTATCGTACAATCTATTTCAGAATTACAGGCGTTATTCGTGGTGAGGAAGCACAAAAGATTGTTGATGAATACAACGATGGAGATCATTTTGTACGTTTTGATCCATTAGAGCATGACACTTTGGAATACTGTGTTGTTACATATGAAACACATTATCCTGCTGATTTTCCGGAAGGTGAATACGGACTCTATGAGGCAGATGTAGATTTATCAGCATGTAATTTGGAAGATTCAGGTTCTATTGAGAATTTCATTGGTTTGTCTAGTGTATGGGATATTTCGGAAGATCCGGATGAATTTCATGCAGGTGATACGTTCAAGGACGGAAAAGCTGTGTTTGCCATGGTGAAAGGATTCTCTGATTATCTATTCTATTCTGATTACTATGATGACAGTGATGAGGAGCATAAAGCTTACGTAAAAGCTGAGTAACATTTTGTGAGATGAATTAAGGGGTGAGTTTTTTACTCACTCCTTTTTAATAATGAGGTGTTTCGTGTGAATGTAAATGAGAATGTAGAAAATGTTTCGGAGGGTCGTGCTTATCTTATAATGATATTGACCCTGTTATTTCCTATTATATTGTATATTGTTATAAGAAGTGCGTTTCGCAGTGTTTTAAGTCTGGCACATACGCCGATTGTACCGATGATGATCTTTCTTGTAGCGAATATACTGTCGATTGTATATTTGCATGTGATAGATTATCGGGAAATGAAAGCTGTGTGTGGTGATACAGGGAAGTTGTTAGCAGCAGTATTGTTGTTTCAACCGATTTACTTTGTGTTTCGACAGGAACTGTTAGGACGATCGAAGAAAATAGCACTTGCGTACGCGGTGATAAGCACAGTGGAAGTTTTAGGAGTAATTAGTGTGTATGTACTTGCGTGTGTAAAAGATGTAATGGAAATGTTGTAATAGTGCATATGACGCTGCCGGAATACAATATATTGTTAGAGAATTGTTTGGTTTACGGATTGTACTTATAAAAGTACAATTTAATTAAAAAAAGTCTTGCATTCCTATAAACTCTATGTTATTCTTACTCTTGCTGTGACATTGATAGCGATGAAGCGTGAGGTTGCTACCTAATATATGGTAGGTTTTCCGTGGAGCGAATGTCAAGTTAAGAAACTGACGGCAAGTCACTGTACGAATAACCATCCGGAGAACGGAGATGACGTGTGAAAGATTGCAATGTGCTTCAAATTGCGACACACACGGGAGAGTGTACAGTCACCACTTGTCGTACGAAACATTAAGTGCGAAAAGGAGGCGGCTTTTTTTATGGCAAATCAGGTAATGAGAATTACACTTAAGGCTTATGATCACAAGTTAATCGATCAGGCTGCAGCAAACATCATTGATACTGTTAAGAAGACAGGTGCAAAGGTTTCAGGTCCTGTACCAATGCCTACTAAGATTGAGAGAGTTACAATTCTTAGAGCGGTTCATAAGTACAAAGACTCTAGAGAGCAGTTTGAGCAGAGAACACACAAGAGATTGATCGACGTGATTCAGCCTACTCAGAAGACTATCGACGCATTACAGAAGTTAGATATGTCAGCTGGTGTTTACATCGATGTTAAGATGAAAACAAAATAATCGTTTCTTTATAATAAGGAAACAATCGTATCGGGGATAACCCCACAAAGAATTTATTAAAAGTGAATACAGTAAACCTAAAAGACTCATGGAGTCGAATTTAGAATGATTGCTACGGCAATCCGCTGTAAATTAATTAGGAGGAAATTTTAAAATGAAGAAAGCAATTTTAGCTACAAAAGTCGGAATGACACAGATCTTCAATGAAGATGGCGTTTTGACACCTGTAACAGTATTACAGGCAGGACCTTGTGTAGTAACACAGGTTAAGACAGTTGAAAACGATGGATATGAAGCAATCCAGGTTGGATACGGTGAGAAGAAGGAAAAGGTAACAACAAAGGACGTTTCAGGTAAGAAAGTTATCAGAAATCCACATGGTGCTGGTAAGGCAGAGGTTGGACATTTCAAGAAGGCAAATACAACACCTAAGCAGTTTGTAAGAGAGTTTAGAGTTGAGAACGCTTCAGAGTACGTTGCTGGTGAGAGCGTTATTAAGGCAGATATCTTCGCTGAGGGCGATAAGATTGATGTTACTGCTAAGTCAAAGGGTAAGGGATTTGCAAGTGCGATTAAGCGTCACGGCTTACACACAGGTCCAAAGACTCATGGTTCTAAATACCATCGTCATGCAGGTTCTAACGGAGCTTGTTCTGACCCGGGTAAGGTATTCAAGGGTAAGAAGATGGCTGGACATATGGGAGCTTGTCGAGTTACCGTTCAGAACTTAGAGATCGTTAAAATAGATGCAGAGAATGACGTAATCTTAGTTAAGGGTTCTGTACCGGGACCTAAGAAGTCATTAGTTATGATTAAAGAAACCGTGAAATGCGGTAAGTAATC
Organism: Lachnospiraceae bacterium; assembly: GCA_015057435.1. Lineage (GTDB taxonomy): Bacteria > Bacillota > Clostridia > Lachnospirales > Lachnospiraceae > CAG-590. The sequence continues at coordinate 84,035 of SVEJ01000008.1, forward strand.
TTTAGGAAGGAGGAATAACAATGGCAACAGTAGCTGTTTACAACATCGAAGGTAAAGAAGTTGATAAGTTAGAGTTAAACGATTCCGTATTCGGTGTAGAAATAAATGAGCATTTGGTTCACATGGCAGTTGTAGCGCAGTTAGCGAACAAGCGTCAGGGAACACAGAGCGCTAAGACACGTGCTGAAGTACGTGGTGGCGGTAAGAAACCATGGAGACAGAAGGGAACAGGTCATGCAAGACAGGGTTCTACAAGATCTCCACAGTGGACAGGTGGTGGTGTTGTATTTGCACCAAAGCCAAGAGATTACTCAATGAAGTTAAACAAGAAAGAAAAGGCAAATGCAATGAAGTCTGTTTTAACTTCTAAGGTAAATGAAGAGAAGTTCATCGTATTAGATGATTTCAAATTAGATGAGATTAAGACAAAGAAGTTTGTAGAGGTAATGAACAATCTTGAGGTGGCTAAGGCATTGGTTGTAACAAAGGATAATGATCAGAACTTAGTAATGTCTGCAAAGAACGTTCCTACTGTTAAGACAGCTCTTACAAACACAATTAACGTATATGACATTCTTAAGTATGACACAGTTGTTATTACTAAGGATGCAGTAGCAGCAATCGAGGAGGTGTATGCATAATGGCAAACATTCAATATTATGACGTAATTCAGAAGCCAATCATTACTGAAAAGTCTATGGATGCTATGGCTGAGAAGAAGTATACATTCCAGGTTCATCCGGAAGCTAACAAGAATATGATTAAGGAAGCTGTTGAGAAGATGTTCGAAGGAACAAAGGTTGCTAAGGTAAACACAATGAATCTTGATGGTAAGACAAAGAGACGTGGTATGGTTTACGGAAAGACTGCTAAGTCTAAGAAGGCAATCGTTCAGTTAACAGCAGACAGCAAAGATATTGAAATCTTTGAAGGACTATAAAAATAAGATTCATACGCATGCAAGCGTGATAATAAATGCAATTTGAAAGGAGAAAGAAAATGGGAATTAAAACATATAACCCATATACACCTTCCAGAAGAAATATGTCTGGTTTGGATTTCGATGTTATCACAAAGACAACACCTGAGAAATCTCTTACAACTTCATTAAAGAAGACAGCCGGACGTAATAATCAGGGAAAGATTACAGTAAGACATCACGGTGGTGGTGAGAGAAGAAAATATAGAATTATCGATTTTAAGAGAAGAAAAGACGATATTCCTGCAACAGTAGTTTCAATTGAGTACGATCCAAACAGAACAGCTAACATCGCATTGTTGAGCTATGCTGATGGTGAGAAGGCTTACATTTTAGCTCCTGTTGGATTAAAAGTAGGCGATAAGCTTATGAATGGTGCAAATGCAGAAATCAAAGTTGGTAACTGCTTACCATTAGAGGCAATTCCGGTTGGTACAGAAGTACACAACGTTGAGTTATATCCTGGTAAGGGTGGTCAGTTGGTTCGTTCCGCTGGTAACTCTGCACAGCTTATGGCTAAGGAAGGAAAGTATGCAACCCTTCGTTTACCTTCAGGCGAAATGAGAATGGTTCCAATCATTG
>SVEJ01000055.1 GCA_015057435.1 Lachnospiraceae bacterium
AATTAAGCAAAAACTAGGATGGATGAGCCCAGTTGAATACAGACTCAAGCTCCTAGCTGCATAAAAAATGCGTAACAGACGTTAAATCTGTTACGCAATAAAAGTCTAACTTTTTGGGGTCACATCAAATGTATATATTGATCAATATTCTAAGGATATGACGTTAGGAGAGACATATCAGTTAAGCGCCACAGTATATCCAACTAGTGCAAGCAACAAGAATATTACTTGGACAACTAGTGACGAGGCAGTAGCAACAGTAGATGAGACAGGATTGGTGACTGCAGTTGCATATGGAACAGCGACCATCACAGTAACAACGGAAGATGGTGGATATACGGACACATTTACGGCGACAGTTGAACCGATAGCGGTAACAGGCGTTTCGCTAAATGCGAAAAGTGCTATAGTAGGCGTGAATGCCACCTATAAGCTCGTAGCAACGATTGCACCGGAGAATGCGACTGTGCAGGATGTGACATGGACATCTAGCAAACCGGCAGTTGCAACAGTAGAAAATGGTGTTGTAACCGGTGTTAGCGAAGGAACAGCAATTATTATTGTTAAGACGAAGGACGGAGCTAAGACAGCATCTTGTACCGTGACGGTAAAAGATTTATCGGTAACAGGTGTTACTTTGGATGTGACAGAATTAGCTCTAGATTCCAAGACAAGCTATCAGTTAACAGAGAATATTCTTCCGGCTGAGGCGACTAATAAAAATGTGACATGGACTTCCGATAATGAGAAGGTTGCAACAGTAGAAAATGGAAAAGTGTCGGCATTACGCGCAGGAACAGCGACCATTACAGTAACCACAGAAGATGGCGGATTCAGCGCAAGTTGTGTAGTGACAGTAACCGGTAAAGATGTAACAGATGTAATTTTGGCAAAGGAAACTTTATCAATAGAAGTAGGTAACCGTGCATATGTGGAACCAACAGTTTTACCTGCAAATGCAGATGATACGTCTGTGACATGGAGCAGTAGCGATGATTCGGTTGTGTCAATTGATGCAGCAACAGGAGTAATTACTGCAAATGCAGCGGGAACTGCAACAATTACAGTGACTACCAATGATGGAGGATACGAGGCTACTTGTGAAGTAACGGTTACAGAACCGGAGGAAACAGAAACTACCGTTAAGGTAACAGGAATTACAATTCATCCGCTAGAAGAGGATGTTCAGGTTGGAGATACATTTACACTGACAGCAGAGATTACACCGGATAATGCAACCAATCAGGATGTAATCTGGTTAAGCAGTGATGTGGATGTTGCGGATATTAATCAGGATGGAGAAGTGACAACCTATGCTGTTGGTGAGGTGACATTTACGGCGATAGCAGCGGATAGTGGAAAATCTGCAGGGTATACGATAGAGGTGTTACCGCTTGCTGTAACGAGTGTTGAATTGACTGACACAATTCTTTATATGGAAATCGGAGAGAAATATGGATTGGGATATAATATCTTCCCAGCCGATGCATCGAACCAGGATGTGACATGGAGTAGTAGTGACGAAAGTGTTGTATCGGTTTCTGCAGCAGGTAGAATCAGAGCACTTAGAGTGGGAACTGCTACAATTACAATAACAACGGAGGATGGAGGCTACGAAGATAGCTGTGACGTGGTTGTATTACCGACTATGGTGGAGGAAATCACATTGAGTAGCACTTCTGTGGCTTTGGAAGTCGGTGGCGTGCAACAATTGTCAGCATATGTATATCCGTCTGATGCAACAGATAAGACAGTTGCGTGGAGCTCAAGCAATCCAAGTGTTGCGACGGTAAGTAGCAATGGTAAAGTAACTGCTATTGCAGAAGGAACAGCGAATATTATTGTTGAAGCATGTGATGATTCAGGTGTTCAGAGTATATGTGTTGTAACTGTGACAAAGAAGGAAGAAACTCCGCAAGATCCAGCACCACAAGATCCTGCACCGCAGAATCCAACGCCACAACAACCATCTACGCAGGAACCTTCAACGCAAGCACCTACAGCGACCGATAATTTGCCTTCGGTAGGAACCAAGACCACATTGTCTAGTGGACAATATAAGGTTACGAAGTCTAACGCTGTGGATAAAGAAGTAGTGTTTGTGAAGCCAAAGAGTAGTAAGAAGAGTTCTGTTAGTATTCCTGCAACAGTTAAAATCAATGGTTATACTTACAAGGTAACGGAAATTGGCAGCAAGGCATTTAAGAACAATAAGAAACTGAAAGCTGTCACAATCGGAAAGAACGTGAAAAAGATTGGAAAAGAAGCTTTTAGTGGTTGTAAGAACTTAAAGAAGATTACAATCAAGAGTGCAATTCTTAAGAGTGTCGGTAAGAATGCAATTAAAGGAATTAACAAGAAGGCAACTATCAAAGTTCCAAAGAAGCAGCTTTCTAAGTACAAGAAGTTGTTTAAGAGTAAGACAGGTTATAAGAAGACCATGAAGATTAAGAAGTAGGAAACGATATGCAAAGAGCAGGGTGAATGAAACCCTGCTCTTTCTAATCCAAATGTATCGTTGTATAACCATCGTTTGATTGCTTTTTTGATGTGTTGTTGGTGTTGTTTGACTTGGAGCCGCCAGAGGAAGTTCTTCTTGGAGCTTGCGTTGTTGGCTCCTTTCCTTGGCTTACTACTAAGTGTATTTGCGTAATCTGGCCTCGTGAGAATTGCGTGTTTTCAGCGATACTTTGAGAGATTACATAACCTTCTCTTACGTCTGAACTATATTCCTTAGTAACACTAATTTCAATGGCAGAATCTAATTTTTTAAGTAGAGAGCTAGCCTCTAGTAAGGATTTCTTCGTGACATTAACCATTGTGAGTATCGTAGGGTTTTCTTCGACAAAGATAAGGGCTTGGTCAGACATGTTTGCAATTATTGTATCGGTAGTTACGGCTATTACCGAATTGTGACTGATCAAAGGATGTTGTACGTTCAATGTAGTAAGTATATAGTATGAAACAAGAAGAATACCTAATAATATACAAACGAATAGTATTCTGTATGTTGGAATGCGTTTGCTTTTTTTTGAATCAATCGCTCGAACTTGTTCTTTTAGTTTATCTGATAATGCAACCGACTCTACAGTTTCCGTTACATTATCTGTAGGGACAGTAGTTAATGCCTGATACAGAATCTTTGCAGATGAAAATCGTTCCGCATGATTCAGTCGCAACCCGCGTAAAATAGCATCTTTTTGGTACTTTTCGAGGCTACTGCATTCATCTGAAAATTCTAATGTATCATTTTGCATTCTGCGGATTGCATCAATCGGTTTTTCGCCATTTAATACCATGTACATCGTTGCGCAAAGACCGTATACATCAGTCCATGGTCCGACTTTTCCATCGGAGATGTATTGTTCAGGCGGTGCATAACCGGATTTCAGAATGACGGTCATAGTCTTGGTTGCATTGGGATTTTTGAAGCTTGCAGCACCAAAATCAATTAGATGCAATTGATTGTCCATACCAACAATAATATTGTCGGGACTGATATCCCGGTGGATTAGTCCCATCTTATGCACTTCATGCAAATCGAATAAAAGCGGCTTGAAGAGAGAAATCATCTCGTCGTAGGACAAACTTCCCTCATTTTGTATTAATTCTTTCAGTGTAATACCTTCAATGTATTCCATTACGATGTATGCAGTGTTGTTTTCTTCGAAAATATCAAAGACTGAAACAATGCTATCGAGGTGCTGAAAATCCTTCAATATGCTAGCTTCATTCAAGAAACGACGCATACCTTTTTCGAAAGAGTCTGATGATTGTCGATCATAATAATCAACCTGTGAGTTGGTACTTGCATTAATACGTGAAGCAACGCCGGAAGGAAAATATTCCTTGATGGCGACTTTTTGTTCGTTCGATAGATTGGTTCCATAATAAGTGATGCCGAACCCACCTTCGCCCAGAACCCGCTCAATTATGTAATTGTCGTGCAAAATGCTCCCGGAAGTTAAAGTATGTTCGGAAACAGTTAGAAAGTGATTCGACATAGTGTAACCTCATATATCAAGTGAAATATTACCACGAAAAGTCTTCGTCGCATAAGGCGACAAATAACAGAACACAGTCTCCTAGTTGAATTAGGTTGCGGTTAGATAATGTATGCGTCTCGGTAAGTAAAGCGTCGTTTAAAAGAACAGGTGAGCCATCCGATGTTGGGGCAATGGAAATATCTTTGGTTTCCTTGTTATAGGAAATACATGCATGACTTTCTCTACTTACCGTTGGCTCTTTTGATAAGCATATATTCATATGAGAGCTTCTCCCAATATAATTGTCACAGTCGTAGACCGTGAAGCTTTCTCCTACTGTGTTTCCTTCCACGCATACAAGCCATCCAATGGTCTTTTTTTGAAAGTCGGCTGGTGGCGTGATGGTATGAACAGATACTGTATCGATATCTGCTTGTCGTTCTCCGCGAATATCAGAAACAGAGATACCATTTTCTACATGAATACAATGCGGACAAAATGGTAACTTGTCAGCATTATAATAATGGTTGTTTGGACATTTTGTAAGTTTCATGATTGCTCCTTATATTAATCGATAAATGGTATTACGATCACCGAAGTAAATGCGTGCCCCGGGTCTTAAAGTGTATGATTCGTTCTTAGTAATACGTGTTATGTCTTCTTTATCTGTGATGAGAAATGTTCCATTGTGAGATAAATCTACCAGTTCGTACGAATTCGAATCCGCATGATAAGTAATTGTACAATGTGTTCTACTAATAGAAGGCAGGTTGATTACAATATCACAAGAAGATCCGTCTCGTCCTATAATGATTTCCTTGTCTGCGTAGAACCGAATAATTGTTCCTAGGTAATCTCCCTTGATACATACAAGTGCACCGGTGATGCTCCGATTCAATGTGACGCTATTGGTAATAAAAGAATCTGTAGAACAAAGCGGCGGATGTAGTGTCTCCTGAAACGATTTCTCCAATGTGTCCTTGTAACGTGCACTTACAGGAATTGTATATTCATCAATTGTAATCTGTCCCGGTTCATAAGATGTAATTTTCGAATCCGGAACCAAGAAACTTTGATGACAACGTATGAAACCGTATGGAGAAAGTGCAGCTTCTAATCGGTCTAGTTTGTCATAGTAGCTATAATCTTTCTGCGGCGTATGAACAATGACCTTCCTGCAGTCACTCTCCAAAAATAAGATGGAACGCAATGGTATACGGTAATGCGAGTTCTTAATTGAAATATTCAAACTCTTAGGTGCTTTCGTGCACTCGTTGATATAGCGTTGCATTTCGGTGGCAACATCAGTCGCAGATATTGGTTTTAACAGATACGAATAGGAATGATATCGGTAGCATTCATATACATGTTCCTTCGAGCTGGTAAGAAAAATGATATCGGTATCAATATGATGTTCGTAAAAGTAGCGTGCAATATCGAGACCGCTTTTGCCTGACATATAGATATCCATAAACAAAAGATTGCAGTCAAAAGAATCATTCGCAATATCTGTGAGAATCTCCTCCGCAGAGGTAAAGATGCGAGCTTGCCAATCGCTTATAAATCGCATCGCATCGTGTAGATATGCACGTAATTCTTCAATGAATTGTCTGTCATCATCGCAGATTCCAATCGTAATCATAGTTCAAAAATCCTTCTAAAAATTAGTTTTATACATGCTGTAATTTTACTACATTTGATGGCAAATAGAAAGACAATAATGTCTGAAATAATGAATATTCGTCGAATGTTGTCCGGCAGAATAGAGTGCATTTTTAATTCTTACAACAAGTCGCGTAAAAATGACAAGAAGCAGAAGATTCAATGGAAAGGTAGTAAGATAAAAATATAGTTTTATGGTGATTATATTTCAATAATTTGGGTGAAAACACGATAAGAGTGACAGATTCTGTCTAAGCCCATTTGGTATAATTATGTCATTGATTGTTGGCATGAGGTTTACATGAAATATCAGTGTTTTAGAGGATGGAAAGAGGGGATTCATATGAGGAAAATAATGTTAGCATTTGTACTATGCGTCATGTTGCTCGTAAATGGGAATTCGATTGAAGTTCAGGCAGCGACCGCAGAATCGGAGTTTTCTTATGAGGTTAAGGATGATGGTACAGCAAAAATCACGGCATGTAGTGCAAAGGGAGATATTGTGATTCCGGAAACGGTAGGGGGATACAAAGTTACAGAATTGGCGTCAAAACTTTTCTATGGAACTTGGGATGTGACGTCTGTCCATATTCCGAAAACAGTAACTACAATCGGAATGTGGAGTTATGTCTTTTCTTATTGTTACGATTTGGAAGCCATTTATGTTGATAAAGATAATCAATATTTTTGTTCTGATGACGGTATTTTATACGATAAGAAAAAGGAGATTTTATATAATTACCCTTGCGCTAAGAAATTAAGAAAGTATACTGTCCCAGCCACGGTTCATTCTATATGCTGTACAGCATTTGCAGATGCATGGGACTTGGATATCCTGTGTATAGAGGGTAGGGATAGTGTATGGGCGACATTTACATTTTATAGTACTAGCGACATGAAAGTGTATTACCGAACAGGTGGAAAAACTGAGAAATGTGTGAAAAGTCATCAAGATGCAGGACTTAGTAATGAAAGTGAATGGATATATCCGGAATATATTGCATGTGATTGTACAGCGACAGAGCATGCCAATAAGAATAACTGGAAGCTTGTGGCTGGCTATGAAGCAACTTGTATTTCAGCAGGGAGAAGTGATGGTTGGTGTTGTGTGACGTGTGGAATGGAAATAGTACAAGGTGAAATTATTAAAGAAAAACCACATACATATGGTCCGTGGGAGATGGTATGTCCACAGACGTGTGATTTGGATGGTGAAAGCAGAAGAACGTGTTCTTATTGTGGAACTTGTGAGACAAAAGAGTTGCCAAAGTTTAACAAACATACTTTTGGGGAATGGGAAACGACCTTAACGCCTACTTGTGAAGAGGCAGGTGAGGCTACTAGAGTCTGCAAGGTGTGTGGAAAAATGGAAGAGAAGCCGATACCGGCAACGGGCTATGTTGTAGGCGCGGAAATTACGTATGATTATCAAGTTTATACAATAAAAAGTATTAAGGGAAAAAAGGGAACGGTTATATTTGAAGGAGCTGAAGAAGGTATCTATAGGGGCATTTGGATTCCTAAAAAAATAAAAGTAGGAAAACGAACATTTACCGTTACAGAGATAGGAAAAGATGCTTTTAAGGATGACAAATTTATTAAGAGTGTAACAATTCCAAGTACTGTTACAAAGATAGGTCCAAGAGCTTTTATGAATTGTAAAAGTATGGATGAGCTTGTCATTGAATCATCAAAGTTGAAGAGTGTAGGTAAAAATGCAATCAAGGGAATTAATAAAAGAGCGGTTATCGAGGTTCCTAAGAAAAAGGTTAAAAAATATAAAAAATTATTCAAGAAGAGCACAGGTTATAAGAAGACCATGAAGATACGAAAGATATGGTGGTAGAGATAGGATAAATTATCAATTATATCTTAGAGGAATCAAAGGTGCTCTCCAAAAGAGAAACTGGAAATGGAAGGATATTAATTAGGGAATAAGGAGGATATTTATGAACAAAGGAATACAAAGATGTGTGTTATATATATCAGCTTATAGGAGGAAAAAACGTACGTTTGACAATAGAGTTTCAGGTTCTTGATACGACATCTGGTAAAAAGATTAATATTTTGCAGGTGAAGTAATGAAATATGGTATGACCTCGTCGGGCATTGTAGCCAGCGTTCATATACCGGTGCATGGTATTGGTCACCATTTGTAATTGATCATGGAAAAGTAATTGCAAATGAGTAGGGAAGGCTGTACATGAGAAGAAAACAGGTTACAAGAAAACCATGAAGATTAAGAAGTAATATGAAATAGAGCCGGAAGTCAAACTTCCGGCTCTGTTTATAATATATCATATTTTGTATCAGTGTATCACAACTGCGCTTTTTCCTCAAACTCTTCAATATTTTGAACCTTCGTTGCAAGGGTAAACAATCTTTTCAGCGTGTCAAGGTCTGTTATGGATTGTATTGTGCTTTCCAGATTAGTAGATATGGGACCGATATTATTTAATAATTCAAGAATTGATTCGATTTTGCCCTCGATTTTACCCTCGATTTTACCCTCGATTTTGCCTTCAATTCTACCTTCTTCTCGACTGATCCTTCTTGTCTCTTGGACATCATACGCTTCAAAACTATCAAATAACATATCAAACTCCCTCCTTTTAATCTGGTCAGTAAATGATTCCACCTCCTTTCTCGGTACATTTAACCGATAAAGGAAAACGGCGATAATCTTACTGATTAATGATAATAGATAATCCGGTGTTTTCTGTTCTAAGTCCTCAAAGTAGTCCTGAGGAATATCCCTAAGTGTCTTGAAATCCTCGGAATCACGTAACTTGTTAATTAAGAGAATCAAAGACAATTCATCTTTTTTTTCGATTAAGTCCTGTTTTGAGTAATCATTTAGTGGTACTAAAACATATTCAAAACTTGGTATGTATTTTCCTAGGATATCTTGTAGATAGACACGTTCATTAAAATTTCTGACAGCTGTCCACTCGATGTGTCCCTCGTAGTAGACAATGGGAAGCACTGGTGGATATCTGAAATCTTTGGTCTTGGTTATTCCCGGATGAAGCGATTCTTGTTCTGCTTCATAGTCTGTCCAAACCATTACGATATATCGAAGTATCTTAAATGCCATATCATAATACACATTTGACTGATGTTCTACGATTGCAATTAGGAATAATGCATAATCTTTGAGATGTACTTTCTTCACTGAATCTGAATCACGTCCTTCCTGCCACATAGGTAAGAAACGTTCTGAAATATCTTCAATGTCCTCTGGCTGCACATCTTTTAATATGTCAATGTTTGTATAGCCTCGTAGAAATTGTGCACATAAAATGGGATCATCGAAAATGAGCTTTGCCCCATTGTCATGAGTCTTACTATTTTTGATTTTATTATTCATAATTATAAACCTCCTAATGTTAGGTATGTTCCAATAATTATGAAATTTAGAGATGACTATATCGTGTATTTTTATAGCATACCTAGATTATATCTTCCTATCCGGAATATTTCAACAAAACCCTACAAAATAACAACGAAAACACTTGTAAATAACTGTAAAATAGAATAAAGTAAAAACAGTGAAATCATCTTCATTTGAACAAATGATGAAGGGGATGGTTACAAAATATAATGTGAGGGAGAAGATTATGTTAAAGAACAAAAGAAAAGTTGTAAGCACGCTGTTAGCGGTTATGTTGGCAGTTCTTATGTGTCCTATTATTGCATTTGCTACAGAAGGAGAAGAGAAATATGTACCTGAGATGTTTGCTACATTTTGGGCACTGATTCCGCCACTTGTGGCTATTACATTAGCCCTAATTACAAAAGAGGTATATAGCTCTTTGTTTGTAGGAATTTTGGTGGGTGGTTTGTTCTATTCCGGATTCCAATTTGAAAGAACAGTATTATACATATATGAAGATGGAATTATGAAAGTGTTATCCGATTCGTATAACATGGGTATTTTGATATTCCTTGTACTGCTCGGAACGATGGTTGCGTTAATGAACAAAGCCGGTGGCTCGGCAGCATTTGGTCGATGGGCAGGTGAGCATATTAAGAGTAAAGTTGGTGCACAGCTTGCAGCAATTGCACTAGGTGCGTTGATTTTTATTGATGATTATTTTAACTGTCTGACTGTAGGTAGTGTTATGAAGCCTGTGACGGATAAGCATCGGGTATCCAGAGCAAAGTTTGCCTATTTAATCGATGCAACAGCAGCGCCTGTTTGTATCATTGCTCCTATTTCTTCATGGGCTGCGGCAGTGAGTGGTTTTGTAAAGGGAGAAGACGGATTTTCGCTATTTGTAAGGGCAATCCCGTTTAATTACTATGCATTGTTAACATTAATTATGATGATTGGTATGGTGCTTTTGAAGATTGAATTCGGTCCGATGGCAAAGCATGAGAAGAATGCATTAAATGGAGACTTATTTACGACAGCGGTTAGACCTTATGCAGAGAATAGGGAAGATGGAACAGAGAAAAAGGGTAAGGTAATTGATCTTATCCTTCCGATTGCATGTTTGATTGTATGTTGTGTGATTGGTATGATTTATACAGGCGGATTTTTTAGCGGAACGAATTTTGTGGAAGCTTTTTCCGGATGTGACGCGTCTGTAGGACTTGCGTTAGGAAGTTTCTTTGGTTTAGTAATCACGATTATCTTGTACCTTATTAGACGTGTGCTTTCGTTCAAGGATTGTATGGATTGTCTTGCGGAAGGATTTAAGGCGATGGTACCGGCAATTTTGATTCTTATATTTGCCTGGACGTTGAAGAGCATGACAGACAGACTTGGTGCTGCAGAATATGTGGCAGGTATAATGGAAAATGCGGCAGGCGGGCTGATGTTGATGTTGCCGGCAATTATTTTCCTTGTAGCTTGTGTCTTGGCATTTGCAACAGGTACATCATGGGGAACATTTGGTATTCTCATTCCGATTGTAGTTGCCGTGTTCCAAAAGAGCAATCCGGAGCTTATGATTATTTCTATCTCGGCATGTATGGCAGGTGCTGTGTGTGGTGACCATTGTTCGCCAATTTCAGACACAACGATTATGGCTTCAGCGGGTGCGCAGTGTGATCACGTCAACCATGTATCGACGCAGCTTCCTTATGCAATTTTGGTAGCAATCATTTCTGCCGTATCTTATGTAATAGCAGGTCTTGTACAGAAGTTTGTGGGTGGTTATGCAGCGACAGCAACTATATCTTTGGGAATTGCTGTTGCGATTACATTGATTGCATTATTCGCTATGAAAAATGTTCTCGGTCTTGGTGTACAAGAGGAAGAATAGAAGAGCATTGCATTTTTATAAGAAAGTGTTTATAATACAGCTTGTTTGGTAATGCTATTATTAATTAGGAGAACCAAACCCTACACAAAGATTAGGAGGAATTAATTATGGCAAAGACAGTGAATAAAGATATGTTAATTGGCGAGATTATCGCATTAGATCCGGGGAATGCCGCAATTCTTATGGCAAACGGAATGCACTGCCCGGGATGCCCGTCTGCACAGGGTGAGACATTAGAAGAGGCTGCACAGGTTCATGCTATGGATGTGAACGTGTTAATCGATTCTATTAATGAATATCTTGCAAAAAAAGAAGCATAAATGTGAACGAAACGTTAACAATGAGAGCGAGAGAGTGAAAATTCTTTCGCTCTCTTTTTCTTTGTGGTATGATTGCGATAGACTTTTATTTTTAACGAGACACTATTTGATTGATAAGGAGGTGCTGCGCTGTGAGAAAGTTAAATATTGCATTAATAATTAGCGAATTTGAAGACTCACATACGAATACGCTTTGTCAGGGTGTGGCGCAAGCGGTCCGAGAAAGAGGATATCAGCTATATATATTTCCGACAAAGTTTATAAATGCAAAGACGACATCTATTTTGAATTATGACTATGAGTATCATAACAATTGCTTGTTCCATTTTGTGTCAGAGAATCAGATTGATATAGCAATTGTGAATCTCGGTAACATTGCTTCGAATTCTTCTTTGGAAGAAAAGAAGAGGTTGTTACAAATGCTTCATATGCCGGTAATTCTGATTGCTGACGAGATGGAAGGATATTCCAGTGTCAATTTTGATAACAGCACAGGTATGATGTTTGGCATTGAGCATATGATGCGTGAGCATAACAAAAAGTACTTTGGATATGTTAGTGGTCCGATGAGCAATCTGGATGCGGTAGAACGAAAAGAAGTTTTTGAGCATGCAATGATAAAGAACCGTTTCTTGACAGAACAGTATCGGATTGTGGAAGGAGATTTTACATATAGTTGTAAAGATGTTATCGAGAAATTGTTAGATGACTTTCCGCAGATAGATGTGCTGATTTGCGGGAATGATATGATGTGTTTCGGTGCGTATCAGGTGTTAGAACAAAGAGGACTTGTTCCGGGAAAGGATATTGCGGTGATGGGGTTTGATGATGTGCCTTATGCGGCACAGGTGTCACCAGGGCTTACGACAGTGAAAGCGGACCCGTCGCTTATCGGATATGAAGCTGTTAAAGTGTGTGAGCAGGTCTTACAAGGGGACACATTTCATCTAATGGTGGATACATCTTTTGTGATTCGTGAATCGTGTGGTTGTCAGAAGCATAGATTGGATGCGCTAAGTACACCATTAGAATTGCAGGCGAATATTGAAGCGCTTAACCATTGTCTTGTAGATATATCACGCAATGTTTTGAATAAAGAAGAAGAAAATGAAAACATATACGTGAACATATTGAAAAGTCTTGCGAAGTTGAATATAAAGAGTGCGTATCTGTATCTGTTTGAAGAAGAGGTATCGTACACCAATGGAGGGGACTGGAAAAAGCCGAATCAAGTATTGTTAAAGGCATATTATAAAGACGGAGCCGGAAGAGGACCGGAAATCGCGTATCAACCGCTACCGGTATATTATTACCCTGTAGATGAAAAAGATTTAGTCGAAGTGCCGGAAGAAAAACAATTGGTTTCATTTCAAGATATTTTAAACAATGAGCACACTGTACATATGGGTCAAGGAATCAAAGTAACGACGATGCTTTATGCTGGTGAGATTCAATATGGATTTATTGTGTGGGAAGTAGATGAAGATTATCTTGGTTATATAGGAAAGCTCTCCTATCAGATTTCTAATACAATTAAGACCAATCGCTTATTGCAGAGTAAGAATAAGATAACAAAAGAATTAGAAGAGGCCATTGTTGAGGTTAATGAAAAGAATGCAATTTTAGAGGAGATATCTAAGATTGATGATTTGACACAAACCTTTAACAGGAGAGGATTTCTTGACAGTATGAAACGGCGGGTGATTGCGAAGGAAAATTCCGGAAAACGTGCAATTGCAGTCTATGCGGATATGAACGATTTGAAGAAGGTGAATGATGAATTCGGTCATGAAGAAGGTGACTTTTCGCTTTATTCATTAGGTCAGATTCTAAGAGATGCGGTGCAGGCGGTTGGCGGAAAATCGGCAGTGGGACGTATCGGTGGAGATGAATTTTGCGCGTATGCGATTACAGACATGGAAAATGCGGAACAATTACTTCGTGACAGGCTAAAGGAACTTACAGAGGAATTAAATCGTCATAGCGGAAAGCCGTATTACATTAGTATGAGTCTGGGAGTTAAGCAATTTGAGTGCTCTTCTTTGGTTGATATTTCTCACGAGTTAGAGCAAGCTGATGAACGGCTTTATGTAGATAAGCAAAAGAAAAGAGGTAGCATTTATAAGTAATAAAAAAGGGAGCTAGGCTCCCTTTTTATATGCTTGCTAATGTTTGGATTGCATCGTTTTGAATAATCAACTGATAATGTTCTGCAAAATAGTAAGGCATTGCATAATTCGCTTTTACTTTTGTTCCGTACTCACTTAACAGATTGCAAACCTTTTGGTAGTTTTCTAAGTTATTTGACTCATTGTTAACAATCAAATAGTAAAGGTTATCGTTCGGACTCTTGTATAGAGAATTGCTGTCATTGTAGATTGGCGCAAGTATCACAGCCGCTTTGCTAATATCGTTGATATTTTGGAAAGAGAAAATGCGATAAGTGACACCATTATCTTCTTTTTTCTTAGTATTCTTATTCTTTTCAGCTTTTTTCTTGGCAGCATTTTCTCGAAGTGCTGCAGAAAGTGGTATGAAATTGGCGGTCTGACTAGATTCGCTTTGTTTCTTTACCTGTTCGATATTTTCGACGATATCAGATAATGTTTCAAGTAGTGATGAAGCATCCTGGAATATAGACAAACTATCTTCATCCTGGTCTTCCTTATCACTTTCATCCTCGGTAGTTGCGTCCAGATCAATGTTTGCATATTTTGATAGTCTGGAGAATCGGGTGTCCAATTCTTCAGGATCTTCGACCTTGGTAATAATTAGAATAAGGCAATCCGGATTGACAGGAATTGCTTCAATCATGAGTGGAATATCATTCACTTCGAAACCTAATTCATCTGCAGCCTGTTCCATCATGTCGCGGAACAGTTCTTTTGCCTTGTCGGTTCCGTATGCCAATTCATTTAACAACAAATCCCTATCTGCCAAATCGGATTTGTTCAACGTACAGCGAATCTGATTCTCGCTTAGTCTTTCTAACTTCATAGAATCATCTCCTTTTATATGAAGCAGGAGTTTTCTCCCAAGTCTCAATTATAATAATTAAAATGTGACATACACAATACCACATTTTACCCATAAATGCAATGAAAATGTAGTTGTGTTAATAGTATATCGATTTCTGATAAAAAAATGATTAGATATATATGGTGTAATTTTGAAAAAAATTTCAAAAAATAACACAAAATTATAAGAAAGGTTTCATAGAAAGTTAATTGCATTTAAAAATGTAATTTTGTATATTATTTACAGAGAGTACAGCCAAGTTGCTTAGGCACAAATCCGGATGACTGGCATCTCTATTCTAAGGTCCTCCTTATGGGGACATATCTAAAATTCTCGTATTACCCCAGTTATATACCACTTATGCAGGGTGATAAGAAAGGTGGTGAAGGTAAATCATATAAGAATAAAATGATTGTCTAAAAGCTTATTTAATGTATATCGTGTGTTTTTTATAGAGCATATGTGTTCCGAATATGATGAAATTTAGAGATACTATGACAGGGATCAATATGCTTCGTACAGCCTGACACTTTTTTGTGTCGGGCTGTTTTTATTGTTGTTAGGGCAAGGCCCTGTTTTCGTTGTGTAGTTTTTCGTGTTCCGAAAAACGAAACAGAAAACAAATAAACCACCTGCTATGCGGGTGGTTGAAAATGCTTCAGCTTACAGTGAAAAAACCT
>SVEJ01000009.1 GCA_015057435.1 Lachnospiraceae bacterium
GTTTTCCGCCAGAACGTTTCAATGGTGTTGTAGAACGTGCGGAGAGTTTGAATAAAGAAAATCCGGAATTACAATATCATACTGCATGGAGTAATGAATGCATTGAGTTTTGGTTTTTACTTCATTTTGCATATTACACTGCTAACAATCACAGAGCAGAGTATATCACATTTTTGAATGATAAGTTCAAGGAACTAGGAATTGGAAAGTATCAGAAGAATATGCAGGATATCTTTAAGATTCTTTTAGAGCATGGTAATCCGAAATTGGCGATTCGTTATGCAAAGAGAATTATTAAAGATGGAGAGGGTAAAACTCCGACAGAAATTGCACCCGGAACAAAGGTGTATGAGTTGGTAGAGGAACTGGCAAAGTATTTGCCGGAGGAAATACAAGAAAAGATAAAGTAACAAAGGTAGGGATATCTAATTATGAGTATATTTGATTCAATTGCAAGTAAAGAAAATTTTGGGACTTGGATAGTTGTTTCAGCATTATGGATAATGCTTTTTTGCGTAGTATCCGTGATTGCTATTCGTATTTATTATTTGAAATTTAGTAAGAAACTGGGAAAACTTTCTGAAGATGAAGCTGCAAATACATTGGCATTTCAACCAGAAATGGTAATTCAAAGGACGTTTGAAGTTATCATAGCAGACACATGTATTTTAGGGGCTTGCTTTATTTACAATTTGTATACTCAAATCTTTTCTTGCTTGTCTGATTATAACGGAATAGTATTACTCGTATTAATTATCATAGCAATTATTTGTAATAATTTAGTGGATAATAAATTGGGACAAGATCTTGTTAATAAAAAGGTTGGAAAAAGTTTAGGGAAACATGATGTAGACGCAGAGATTGTAGCGAATCTTCGCTTATTGAGTAGTATTGTCGTTTTGTTTATGCTTATAGGCTTTTCTGTTTTTTCTAAAACAAGCGAGTTTAGTCAATTGATAATTTGCGTAGTAGGGCTTGTTTTGGGAAGATTCATATATTTTGATACTACATTGCAGGGGCTGTGGAAGAACATAAAGGAAATTGCCAAAAATTTGATTTATGCAGTTATAGCAGTTTTGCTAACGATGATAATTTTGGGAATAGGTATTTACTATAATGTGATAGATACGGAGAATTTTTTGATGAGTATTTTTGGCGGGCATATTTTTATGTTGATAGTAATCAATGTCGCCAAAGGAATTGTTGATGCTTTTATTTAATGATGAGTTATGAGTTGGATCTACAAAATGAATAATAGATGCAATGGAGAAAGGAATACATATGGCGGATATTAATTCAAGACGTACACAAGCATTAGAGGCCTGTGAAAAAGTTATAAATGGAATTGAGGATGGAACGATTACAACATCTTCGGCGTTGCTTCAATGTATGAAAATTGCTAGATTGGTAAACGATTTTGAAGCTCAGGAGTGGCTAGAGTATGAATATGGTGGCTATGCACGAAATGATGATGGGCATTTAACATCTGAAGCGTGGGACTGTGCAGTCAAGCATGGCCGAAGCTATATTGGAAATGAAGATAAAAAAAGGTACGTGTTTACAGATTTATCAGCAGAGTTGGAAGCATCCATTGATAGCTCGCAAAATGCTATAAATAATTATACCACAGAAGGATTTTCGGTTGCTGGGGAATGGGCACTTGTCGCAACAGAAAGAATGACATTAAGAATAGCACAAAATACCAATCAATTGATTCAAACAAGTAAGAATAACGAGAGAAGATTAGCTATTTTAAAGTCTCAATATTATGACTATGCAGTACGTTGGAAAATTGATTTGCAATTTAGTAATACTACACAGAATGTTTTTGAAGAATATCAAGCGCAGGTTGATGTGTTCTTTACAAAATTGTCAAATAGCACACTTCAAAAATTAAGTGCAATAGAGGCATTGATGGAGGATGGAAATCCTGAAAGATATTCTCAAGTATTAACGTCGTGTCGTAGACTTTGGGATAATACCGCCAAGGAACTATTTAAAAAGACCTTGCCGGATTTTAAAGGTAAATACTTTAGAACTAAGTCTGGTGTTGAAATCGATATTTCAGGTGATCATTGTAATAATCAATTATCAGCAGTCATCGAATCTATACAAACTAAAGCTACAAAGAATACTCTTGTCGGTAGTGAAATTATATACCTTGTTGATTGGATTGAGCAAATAAACAATTTACAGAATTCGGGGGTACATGCAGATATAACAAGAGAGCAGGCGATGCAGTGTATTATTCATACTTACATTGCGTTGGGGGATATTATGAGACTTATAGATAGTGTCGAAACACCCTGATGGAAGAAGGGGATAATTTAGTGATGAAAAGCGTAAACGTAAAAACGTTCTAATCTAGAGCAAATAGGAGGTTGCATGAATAGAGAGGAAAAAATTAAAAAGTTGCAAACATTACCTTGGTATGCATTACATGATATTGCTGTAAAAAAAGGAATTGAAGAAAAAGAAGTTAATGGTAAAGATAAGACTGTTGTCGTAAGTACAATACTGTCATATGGAGTATTAAGCGATGAGGAGATAGAAGAGTATGTAAATGACTATATTTATGGGGATAAAGTTACTTTTACTTTATGGACGCTTCAAACGTCTCTGAAAGACAATGATTATGAAATTATTATGGGTTTGGAAGAGTGCGGTGAGGATATATTACCGGTTACCGGTTATAGAAAATTTAAAATTCTTTCTGTAAAAGGGTACGAAGAACGAATAGAAGTACTTTATGTTTATAGTAAGAAATATGCATATGTTGACGAGAATGGACAAAATGCTGGAGTATGGGAACAACACAGAGGATGTTTGTGGATCGGAAAAAGTTCAACATACTTGGCTTGCATAAGTAAACACGTAAAAATGACGACATATGTGAAAAATTATATAGCTACAAAATTAGGAAATCCAATTACTCAAGTTAAACCACCAAAGTCAGCTATTGATAAATGCACTAACTTTAAAGCTATTAGTAGAATTGTTTTGCAGGGAAAAGGAGGAGAAAAAACAATAGTATCACGCGCTGGTGGTATTACGTTTGAACAAGAGGAAGAAATACAAAGAATTCGTGCAGAAAGAATTGATACGTCAGGAAGTTTCATTTCTGCTATTACAGATGAGATTGATGCTACGGTTAAATATAATGTTAGAACTGGAAGTATAGGTATTTATAAACATCTGCCAGCTTCAATATTATTTGCATGGTCAGAGAATGCGATAAAGATTATATTGGAGGAAATAGAACAATTGCGAGGAAGACCAGCAGAAGAAATCTTTAGAGAAGTAGGACAAGAGATTAAGTGGTCTGGATTAAGTACTATAGAGTCTTCTCATATAAATTGGTATTTAACACAAATTATCACTGCACTTG
Source organism: Lachnospiraceae bacterium (assembly GCA_015057435.1). GTDB lineage: Bacteria > Bacillota > Clostridia > Lachnospirales > Lachnospiraceae > CAG-590. Next base: position 3,389 of record SVEJ01000009.1, read on the forward strand.
ATAAAGAAGAATATGAAGTACAAATTCCAACTGATAAGTTATCAGTGTTGGAAAAATCAAGTTTTTTTGTGAAAATTCCTAGAATATATTGTAGAGCGTGCGATTCATATGAGATTCCGTATTGTATTAACTGTGGACAGGAGTTAATAGTAAATGGAAATACTATAAATCAGTGTAGTTGTGGTGCACCTTTAAAAATAGTATGTTCAGAAGGTCATGATGCGTGTGAGATTGTACCTTGGTATGTACCAAAAACTTATTTGATATCTATGATAAATAGAAATATTCAAAAAGTTTTTAAGGACTGTTCTTTAGACTATAGTATTTGTGTTGTAGGTGATAGACTATATATTGCTAACGAAGTAGATAAGATGGAATCAGAGGTTGAAATTCCTTTTGCTACTATCGAATGCTTCCAACATGAGCCTATAGAGATTACGAATAGATTAAGAGCATATGCAGTAAATCTAAATGAAAAGTGCGGCACAGGGACCTGTTCGTATCAGAAGATTGAAGAATGTATTTCTAATGGTAAAATGGTTTGTTTACCAAAAGTGTTTTATACAATTTTACCGTCTTATCGCCCTCAGCCGCATAAAGGGATGGAGTATGGGGATGTTTCGGGAGAAATAAAAGCTGGAAATTCTGCATACGAACTGAAAGGAATAATTAAAAAGAATAGTGAAAATCGTCCAAGGAAAGTTGTGGAAGATGGTGAAAAAATACGGAAGCCATTATTGTCTACATCTACGGAAGGACAGGAAATAGTTAGACAGTTTGTCGAACAAGGAATGATAGATGCAAGATGCCAGGTGATAGCTGTAATTATCCCACAATACATAGATGCAGGATTTAAAGGTACATTAAGACATTTGGCAAGATTGTCAGGTAAGAAAGTAACATTTATTGAGCTTGATCAAATTGGAGAACTTCTAGCAATGAATACTACAATTGATATTTAGTAAAAAGGGACTTTTGGTGAACTTTCAAAAGTCTCTTTTATATTTAAGATAATATGTGTTATAATAGTTGTAACAGAACGCAACAACTCTAACAGAAAGGTGGCTAAACATGAACATAGCAGCATATTGCCGAGTATCCACAGATAAAGAAGACCAGCTCAACAGCCTAGAGACTCAAAAAGAGTTTTTCTTAGAATATACAAAACGTACAGGGGACAACCTTATTAAATTATATGCAGACGAAGGTATTTCCGGAACCAAAATTAAGAATCGTAAAGAATTCCAGCGTATGCTTGCAGACGCTGAAAAAGGGTTATTTGATATGGTTGTGGTAAAGGATATTTCCCGTTTCGCTAGAAATACCGTGGACTTGTTACAGAGTGTTCGTAAACTGAAAGCGCTTGGTATTGAAACACAGTTCCTTACTGCCAATATGACAAGTATGGGTAACTCTGAATTTGTGTTAACCATCTTTGGTGCATTGGCACAGGAAGAGAGTGCGAACACATCTAAGCGTATCAAATTCGGCAAGAAGATGAATGCAGAAAAAGGTCGAGTTCCAAACATTGTTTATGGATACGATAAAACTATTGGTGACTATTTCAATCTATCCATCAATGAAGAGGAAGCAAAGGTTATCCGTCAGATGTATAAATGGTATACAGAAGAAGGTTTTGGTGGTGCAAAGATTGCCAATATGTTAAATGAACGAGGAGTAAAAACCAAGCGTGGAAACAATTGGAGTCAGAATTCCGTATGTCGTATTCTGACCAATGAGATATACACCGGAAAGATTATCAATGGAAAAGAAGAAGTTGCAGACTTCCTTACCGGACAGAGAAAAGAAAAAGATGAATCTGAATGGTTAGTAACGATTCGTCCAGAACTTCGTATTATTGATGATGAAACTTTTGACAGAGCTCAGGAGATTTTGAAAGGTCGCCACGATTCTTTTAAGATGACTCACGAACGTCAAAGCAACAAGCATTTATTCTCTACATTGATTAAATGTAAGGATTGTGGTTGGTCATTCCGTAGAACAGTTCGTCAGTACAAGAATACTTATATTCGTTGGGTGTGTTCCGGCCACAATGGTCGTGGTGCGGATAGTTGTCCGAATGCAATCACAGTAGATGAAGAAGAATTAATCCAAGTATTGCAAGAGTACTTCCAGGATGTGCTCAGTAAAAAAAAGAAAGTAATTGACCATGTGATCAAAGAGTTTCAACGTGTCTACAAAGCGAAAGATGAAAATGTGGAATACGAAAAGGAATTAACTACAGAGTTAAACAGACTTCGTAAAGCTCGTGAGAAATACATGGATATGTACACCGATGATTTGATTTCAAGAGAGGAATTAAATGAGAAAATCGGTGGCATGAGAAAAGAGATTGATAGATTGGAAAATGAACTGAAAATGGTATCTTATAATCTGACAAAGGGAGAGCAGTTGGAAGCGATTCTTAACAGTACTTTCAAAGAGATGGAAGATATCACAGATGTTCATGAAATGACCAATACACAGTTAAAGCGTCTTATTAATAAAATTGAAGTGGACAAGGATGGTAATGTAGATATTTACCTGCGCCTTATCGGTGACTTAGGCTTGGACGAAACTGTGCTTATTGACGACGCAGAACGTACCGAAGAAACAGAAGGAACTAGCCAAGAAACAACCACATCTAAAACCGTTCCAAATCGTCACAACCGTACATAAGGATGTTTCGGAACGGTTAGAAGACCTGAATCCTGCGTTGGCAAAGAAGGTGCGAAAAGTGTTGGATGTGAACAAAGCGGAGCGTCATATCAGAGGTGGATTGGCGACTAAGGAAAAGTATTTGCACTTATGAGTAAAATTTTATATAATAGGGAAGTGTATATCGTTTTATAGGTGGAAGTATGCACATTTACAAAAGAAATTGATTAGATACAAAATATAAGCCGATGAAAGAGGTAGGTGTCAAGATGAAATTTATACATATGGCAGATGCGCATTTGGGCGTACAACCTGACAAGGGAAAACCATGGAGTAAAGACAGAGAACAAGAGATCAAAGATACGTTCGTGAAAGTTGTACAGGACGCAGAAGATAAGAAAGTGGATTTGTTGCTGATAGCAGGCGACTTGTTCCACATGCCACCATCAGAGGGAATGCTTCGTGATGTGGATTATGTGCTTTCGCGTTTGACAAAGACAAAGACAATTATGATTGCGGGTAATCATGATTATATGAAACCGGATAGCCCGATGGCGAATTATAAGTTCTCGTCTAAGACCATTTGCTTGTCTGCGGATAAGATTAGCAATGTATATATGAAGGATTTGAATACATGTGTTACAGGATTTTCGTACGGTAGCAAGGAAAATGAAGATGATATTTTGAATCATATCAAGCCTGCTAAAGCCGGTGCATTTAATATCTTGTTGGCGCATGGTGGTGATGCAAAACACTTACCGTTTAATAAGAAGAATCTGAGAGAAACCAACTTTGACTATGTGGCATTAGGTCATATTCATAAGCCTGAGATTATTAAGGATAATACGGTGATTATGGCAGGTTCTATAGAACCGATTGATTATACAGATACGGGTGCAAGAGGATATATCTACGGTGAAGTGACAGATGGTGTTGTGAAGACAGAGTTCGTTCCGGTTGCACAGAGATCTTATATGAATCTTTTGATTAATATTAAGCCGGACCATACACCTAGAATGATTGTTGACTTGGTAGACAGACAGATACAAAATCTCGGTGCGAGAAACATTTATCGTATTCTTGTAAAGGGACATAATCACAATCGTGATGTGTTTGATTTTTCAAGTCTTTGCAATCGTTATAATATCTATGAAGTTGTGACAGAGGTGGCAGACAGCTACGATTTACAAAAGCTTTATGACGATAACCAGAGCAATCTGGTTGGTAAGTTTATTGGTCAGCTATCGGACAACTATTATGGAGATGAGATTTGCAAAAAAGCAGTTCATTATGGACTTGATGTACTACTAAAGACAGGAGAGCAGTAATATGAGAATAGAGAAGTTACATTTACAAGATTTCGGACAATTTCACGGAAAAGATGTTACGCTTGCTCCTGGAATTAATGTAATCTACGGGGCGAATGAAGCAGGCAAATCCACAACAAAAGATTTTATTGTGGATATGATGTATGGAATCGATAAGTCTCGTGGAATCGGTGCAAGATTTGACCATTACGAGCAGAAGAAACCGATTAACGGAGCAGCATTTTCAGGTGCTATGCAAGTTTCTGTGAATGGTGCAAGTTATCTGATTGAGCGTAATTTTTCTCGTGCGGAGAAGAAGACAACGGTTCGTGATTTGAATACGGGAAGAGAAGTTGCTTTGCAAGCACCGAATGATTTATTAGGAAGCTTGTTGCATACAGACAAAAGCACGTATCTCAATACATTATGTGTAGGACAGATTGATGCGACAACAGACAAAGAAATTGCAGATAAGCTCAATAATTATATTGTGAATATGGCATCATCAAGAGCAGGCGATATTGATGCGGTGAATGCCATTATGGAATTGAAGAATAAGAAAAAAGAGTTTTCTAACAAAGAATTAGAAGCAAGACAACAGGAATTAACGGCTAAGCTTACAATGGAACGCGACTTTGATGCAGAGCTTGCTGCCTTGAAGGAAGAATATGCGAAGGTTGAAGCGAACATGGAAAATGGCAAAGCAGATCAGTTGCAGTTCACACCAATTAAGAATGCTTCGGCTGAAGCCGCTGCTACAGAGGAGCCGGAACAGGAAGAATTGTTAGAAGAAGAACCTTTGACAAAGAGAGAGCAAGATATTAAGATGCTGCAGAATATGGGTAAGCGTAGTATCTTAGATAACGCATTTGTTATTCTTGCAATGGGTATTTTGCTGGTTGCATTGTTTGTCGGAATTGCCTATATGATTCCGGTAAGTATATCAGCGGTGAAACTTGGAATTATCGGAGTGGGTGTCTTCTTAGTGACACTTACACTAATTCAAGTATTAATCAGAAGAGCGAAGCTTCATCAATTGATGGAAGAGATAGAGATTGAACAAGGATTTGAAGATGCTAAGGGCACGATAGACTCAGAAGCACATCGTCAGGCGATTACACAGCTTTCAGAGCTTCGTATGAAAGAACAGCAGCTTGTAAATGCACGTAACGAGCAGGAGCAACTTTTGCTTGAGATTAATCAGATTCGAGAGAAGATGAGAAGCAATGCTGTTGAGGTTGCTGCACTTGACTTGGCAATCAAGACAATTCAGGACTTATCAGAGGAAATCTATGATTCCTTTGGTAGCGTTTTGAATGAGCAGGTTTCAGAGATTGTAAGCCGAATTACGAATGACAAATATACAGAAGTTAAGATTGATGATCAGTTGCGTGTGATGGTGAAGAGTGGTAATTCCTTTATCAGTATAGACTACTTAAGCACGGGAACGATAGCACAGATTTATCTGGCACTTCGCTTGTCGATTGCGAATGTGTTAATCGATGAGGAATTGCCGATTATTATGGATGATATATTTGTGACATATGATTCACAAAGATTATATGAGACATTGAATTGTTTGGGTGAGTACATGAATCGTCAGATTATCATTTTCACAACGAATGCAGGTGTACATGATATGTTTGGCCAGATTGGTGTATCAAGCAATTTGATTGCATTGTAATTTTAGAAACGAGGGAAAGAAATGGCTGATCAAAAGAAGGCGACACAAGGAACAAAGAAGCAGACGCAAGAGCCGAAGAAGGAAATGACACCGGATGAACTTGCTGCTGCGAAAAAGCGTAAGAAAAAGCGTGACAAGAGAAGAAAACGTCGTAAAGTAAGAAGAATTATTACGATGTATCTTTTGGTAATCTTTTTGATTGTAATTACGATTGGAGGATACGCAGCTTACGAAAAATTTGGTAAACAATTGTTGGAGTATCAGGAAGCGGCAAAAGAGATTGTAGCTAATTCGGATGAGAAGACATTCCGACAGGATGAAACTTCCATTGTGTATGACGCGAATGGTAAGATGATTCGAGAAGTAAAGGGCGAAAAACAGGTTTATTATAAGACCTATGAGGAGATTCCTGCATACTTCGTTGAGGCGATGGTATCCGTTGAGGATAGAAGATTCTATGAGCATAACGGTGTCGATTATGAAGGTATTATGCGTGCTGCGTGGATTTTATTTAAGAATGATGGTAACATCACGCAGGGTGCATCAACAATCACACAGCAGCTTGCAAGAGGTATCTTCCTTACGAATGAAGTAAGCTATGAGCGTAAGCTTAAGGAAATCTTTATTGCTTGGGAAATGGAAAAGAAATATACAAAGCAGCAGATCTTGGAATATTATCTGAATACCATTTTCTTCGCAAACAGTTATTATGGAATTGGTGCTGCGGCACAAGGTTATTTTGATAAGGACCTGGATCAGTTGTCTGTATCAGAGGTAGCATTTATATGTGCAATTCCGAATAGTCCGTCGTATTATGACCCGAGAAGAAACTTTGATCATACGATTGAACGACGCGATAAGATTTTGAATGATATGCATGAACTTGGTTATATCAATGAATTAGAGTTGCAGATGGCGTTGGAAGAGAAGATTGAACTGGCTCCGGTTGAAAAGATAAGCCACGATTATGTAGAGACCTATACGAACTTCTGTGCAACTGAAGCATTGATGGAACAGGCAGGATTTGTGTTCAAATATAAGTTTTCATCATATGAAGACCAGCAAAAGTACAACAAAGAATATCGCGAAATGTATGATGAATACTATGCAAAGCTTTATACAGGCGGATATCGTATCTATACTTCTATAGAGCCGGACAAGCAGCGTCTGTTGCAACAGACAGTGGATGAAACTTTGGTGATGGATGAAGAAAAGAACGAAGAGACCGGTATCTATAACCTGCAAGGTGCAGCAACCTGTATTGATAATGCTACGGGTAGAGTTGTTGCAATTGTAGGTGGAAGAACACAGAGAGAAATCGAAGGTTATAGTTTGAATCGTGCATATCAAAGTGCACGTCAGCCGGGAAGTACAATTAAGCCGATTATTGTATATACACCACAGTTAGAGCGTGGATACACACCGGCAACCAGAGTAGATGACTGTAAGCCGGAGGGACCATACGCACATAAGATGCCGAAGAATTCCGGTTCATATTCCAATATGACATCTTTGGCGGCTGCAGTTGCTGCGTCTAAGAATATTGTGGCATATCGTCTGTACGGACAGTTGACACCGCAGGTGGGTACAGATTATCTGTATAATATGAACTTTAATTATCTTACATTTGAAGATAGAGAGAATATGGCAGGTTGTCTTGGTGGTCTGACTTATGGTGCAACAACTGTAGAGATGGCATCAGCTTATGCGACGATTGAGAATGACGGAGAATTCCGTAAACCAACATGTATCGTTGAGATTACAGATGCGGAAGGTAATGTGGTTGTTTCAGATCGTATCAAGACGCGTCAGGTATATGAGATGAATGCTGCTCGTATGATGACCTCTATGTTAAAAGGAGTATTTACAGGTGGTACAGCCAGCGGATTAGGTATTCGTGATATGTCCTGTGCAGGTAAGACAGGTACAACAGATAATAATACAGACGGATGGTTCTGTGGATTTACACCTTATTATACAACAAGTGTGTGGGTTGGATATGACACACCACAGTCTACAAGAGGTTTGTGGGGTTCTACTTATCCGGGTGGAATCTGGAGTACATTTAACGCACAGATTCATGAGGGATTAACAGATATCGGTTTCCCTGATTATGAATGGGTACGTTCAACGAAGGATTGGAGAGATACACGTTCTAGCTCAGAAGATTCTGAGGATGAGAAGAAGAAAAAGAAGAAAAAGAAAGAAAAGAAGACAGAGAAGAAGAAGGAAAACAAGAAGACTTCGGAAAATGCTACAGAAGCGCCGACGCAGGCACCGACAGAAGCGCCAACAGAAGCGCCGACTGAGGCACCGACAGAAGCGCCAACGGAAGCACCAACGGAGGCACCGACAACCGCGGCGCCGTAAGCTTGTGACAAATGAAATATAATATGCAGAATAACGATCATGTGACAATCCCAGTGGATTTGTCACATGATTTTTTGTTGCGAAAAACATACAAAAGCAGTTGTCTATTCTGCTGAAAATGAAAAGTCTCAATAAATAGCAATTGTAATAGGTTTACGGAAACGATATGATTATGGTATGTGTGATGATATTTAAAATGGGAGAATATTAATAGGAGGTATATCATGCAACGAAAGCAGAAAAAGCTGCGTGCAATAGGATTGATAGTGGGCTTGTTGTTGGGGACAAGTCTGTTTTCATATCCTACTGTATATGCAACGGAAGGAGAAGGTTCTGCAGAAGAACCGATTGCGTTAACGAACGTGGACAAAAGTAATGGGGTTACATACATTTATGGTGATGCGAGTGATACAGTGCCACTTGGTATCAACTTGAATGGTAATTCTGTTATTATTGTGAAATCAGAGAATTCCACAACAGACAATTTGCTCAATAACATTTATATTGACAAAAACATGGACGGAAAGATTGATGATGGAGATGAACAGGTATCAATTAATGATTCTGTGGATATCAAAGCCAATTATGCAATCTATGGTGTCTATAAGCAAAAAACGACGGCACCTATCGCTATTACGGTGAATAGCGGTTTTGTTCCGGCTATTTTTGGTGTGTATGAAGGTGAGTCGGTGGTGGAGTTACAAGGAGAAGCTACAACACCGGCAGTTTCTGTGACTGTTAATGGTGGTATAGTTTCTAGCGCTTTGTTTGGTGCACAGAATTCCACTGTGACAACAGATGGGGTTTCGGCATCGGTTGTGACGATTAATGACGGTGTTGTAAATGCTACTGTTGCGGCATCTATGACGTCGGATATTAATTCGACAGATGCGACGGCATTAGCTGTTTGCGTGAATGGAGGAACTGTTCCAAATGCAGTTTTTGGTGCGAATGGAAGTGACGTTGTTTCTGATGGTGCAGGTGCAGTTTCGATGGTTATGAATTCTCAGTCAGAGACGACCACGGCTACATTTATAGGTGTCAGCGGCGGAACAGTTAAGGTAAAAAACGCTGAAAAGGTTGGTGTATATGCCGAGGTTGTAAAAGGAAATGTTGCAAACTTGAGAGCGCTATATAATTGTAATTGTGCGTTAGTAAACAGTACTGCTCCGGCTGTACAAGGTGTTATCGGGAACGGTACGTTTAGTGATGTTTGTTTTGTATGCGGAAGTACTGTGGAATCAGACGAGGATTGCAGTACATTAATAGATGTGGATATCAGCGGAGGTGCCATATCAAAGTTTGGCGCTGTTGTATATAGTAATGTGGACGCCGGTAAGAACACGAACACAGTGGTTGATGTAGATGTGACGGGAACTGCAGTGTTCAGCGCGAATTTATATGTAATTGGCGGTACGGATTCTTGGAGTATGCCGGAGGAAGATTACACATTTGTGGGTAATGTAGATATCAATTTTGATTTCGATGCTTTGCCGGAGTCCGGTAACAACATTAATAGTGGATACATTGTGACTTCAGGAGCGGTAATCGACGGAAATGTCAATATCACTTTGAATAATGCAAGATATAGCAGTGTATATGGTTTGTACAATGTGCACGTGAAAGGTGATTATGTATTTGATCAAAAAAATACATGTGATATAGTGAATTATTTGTCTGCAGGTTATAATTCGAAAATCGATGGCAATGTAACCTTGGATCTAGTGGGAGCGAAAGCAGCTGCGTCTGCGACTATATACGGTATTGATGGTAAGTATAAGGATGAACCAACATTAGTAGGTGGAGAAGTACTTATTAATTATAATGGCGGATATGCGAATAATTTCTATGGTTTGTATGGTAGAACAATTGCAACCGATGAATACACAAAGATTGGAAAAAGCGTTACAGTCAATGTGAATGGCGGAACGATTAATTACTCCTATGGAATTGTAGTGTCTGTTAATGTGACCGGTGCAGTGAAGGTCACTGTGAAAGACACAGCGTTGAAAGGCTCTGTATATGCTACGTATAATGTTTCTACAGGTAGTGATGTAACAGTGGATATAACTAATAATAAGAATGAAGAAACAGATTCTGTATATTTGTATGCTGTATACCAGACGAATGTAGCCGGCGATGTGTCTGTAAATGTCGATGGCGGATACTATCGAGGCGTGAATGGTGTATATGGTTATAGTACAAAGGGCATTATTGGTGGTGATGTAGAAGTTCATGTTAAGAACGTGAATAAAGATACTACAAGCTATCAGAACGGAAGTTGTTCATATGGTGCGAATGGCTGTAAAGTTGCCGGAAAAACGACAGTTACCATAGAAGATTCCAACTTCTATACGTTATACGGACTTGATGAAGTGTCATCAAAGGGTGATGTGAAGGTAGATGTTTCAAATGTGAAATCGTACTATTCGATATATGCTGCAGAAGTAAAAGAATGTGAAGGTAATGTTACCAGTACAGTTAAAAATTGTTCGGGAAATTATGTGTATGGTATCTATATGTATGCGAATTGCGGTGGAAACATTACCAGTACAATTACAGATACAACAGCATCTCAAAACATATATGGTATGAGTAGCAGTAGCAGTTATGTGGTAGATGGAGATGTGAATATTACTCTTAACGGATGTACATGTTCTTCCGGTTATGTATATGGTTTGAGTGGCACAACTGTCCAGGGTGATACGATTGTTACGATTGAGGATGGAGAGTTTGGAAAAGAGAATAATTACGGTGGATACCTTTATGGAGTTAGTTATGCGAACACGTTAGGAGAGACAACGATCAATCTGACAGATATTGATATTGAGGGTAGTGTGTACCCATATCAGTCTGCAGGTTCTAAAGAGTGCGCGGATGTCTCTGTGAATATAACAGGATTGACTATGAGCAAGGGTTCTAATTCGAGTGTAAGCATAAGTAACAGCACTGCAGAGGGACAGCATGTTACAACGGTTATAGATGACACCTCAGTGATTCCTGAGGATGCATATATTAATCCAAGTTCGAGCTTTACCGGCAGTGGTACATTGACATACAAAGATCATTTATATCTTGGTGGTAAGGTTGTCTTTGATAAGGATGTGACATACAAAAACCTACACTTGAATAGTGGAAATTACCTCGTATCACAAGGAGTAACAGTTACAGTAGAAGATGAATTGTATTGTGAGTATGGTTATATTTTACTAGAGGGAACTTTGGATGCAGCATTTGCAGGAACAGTGAATGACGATGGAAAAATCCCGAGTACTTATGTTTATATGAACGGCGGCACGCTGACAGGTGATTTGGACAAGATACAAAATGTTTATTATCCGTTTGCTGTTGAGTATTTGACGAAGGGTGGTACTGTCTCTAAGACAAACTCTACAACTTTATCTACGCATACGTTGAGACCGGGTCAGTATTTTGTACGAGTTGGAGATACTGTAAGCTATACAGTGACTGTGAATGAAGGTTATTCATTGATTAGCGCAACAGTGAAAAATGAGAAGTCTGATGCGCCGGTGGATGCAGCAGTGAGTGGCAATACATATAGTTTTGTGATGGAGGATAGCCCTACAGTATTTAATGTAGAATTGAAGGGTAATCAGATTGTATTAGGTAAAACCGTGGCGGATCCGGTAATCAAGTTGAATCAGGAATATACAGATGAGAATCCGGTATATGACTTGAATTCGCTATCAATTAGTAATGATGGCTTAAGCGGAGAGGTGACATTTAAGGTTGACCCGTTAGCAGCATTACCGGAAGGTCTTATTATTAAGGATAACAAAATATATGGTATTCCAACTGTTGCGTATGAAGAAGGTAAGAAAACCATTATTCATGTAACAGGTAAAAATGATACAGTTGCTGATTTGGTTTTGAATGTGGTTGTTACAGAAGGTAATGGTACGCAGACCAGTCAGGATGGACGTATTACGATTGATGAAGCCAATGCAATGATTTATTTGAACGGTAACTCAATTGTAATTGAAACCAAGGATAACAATACTGCAATTTATCTGGATGATAACAAGGACGGTATTGCAGACAGTGAGAATGCGGCTTATGTCGGCGATCTGACCAACTATACAATGTATGGTGTACGCAATTCTACTGCAAAGGATAAGATTCGCATTACCATGAATGGTGGTACCATTGGTACAATTTACGGTGCGCATAACAGTACTCTTGTTGCAGAGGAAGATACATTACAACTTTATATGAATGGTGGTAGTGTTGGTGCTTTATATGGCTTAAGTGATACGATTACAACAGGAACTATAAGAATGATATTAAAGGACGGCGCCACTGTATCATGGACAGTAACAAAAGGTAATGCAGGCCATGGCGGATACTACTATAACAATAAAGGAACTGCCTACTTCTATGGTACATATACTTTAGATGAAACGTTAGAGGCTACAAATGCATATATTTATGGTAATTTGACAATTGACGAGAATGGCTCTTTGAATACAACAAACAGACTATACAGATATTCCGGAAGTAGAATCTATTTGAAGGGTGCGTTAGCAGCTTATTCGATGTATAATAGCTACGGTGCAATTATGGTACAAGGCGGAACATTGCCGGAGGGATGTACATGGAGCAATGTGTATTATCCGGTAGAAACATCAACGAATTTGAAAAATACAAGTCTAACCTTTAGCAGTAATTATATTACACTTACTGAAGATGGAAAGACGACGTATTACTTGAATGCAGGAACGACTGTTGGGGTGACTATGACCACTGCAGAAGGTTACGACTACTTCTTTAATGTAGATGATGGTGAGTATGTTGAAGCAGGTGCGGGCAAAGGCTCATTTGTGATGTCGAGAAAACCGGTTAAGGTTAACGGCGAATATGTTCCAAAACAGATTGCGGTAACAAAGCAGTTTGCCGAACCGGAAGCTATTGTGAATAAGGAGTATACAGAAGAAAGTCCGTTATATGATTTCAAGTCTTTAGAGATTACCAATGACACAACAACGACATATGGCGGAGATGTAAAATACGCCTTGAAGAGTGGCTCTGTTCTTCCGGAAGGATTGACATTTACGGGAACCAAATTAATCGGTACACCAACTGTAGTAAATGAAACAGGTGACAAGGTGACATTTGTGGTGACCGGTCGCAATGGTACAACTGCGGATGTAGAGTTAACAATTGCAGTAAAAGCGGCAGACTATAAGAAGGTAGATGTTAATGATACGATTACACTCAACGGAATTAACATTTATTTGAATGGTACATCTGTAGTTATTGTGCCTGATCCAAATGTAAGTGGTAATGCAAGTATTTATCCGGATTTGAATCATGATAAGATTGCTGATAATAATATACCATTTATTCTTGGCGGTGAGACGAGTTATAGTTTGAGTAGCTATGTAATCTATGGCTACACTAACACAGAGAAACCATACGAAGGTGATATTAGTATTACTATGAAGGGTGGATATATGAGAGGCATCTATGGTGCATATAGTGCTTCAACTACCGAAAAGGTGGTTGTTGACGGAGATGTCTATGTATCCATCGAAGGCGGATATATCAATGATTATCGCGGCAAGGTATACAGTTTATATAATGGTGAAGCGAATAATGTTACATTGGAAGTGACCGGTGGAACTCACAGGTATTCAGAGTTTGTAGGCGCATATAATTCTACTGTAAAGAAAAATGTGAATTATACGTTTGGCGGAACAGTGGATGTGTCTGCTTCAAGTTCTACAAACTACAATGTATTCATGCATGCAGCGGAGAAATCTACGGTAAATGGAGATGTTAATCTTACCATTGGTGGTACGTCATCTGATTGCTTTAATTCATATGCCAGCTATACATATTTCTACGGTGCGTATAATTCAACTATAGCAGGAAATGTGAATTGTCAGATGGTTGGCGATTGGTATCCGGGACAGACCTATCTTGTTCGTGATAGTTTAGTTGGCAAGAATTTGGATATTGATTGGAAGGCAGGAAGGATTCCATATACATACTGTACGATGAGCTCAACAATCGCAGGTGACGTTACTGTGGATGCAGCAGAAGAAGCTACACTGTCAGGAAATAATATGTATGTGCTATACAACAGTAAAGCAAAGAATATGTACGCAAATGTGCCTAAATCGGTGAATGGTAGTGTGACGATTTCACCATACTATTCTACGACTACCAACGAGGTAGATGCGGTATATATTAACAACAAAGGAAATCTTACCATAGATGGTGATTATACTTTTGATAAAGATATGGATATTTCATCAATCTATACATATAGTGGTTCAAATGTAACAGTAAATGAAGGGGTTGAGATTGTCTCTACATCTTCTAACAATAGTAGTGCTTTGTATGGTACATTTACCAATAATGGTGATGTAATGATGCCTTATGAGACATCTATCAATAGTACATATGTTAACAACGGTAAGCTAGAACTGAATTCTACTAGTCGCGTGTATGGCACCTTGGATAATTATGGGGATATGAAAACAACAGGACTCTACATCTATGAAGGTGCAAAAGTAATTAACCGTGATATGGCAACATGGGAAGTTGCATCCAGACTGTACAACAGTTATGGCGGACGTATTGTTAACTACGGTGAATTTAATCAGACCTGTAGTTATAGCACAAGCTATTATAACCGGATAGGTTTGGTTTACACAACGAAGGCATTGAATTTATATGCTGCGATTAGTGCATACATGAATACATCGTATTCAACCATTTATTATCCGGTAACAGTTGACTATCCGAGTCAGTGCGTGAAGAGCGTAGCAGTTAGTGGTGACTACGTTGGATCTTCCGGAATAGAGGGTGATATGAATCAATATGTACGTGGCGGCAGCGCGTTTACTGTAACCTTGGGTGAACAGTTGATGGATACAGTAACGCTTCAGAATATTACATATGGTTCGGCAGATACTGTTGCTACAGAACAAGAAAATGGTACATGGCAAGGAACCGGTGTTTATGAGCCGTTTGTCGTGAAGGCAAATTATATTGCAATAGACGATGAGGAAAAGGTAACAAAGATTACTTTGGGCAAGACCGCTGACAGAATTGAGAATACAGAGGAGTCAATGCCATTGGTAGTAGGAACGTATTATTCTTACAGTGAGCCTCTGTATGATTTGACAAATATTGAAATTATTGGTGATATTGAGGGAGAAGGAACGGTTTCCTACTCGGTAGACAACTCATCCACTTTACCACAGGGTATGACTCTTAAGGATGGCAAGTTGTATGGAACGCTTCAAAAAGCAAATGAACAAGAGCAAGTAATTACTTTTGTTGTCAAGGGTAAGAATCAGACATCGGCATTCTTTACATTAACGTTGGGTGCAGTGGTTAAGAATGTACCGGAATGGAGTGTTCCGACAGGTTTGACAGCTGTGGTTGGAGAAACATTACATGATGTATATGTACCATATTCAGCATTGGGTACATACAGCTGGCCGGATGCAACAGTTCCGGTTGGTACAGAGGTAACAACATTAGAGAATGTTGAGTTGAAGTTCACACCAAGGGATGTAGACAACTATGATTGGGAAACAGCTGCAACCAATGCAGGAGCGACTTATGCAAACGGTGTAGTTACCTGTAAGGTTTCAATTGCGGTCAGTGCGGGTAAGCCGACCTATACGATTCCGACCGGTTTAGAAGCAACCTATGGACAGACTTTCGGAGATGTACCGATTGATTCCGGTGATAACGAAGGTACATTTACATGGGATTACGAAGACGGAAAGTCAGTAGGAAATGCAGGTACACATTACTACCGTATAACATATACACCAAATGACACAGCTAATTACCAGACCGTAAGTGGTATTTTGGTAGAGTTAAAGGTTAATAAAGCGCTCCCAACTTATAGTAATGATCTTACAAGTGTAACACAGGATTGTGGTATCACTTTGGCAGATATTGTTTTACCTAGTGCTACGGATGGAAAATATCAGTGGATTACAACATCAACAACGATACCGATTAACGGAACGCAGTACCAGGCAGGATATAAGCCAAACGATAGCAGGAATTATGATTGGTCAACGATTGAGGGTTGGAATAGCGCATGGGGTTGTGTAGTATTCCCTGTAACCGTTTATGTTAATCATACATATTCTGAAGAATGGGTTTACGATGATGATTATCACTGGCATGCGTGCTTGGATGAAACTTGCGAAAGCCAGGGCGATAAGGAAGAACATGAATGGGTAGAAGGTGAAGTCATTGAGGAATCTACACTAACTACAGAAGGCAGCAGAAAATACAATTGTAGCTGTGGTGCAGAGAAAACAGTTGTAACACCGGTACTACCGCATGATACACACACTTATTCTGATACATGGAGCTACAATGATAATTGTCATTGGAAAGAGTGTACGTTTGAGGGATGTAACAAGACGACCATGCCGGTTGTTCATACTTTAGATGACGGAACAATAGTTGTGGAAGCAACAGATAGAAATCCGGGCGTCAAAAAATACGCTTGTGAGTGTGGATATTATGAGACAGAGGAAATCCCACAGTTGCCACATACGGTTCATACATATGGAGATGTATGGGAGCATGATGAGACAACACATTGGCAAAAGTGTACATTCGAAGGTTGTGCTTATGAATCGACACCTGTAGCGCATACATGGGATACAGAAACTATTATGACTCCGGCGACAGAAACATCAACCGGTGTGATGAAGTACACCTGTGTCTGTGGCGAGGAGAAGATAGAAACAATCCCTGAACTAGAGCATACCGCACATGTATATAAGGCAACCTGGAGTTATGATGAAGATGAGCATTGGCATGAATGTGAAAATGCAGACTGTGATGAAGTTTCGGGAACGGAAAAGCATACATACGGTAATCCGGAAATTATTGTAGCAGCAACAGAAGACAATGAAGGTACAAGAAAGTATACCTGTGTTACATGTGGTTATAGTTACAATGAACAGTATGACCTTGCGGAAGATGAAACACAGGAACCGTTAGAGGAAGATGAGGAGTTTGAGGATGAAGAGAATCAAATAACTTATATGGTTACTTCTGCGAATTCTGAAGTTCAATTTGTTAGTTGTGAAAACACGAAGAAGACAGATGTTACGATTCCGGATACAGTACAGTATGGTGGTGTGACTTACAAAGTTACCGCTATTGCGGATGAAGCATTTAAGAATCATCCGACATTGAAATCTATCAAGATGGGTGCCAATATTAAGACGATTGGTAAGAAGGCATTCTATGGATGTAAGAAGCTTACAAGTGTTACAATCGGCAAGAATGTGACTGTTATCGGTGAGAGTGCATTCCAGAATTGTACTTCCTTGAAAAAGATCACAATTCCGGCAGGAGTTATTACAATTGGCAAGAAAGCATTCTACGGATGTAAGAAATTATCTACGGTCAAAATGGGCAAGAATGTTCAGACAATTGGAAATAGTGCATTCCAGAATTGTATTGCTTTGAAGAAGATAGAAATACCTTCGAAGGTGAAGAAGATTGGAAGTAAGGCATTCTACGGATGTAAGAAACTTACAAGTATTACAATCAAGACCACTAAGTTGAATACGAGCAAGGTTGGTAAGCAGGCCTTTACAAAAGCGGGAAGCAGTAACTACAAGAAATTGACAGTAAAGGTTCCTAAGAAGAAAAAGAAAGCTTACAAGACAATGCTTAAGAAACGTGGCTTGAGTCCTAAGGCAAAAATTAAATAATCCATCTACAACGTTATGGTGTGATGATAGCGATATAGCTACTCGGTTTTCGAGTAGCTATATCTATTTTATTGTATATAAAACATGGAGATTTTTAGTATTCTGTGATAGAATGATTTTTGATTGGCAAAGATATCTTTTACAATGTCAGGAATATAGAAAGAAGAAGGAGGAAATGACATGAAAGAACAAGTTGTGGATATGAATGGCAACGATGCTGCGAATATAGTGTTCAAAGTGATTCGATATATTATCATCGCACTTTTTGCAGTCATAACAATATTCAACAGTTTTTATTCTGTTAAAGAGACAGAAACAGCCGTAATTACAACGTTTGGAAAGGCAAATGTTGTAGAAGGTAAGGGATTAAAATTCAAAATTCCGTATATCCAGAAAGTGATTAAGGTGGATACAACGGTTCGCGGATTTGAAATTGGATATTATGAGAATGAAGATGGTACGACAGGAGATGTCGACGATGAATCGGTTATGATTACTTCAGATTATAATTTTGTAGATATTGATTTTTATATTTCTTATGAGGTAAAGGATCCAATTAAGTATCTGTATGATTCGAATCAGCCGGAATTGATTCTTAAAAATATAGCAATGAGTAGTATTCGTGCAACAATGTCTGCATATACAGTGGATACAGCATTAACAACCGGTAAGGCTGAGATTCAAAGTAATATCAAGCAGATGATTATATCAAAGCTTGAAGAAGCAGATATCGGTATTACATTGGTAGATGCATCTATTCAGGATGTAGAACCTCCAACGGATGATATTAAGAATGCATTCAAAGCCGTAGAAACTGCGAAACAGCAAAAAGAATCAGCAATCAATGAAGCGAATAAGTATCGTAATGAACAGCTTCCGGCAGCAGAGGCAGAAGCAGATAAGATTTTGCAAAAAGCAGAAGCAACAAAGACGGCACGTATTAACGAGGCAACAGGACAGGTTGCAAGATTTAATGCAGAGTTTGCTGAGTATAAGAATTATCCGTTAATTACAAAGCGAAGAATGTTCTACGAAGCAATGGAAGAGCTGTTACCTAAGCTAAAGGTAATTATAGATGATGGCAATGGTAATATTGAGAAATATTATCCGATTGAATCATTTGCGAATGTGAGCACAACATCGCCTGACACAACAACATCTAACGCGTCAGGTACTGCGAATAATAAGGACAATACGAACAAGGAGGAGGCAGAGCAATGAAAGAAATGAAAAAATTATTTTTGTTAATTGCAGTGGCTATTGCCGCTTTGATCGTATTTAATACGGTAACATTTACTACAAAAGAGAATGAATATGCTGTAGTAAAGCAGTTTGGGAAGATTGACAGAGTTGTTTCGAATCCGGGTCTGAATGCGAAGATACCATTTGTTCAGACGGTAAGTAAGATTCCAAAGAATCTTCAGTTTTATGATTTGCCGCAATCAGATGTTATCACATCGGATAAGAAGACAATGATTGTCAATGCGTATATTATGTGGGAAGTGACTGATGCAAAGAAGTTTACACAGTCGCTAAGTGCGAATACTTCTACTGCAGAAGGTCGAATTGATGTTATTACATACAATGCGATTAAGACAACAATTTCTAATATGACGCAGGAAGAATTGATTGCCAGCCGTGATGACAGTATTGATGTTGCCAATGCTGATACATCGTTAGATGATGTGGAAATCAAGGATATGGAATCAGAAGAGGAAGAAAAGAAAGAAGAAGTTGAAGTCATCAACTTGTCTACAAAGTTGTTAGAGCATGTCGGTACACAGTGTGACCAGTACGGAATTGCAATTGATAACATTGAAATCAAGGTTTTAGATTTGCCGGATGAGAATAAGAGCGCAGTATATCAGCGTATGATTACAGAACGTAATAATATTGCTGCGGCGTATACGGCACAAGGCCAGTCAGAAGCACAGATTATCAAGAATACAACAGACAAGGAAGTTTCTGTTATGTTATCAGAGGCAAATGCAAGTGCAGATGCAATTATTTCAGAGGGTGAAGCGGAGTACATGAAGATTCTCTCAGATGCGTATAATGATCCGGAAAAAGCAGAATTTTATCTGTTTGTACGATCGTTAGATACTGTAAAAGCATCGCTTAGCAACGGACAGACAACATTATTCTTGGATAAGGATTCACCGATTGCACAGATTTTCCAAGGTGTAGAATAGAATATAGTAAGAGTTTTTTAAATGACAGAAAGAAGGGAATTGAACGCATGATATGCGTCAATTCCCTTTTGGTATTTTTATATGTTGAGCAATGCAGAAGCTTGCTCACATTATTTATCAATAGTTTGTACGGATTGTATGTTTTTCACGATATTCAGCCACACGATCGTTGATACGGTCTGTCGGATCAATGATATCGGAAATAGATACATCATGATTCAGATGATCAATCAAAAGCGCAATGTATTTACTCATGTCAGCACTGATGTACCAGTCTCTTGAGAGCAATTCAGGTGTCTGGTAAGTAAGGTTCGTAGTGATAACCTTCTCGATAATACCATCTTCCTTTGCCTTGTCGAATACCTCAAGTCCACTTGTGAACAGACCGAAGGTACATAAGCAAAATACTCTGTTTGCTTTTCTTGCTTTTAATTGTTTTGCAACATCTATCATACTTTCACCGGAAGCAATCATGTCATCCATAATAATTACGTCTTTTCCTTCTACAGAATCACCCAAGAATTCATGTGCAACAATCGGATTACGACCATTGACAATTGTACTGTAGTCGCGTCTTTTATAGAACATACCAACATCGACACCAAGAATGTTAGCGAAGTAGATTGCACGATTCATGGCACCTTCGTCAGGACTGATGACCATCAAATGTTCCTTAGAAAGCTCTAAGTCATGTGTTGACATTAACAAAGCTTTTAGGAATTGATATGTTGGGCGTACATTTTCGAATCCATGAAGAGGGATTGCATTCTGTACACGAGGGTCATGTGCGTCAAATGTTATAATATTAGAAACACCAAGGCTTACAAGTTCTTGTAAACATAGCGCACTGTCAAGAGATTCGCGTCCGCTTCTTTTGTGCTGACGGCTTTCATATAAGAAAGGCATAATTACAGTAATCTTACGAGCCTTACCACCACATGCGGCGATAACACGCTTCAAATCTGCATAATGGTCATCCGGTGACATTGGACATTGTTTTCCATAGAGAGAATACTCAATGCTATAGTTCGTAACGTCCACAAGGATATAAAGATCTTTACCACGTACAGACTCTAATAATTCACCTTTGGCTTCTCCGGAACCAAAACGTGGACACTTTGACTGAACAAGATAAGAATTCTTTTCATATCCATTAAATGAGATAGTCGTCTTCTCTGCGTGGTTTCTTTTTGCTCTCCACTTTGCAAGATACATATCTACGCGTTCTCCCAAAGCTGTACAGCTTTGAAGTGCAATGACTCCTAGTTCACCCACAGGGATGGTTGTTAATAAATTACTGTCATTTGGCATGATTTTTCCTCCGTTATCTATTGGGTTTTGCTGGCTCTTTTTCTCTTGGCTAGTCGTACATTACTACCATAGAATTGAAATGCCATGTAATCGCTAATGAAGCGAGATGTGATTCGAACGGAATAGCGTTCGTTTAATTCCTTTAGAGAAAGATTGGTGGATATAATGGTAGATTTTCCATCTCTCATTCTCGTGTTTAGTATATCGTATAACTCAGAAGAAACAAAATTATTCGTAAATTCTGTTCCTAAGTCATCAATAATCAGCAAATCACAATTATATAGATAGCGATAGATTTCTTTGCTATTGCTATTCTGGTTTTTCTTCATAAGCACATCGCTTAGTACATCTTCGAAGAGATGAATAGAAGACTGGTAAAGTACGGTGTGCTGGGTATCCATTAACGCCTTGGCAACACAATTGGATAAAAATGTTTTTCCAAGACCGGTCTCACCATAGAATAAGAGATTACCCCCCTCTTTGTCAAATGTTTCTATAAAAGTTTTTGTTTTATTTAGAATTTTGACCATGTTTTCGTGTGGGGTTAACTCATGTATTCCGTCCGGTTCATCCGAATAATATGTAAGATCAAACGTGTCGAAGTTTTCTAATTCCAAAACCCTGTCTAATGTGGATTGTCGGTAGAGCAATGAGATAGAGGCTTGTTTGAAACAAGAACAATAATCATTGCCGATTCTTCCGGTGTCTTTACACATTTTGCATGTGTAGATTGGTTCTAAGAAATCTTCGTCGTAACCATGTGTTTTTAATAAGTCTGCTTTTTCAGCTATGAGTGCATGGTTCTTTTCTTTTACCTCGGCCGTACAATCGGATTGACCTTTTAACTTTGCACGAACTGCATCGATAGAAGAAGATGCCAATAGTTGGTCGATTTCTTTGATTCGAGGAATCTTTTCATAGACTTCATCTTTGCGGGTTTGCGCTAAGGCACGATTTTCAATTTGGTGAGTATGATATGTACTCATAAGCTCGTCATATTGTGAGTCTGTAAATTTCATGATTATTTTTTCATCTCCTGCATAAGCAATGCTTCGAATTCGTCTACAATTGTATTATCTGTGGCATTTTCAAAGTTGTTAAACTGATTTGTAGTCGTCTTTTTGGTTACAGCTTTTTTCTTTTTCTCTATCGCACGCTGTTGGTCGAGTGCTTCAATGTCTGATAATCTATGTACATTTTGTTTGTGCCAATTTTCTAAAATACTGTGTACAAATTTGAAATTAGCTGTTCTCGGTCTTGCTTCCATCGCCCTGTCGCATGCTTCTGTTATAATGTCCATACCGAATGCAAATGTGTCGTACCACATATTAATATAGTCCTTTTCGGCCTTGGTAGGTGGTCTGTCTGTAATGTTCAATCGCTTCAAAACCGGATAATATTTTGCACTATACTGGGAAGACAAAAGCTTTGCCTGTTCCACGGTCGTTACATCTTTCTGATACCAATTGATCGCTACTGCCTGCATATAGCGTCTGTTCATTTTTCCGATTTCTAAACATAATTCAAATAGATATTCAATTAAATCAGAATCAAATGCAAGATCTTCATATATGTATATCAAAGTATCAATATCTGCGCTTGTTACAGGTTTTTGATAGTAAGTCTTCATCTGGAATAACAGATTCGCAAAGACCTTATCGTTGCTTTCCTTGTCATCGGCGTAAGATGGTTTGTGATTAACCATTTCAGGAACAGCAGGTTCGTCATATACTTCTTTTGCAACGACAGTTTTCTTTGGTTTGGGTTCGACTGTAGCAGTCTGTTCCTCAGTGTCGTCTACGCCAAGCATTGAAAGTAAGGATGAATTACCGATGTTAGATGCTTTTGCGGTAAGCGGTAGCATAGTAATGCCGGTTAACACCTTGTCCTTTGTATATTCTAATTGCAAGACACCTTCCTTAATCCAATAACGGATGGCTCTGCATATGTCTTTTTCAGTTGAATTGAAATGATCAGCGATATCTGCAACGGTTACGGCGCGGCCGCTATTTAATAATCGTGTGAGATAAAGATAAACCTTAACAAATTCACCGTTTGCTTCGGTCATATAATAGTCGATAAAGAAGTTTGAAACAGCGGAATACGTTTCATGATTTTGTGTTGTAATTGTAATTGTTTCCACTTGTTTTCCCCTCCTTTTTTTCCCGTCTTTTCACAAGCATTTGGATTATAACATAGTGTTTTTAAAAAGGAAATAGAACACCTGTTTTGTGGTGCGTGTGTAGAAAAAATGTGGAAAATGTGGATAATGTGGACAAGTGGTGGACATAATGCATGTAATAAAAAAGAGAGCGTAAAAAAGGTAGTAAATCATGGATAAATGAGATATGCCCGGTAATTATTATGTAAATAAAAATATCCACAATCTATCCTTGTCAAGAGGGAAAAAATAGATTGTGGATAATGTGCATAACTATTGTCCAAGTAGCTCTTCGCCTATTAAATACACGTCTCCGGCGCCCATAGTTATCAACAAATCATTTTTTTTGCAATTTTTTAATAAATAATTTTCAACTGCTTCAAAGGTACTGAAATATCTTGCATCTGACCCTAATTCTTTGATGCGGTCTGCCAAATCTTTTGCATGGACGATACCTGTGTCCGCTTCTCTGGCTGCATAGATATCTGTCACTATGACATGGTCAAATCCCTTTAGGGCATCTGCAAATTCTTCAAACAACGCTTTTGTTCTTGTGTACGTATGCGGTTGGAATACAACCCACAATTCGTTATGAGGTGTATTCGTTGCAGTTGTAAGCGTAGCTTTGATCTCGGTTGGGTGATGTGCATAATCATCAATAACCGTTACATTACCAAGTGTTCCTTTTAATTCAAAACGTCTGTGTGCACCACCAAAGCAAGCAAGACCTGCTAATGCATATTCTCTGTCGATTCCAAGTAAATCTGCAACTGCGATAACGGCAAGTGAATTACAGATGTTATGCATACCTCCGACATTGAGATGCACCTGTTCTTGCGCAACACCATCTACCATTAATGTGTAGTTCATGTGGCCTTTGTCATCCGGCTCGATAGCAGATGGGTAATAACGATTCGACGCATTCATACCAAATGTTAGGATGTTACAAGTAAGGTCGTCTGTAATTGTAGCAAGACAATCCATATCACCATTTATCACTAATGTTCCGTTGTCCGGAAGATTCTTTGCAAAGGTGTGGAAGCTTTCGATAATTTCCTCGATGCCACTAAAGAAATCTAAGTGGTCAGCATCTACATTTAAAATGATACTTATATAAGGAAAGAATGAATGAAAACTATTCGTGTATTCGCATGCTTCCGTAACAAAGTAATCAGATTGGCCGACACGAATGTTACCACCGATAGAATCTAGGATTCCGCCAACCGAAATGGTCGGGTCTACATCAGCTTCTAAGAAGACCTGGCTTAACATAGAAGTTGTTGTTGTCTTTCCGTGTGTTCCGGATACGGCGACAGAATACTTATAGTTATTCATAATCTGTCCAAGAAGTTGGGCTCTTGTAAGCATAGGAATCTCTTTTTCTACGCAGGCAGCATATTCTGGATTGTCTGCGTGAACTGCTGCAGTATACACAACCAAATCAATGTTGTCAGTAATGTTTTCTGCACATTGTCCAATGTTCACGATTGCACCCATTTCCATCAGGTTATCGACAATGTCGGAACCCTTTGCGTCTGATCCGCTAATCTGAAAACCTTCTTTTAATAATATCTCTGCTAATCCACTCATGCTGATTCCGCCGATTCCGATGAAGTGCACATGAATGGGTTTCTTAAAATCAATCTGATACATATAGAATACCTCTTTTAATTATATTAGCTATTGCTTCATTATATACCAACAAATTCGATCCAATAATCTGAAAAATACTGAATCGTTACGATGCAATTATAATATAAGGAAGAAACTTTGACAAGTTTTCCATAATTTACGGAAAATTATAAGAAATTAAAAAATTTTTTTAAAACTAAGATATTTTGAAAAAACCAATCGTGTATAAGGTGAAAGCAACAAAACAGAAAGAAAAAAGGGAGGTAAAAAAGAAAATAAAAAAATTTTTAAAAAAGTAAGATATTTTGAAAAACACAATCGTGTATAAAGTGAAAGCAACAAAACAGAAAGAAAAAAGGAGGTAAAAAAAGAAAATAAAAAAATTTTTAAAAAAGTAAGATATTTTGAAAAGTACAATCGTGTATAAAGTGAAAGGAACAAAACACAAACAAAATTAAGAAGGAAAAGGAAAACAAAAAAAAGGAAAAAAGAAAAAAAGGAAAATTTAGGAGGAAAAGAATTATGAAGAAGAGAGTATTAACAACATTAATGGTAGTAACAGTTTTAGGAGCAGCACTTACAGGATGTGGAGCATCACAAGCACAAAAAGGTGAGAACATTGAACCGGTAGCACTACAGACGATGGCAAAGTCCACAGAGGGAGCAGTAATTGAGGTAACAGAAAATGTGGTAGTTGATGAGACTTCAACAAAGGAAGAGGCAAAGACAGATATTGAGACAGAAGATACAAAGGATGTAACAATAGCAGTACCGACAACAGAAGCAGTGCCTGTATCAAAAGAGGCAACGGTAGAAGATAAGGAAGAGAAAAAGCAGGAATCAACAACCAAGAAAGAAGAAAAAGAACAGATGCCTGAAGAGAGCGATGAAGTAGACGAGGAGCCATATTTCGGAGAAATAGGAAATATTGATAACTTAAAGGTAAATATTGGAAACTCAGATTTATATACAAAAGAGGAATTACAGTCTGCAGTAGGTTATATTTTAGGAAAGTTCCAAGTGGATTTCACTGATTGTGTGATGACGAAGCTTAATTATGACGAAGCCTTTTCTTTGTCACAGTCTAAGGTGTGGGCAGATCAGTATGGTGCTGATGAAGCAATCGTATTTACTTGTACATTCAACACAACAGAGAATTATCGAGAGCTTGACATGGAGCCTGGTCAGGTTTGTGAAGGATACAACTGGATTCTTACTCGCAATGAGGGAGAAGATTGGACATTGCAGACTTGGGGATATTAATAGATGAAAGAGTACGTCAAGAAGTCAATTGAAAAATTGACACCAACCGCACAGCAGTCAAAACGAATGTGGAACAGATTGCTGGAAACAGTTTCAAACATGATAAAGAATGAGATTAAAAAATGATTTGCAAAGACCGCTGGAAATCCCGAATATTTTCAGCGGTTGCAATCGTATTATTATGTGATAAAATGGTGAGCGTGTTATGAGCTTTGCTTGTAATACACGATTATGGGCATAGCTCGTTAGATACTGGAGGAAAGAAATGAATTTACAAGAGCTTTTTGAACGGCAGCACCGGCGAGTCTACCGAATCGCTATGATGATGCTGAATAACGCATCGGATGCTGAAGATGCGGTGCAGAACATTTTTATGAAGTACATTGAAAAAGGAATTGTGTTCGCGGATGAGGAACATGAAAAGGCGTGGTTTATCACGGTAACGAAGAATTACTGTAAGGATCAACTAAAGGCTTATTGGAACAGACAAGTTGATATGGGAGAAATTCCGGAAACGCCGATGCCTGAGGAAGAAGAGGAAGGCGAATTAATCGAGCAGATAAAAAAATTGCCGGATAAATATCAGGAAGTTATATACCTATATTACTATGAGGAATATTCGGTAAAAGAAATGGCACAGATGCTAGAACGAAATGAGAGCACGATTCAGACGCAGTTGGCTGCGGCGAGGAAAAAGCTCAAGAAATTTATAGAAAAGGAGGGCGCATAGATATGGAAAGAGATGTAATTAAGAGTTCTTTGGAACAGTTGAATCCTACGGAAGAACAGTCAAAGATGATGTGGGAACGTTTACAAAAAGCAGTGGCAGAGAAAAATGAGCAAGAAGCAAATAATGCGTCAACCAATAATGTGGTAGCATTTGAGAAGACAGAGACAGTAAGTAATGAGACAGAAGATGCAATCAATGAAGAAGGAATAGAAAAAACAGAGGAAACACAGACAAAAGCAGTTGTAGAAAATGAGCAGGAAGCAAGCAAGGTTGTCTCTATCAATAGCAGACGAGGGAATAAGGTGTTAAAGCGTGCTATGGCAGTGGCAGCGGCGATTGCACTAATTATCGTGGGAACTGTTGGTGCCAATGTGGCTACAGATGGAGCAGTATATGCAGCCATTATGAAGTGGTTGAAGTTTGACCAAGGAAGACAGGACGTTGTTGGTAACATGGTGGATAGCCAGGATCGTTTTAATACAGTTTGGGCACCGGACATTTACTACTTAGATGAGGAAGTGATGGTATTTGGTGGATTGCGTGGAACGATAATCTATGATTTGACGAAGAATCAGGTATTAGCAACTATCGACACGCAGAAAATTGATTGTGTGTACTTTGATAGTCAAGTGAAACAGACACATATCCTAAAGGACGGGGATTGTATCGTTGTATTTAATTCGGAAAATGGAGTACCATCCGGTTCCTATTACATCTATGATTTGAAAATGTGCAATGGTAAAGAGTTGAATGTGTCAGAAACAGGTGATGATGAAACGCTTTTGAATCAATATTATGAGCAGTGGAATGTATTACAGAATCAATACGTAGATACATTTGAGACCTTTAGTGAATATGAAGAGATAAGCTCCCTGTTTAGTATTGATAAAGATAACAAGTATAGTTTTCATAGTTTTTCTTGGGAGGACGCTAATAAGACGTCTTATTACAGCTTCCTTGCAATACAAGACAACCAATATGTATTGTATCATTTTGACGTGGAAAAAGAAAAATTTGCTGATGTTACATTAGATTTGTCCCAAGCAATAGTTTTTGAAGAGGCTTCTACAGAAGCTTCTATCGGAGAAGTAAGCGAGGATGGTAGCATTGTCTTGAAGCAGTTTGTGTATTATGGTGACAACAAGAAGGTTGAGGCGATTTACAAGTATATGGAAGAGGATTATCTGCAATATTCAGAAGAAGATAAGGTATGGATTCCGGGTTATGTTATTCACAAAGAAGCAGAGAAAGACGGGGAATATCTTGTGTTTGGTAACTTCTGGTCTTATGGATACCAGTTAACCGGTACTGTTTTGGAATCTCAAAGCGGAACCGAAATGCCGGCATGCTTCCATTTGAAGGAAACAGAGAACGGATATGAAGTAGTCAGTGTTGATATGGCAGGTGACGGTAGCTATGCGGATGACATTCAGGCATTTACGGCAGATTATCCGGGTCTTTATGATATGTTTATGGAATATGATGAGAATAAGCGTATGGAGGCACAAAAGGAATATGTGCAGATGTATGTAAAAGGACACAATCTTGCGATTGAATATTACAAAGAGTATGGAAGTGATCCGATGAAAATATTCGATTAAGAGAAATGAATCTGTTTCATGAAAGTGCATTTATATAATGTGAAAATGAATTTGCAAGAATTATACATGTATACAGTATATAAAGTGCCACACAACATATAGTGGTAACCTCTAAAAAGTCAAGTAAAATCAATATTTTGCTTGACTTTTTCTATGCGTTCTGTTATTCTTGTGGTTGCGACGCAAGTCGAGGCTTTTTTTTTGTGTGCAAAATTCGAGAAAAACAATGCGAGCGAGATGAAAAGAAGAGTAATCGAGCTGTATAGCTTTGTTAAAAACTCGAGGTGACGCTTGGATTGCACACAGAAGAAGTGTAACTATGAAGGTACTGAATAGTTACAGAGTCATACAATTTAAGATGGAGGTGGAAGTTGTGCGAGTTAAAATCACATTGGCATGTACAGAGTGTAAACAGCGTAATTACAATCTGACAAAGGACAAGAGAGTCCACACTGAGCGTATGGAAACAAAGAAGTATTGTCGTTTCTGTAAGGCACATACCTTACACAAGGAAACCAAATAAGATTACGGAGGTGAATTATTTATGGCAAAGGAAAAAGACGAAGCTTTTAAGAGAAGCTACTTTACCGAGCTTAAAGGTGAGTTCCGTAAAATTATTTGGCCTGACAAGAAACTTCTTGGAAAGCAATCTGTTGCAGTTATCACTGCTGCAATCGTGATCGGATGTATTATTGCAGCATTGGATTGGATCATTCAGATTGGTCTTAAGTTCATTATTAGTTAAGGCGGTGGTCATATGGCAGAAGTAGAAAAGAATGGTGAAGCTAGATGGTATGTGGCCCATACTTATTCAGGATATGAGAATAAGGTAAAGACTGACCTTGAAAAGACCATTGAAAACAGAAAGCTGGAAGACCAGATTTTTGAAGTACTGGTTCCGTTGCAAAATGTAGTGGAATTAAAGAATGGTACAAAGAAACAAGTTTCTAAGAAGATGTTTCCTGGCTATGTGTTGGTAAACATGATTATGAATGACACGACATGGTATGTTGTTCGTAATACAAGAGGTGTTACAGGTTTTGTTGGTCCTGGATCTAAACCGGTACCACTTACAGAGTCAGAGATGAAGAATCTTGGTATCAGGGTTCCTGAGATGGAGATTGATGTTGAACTTGGTGATACGGTTAAGGTTGTAGCAGGTGCCTGGGAAGGAACTGTTGGAACTATTACAGATATCAATACAGGTAAACAAGCTGTTACGATTGAAGTGGATATCTTCGGTCGTGCAACATCTGTGGAAATTAGTTTTATGGATGTTACCAAATTGGATTAATAGGTGCTCATTTGAGCCAGACGTGGGAGGGCAAGTCCCGTTTGACCACATGAATTAGGAGGAAAACAAAATGGCTAAAAAAGTTGAAGGTTATATTAAATTACAGATTCCTGCAGGTAAGGCAACTCCTGCACCACCGGTTGGTCCTGCTTTAGGTCAGCACGGTGTTAATATCGTAGAATTTACAAAGCAGTTCAATGCAAGAACAGCTGATCAGGACGGAATGATTATTCCGGTTGTTATCACTGTATATGCTGACAGAAGTTTCAGTTTCGTTACTAAGACTCCACCAGCTGCAGTTTTATTAAAGAAAGCATGTAAGCTTGATAAGGCTTCATCAGTTCCTAATAAGACAAAGGTTGCTAAGATCTCAAGAGCTGAGGTTCAGAAAATCGCAGAGCTTAAGATGCCAGACTTAAATGCAGGTAGCCTTGACGCAGCAATTAGCATGATTGCCGGAACAGCTCGTTCAATGGGAATCGTTGTTGAAGATTAATTAATAGAGTGGGAGGGTCGCTCCCGATAATACCACAGGAGGTTTTAAGAAATGAAAAAAGGTAAAAGATATGTTGAAGCTGCAAAGCTTGTAGACAAGACACAGGTTTATGATATTCCAGAAGCAGTTGCATTAGTTAAGAAGACATCAACTGCTAAGTTTGATGAGACAGTAGAAGCACATTTAAGAATGGGTCTTGACGGACGTCATGCTGACCAGCAGATTCGTGGTGCTGTAGTTCTTCCACACGGAACTGGTAAGACTGTTAAGGTTTTAGTTTTCGCTAAGGGAGATAAAGTGGATGAAGCTTTAGCTGCAGGTGCAGATCATGTTGGTGGCGAGGAGTTAATTCCAAAGATCCAGAACGATGGATGGTTAGACTTCGACGTTGTAGTTGCAACTCCAGATATGATGGGTGTTGTTGGTCGTTTGGGTCGTGTACTTGGACCAAAGGGCTTAATGCCAAACCCAAAGGCTGGTACTGTAACTCCAGACGTAACTAAGGCTGTTGCTGATATCAAAGCAGGTAAGATTGAATACAGACTTGACAAGAACAACATCGTACACGTGCCAGTTGGAAAGGTTTCTTTCTCAGAGGAACAGTTAGCAGACAACTTCCAAGCGTTAATAGATGAAATTATCAAAGTTAAGCCAGCTGCTGCTAAGGGTCAGTATATGAAGAGTGTTACACTTTCATCTACAATGGGTCCTGGCGTGAAGATTAACACAGCTAAGTTTATCTAATAGCAGGTTTAATTCTAACAGAATAAGAACGTGATTAGGGCGAAGATTCCGTATGGATTCTTCGCCCTTGTTGGTTTTATAAAACTTGTTAAGCAATTGCATGATGATACAATGGGAAAACAAACAAATAGTAGACATGATTTTGCATAAAATGATATAATAAAATGAAATTCTGTTAAGGTTAGATTGTTCTAGCATTAATTATGGAAATATCAATACATAAAATAGGAGGATGGTGTAATGAATAAGGGAAAAGCATGGAATGTAATACAAAGAAGTTTTATTTTTTGTTGTGTTGCATTGGTAGCAATGTTGACAGTATTTACTGATAGTGACAAGTCAAAAGCAGGAAGTTATTCGAAATATAACGAGACATGTACCTTGCAATCCATAACCATGGAAATTGACGGGAAAGAATACACGTTTGAAGGAGATTTGGACTCTTTTGTTGTGGTGGATGGAGAGAAGGAATGGAGTGAGATATTATCCGGCATCAAGATTGTAGATTTCAAATTGCTTACAAGTGATGTATGTACCAGTAGTGAGCCGCATGATGAAATCAGTATGGATTTATTCGGAGAATACTATGATAATATAGCAGATGAATTTCTCACTTTTTCAGGTGGTAGCTCTGGTAACAAAATGCAGGCTGATGAAACGTTGGAAGTGGGAGATTATACATATTATGATCTTTATTATGATGCGAAATGGGGTTATCTGGATGTCTTTTTGGTGAAAGAATATGATATTCAGTATGAATTAGATGGCGGCTCGTTTCCGGAAGGTGTAACTGCACCAACAACATACAATAGTTACGAGGGTGCTACGATTCCGGTTCCGGAGAAAGAAGGATATGTATTTGTAGGATGGACACTTTCAGATGATGACGAGCCAATGTATCCAAGAGATATAGAAAAAGAAAGTGCAGGCGCTTTCGTCTATACAGCACATTGGAAAGAAGGAGAGCGGATTGATATATCCGACGATTCGCAGTTTAGGAGTAACTATATCTTTTCGAACACTCGTTATACAGGAGAAGAAATCAAAGCTTCTAGTGTTTGGATAGAAGACTTTACAAACGGCGACAACTTAGGGGAAGGGACTGATTTTATTGTTTCCTATAAGAACAATATTGAAATTGGAAATGAAGATAGTGATAATCCGCCTACCCTTGTAATAATTGGTGTTGGTCAATATAAGGGCAGGATAGAGATGCCATTTACAATCGAGAAAGGATTGTTAGAGCGTGTTGGATATAACGGCAATATATCCGTGGCAAGCGGGGATAAATTGTCAACGTTTGATTTGAATCAATTATCGGTTTGTGTAAGCGATACGGATAAGATTGTTGCTGGTACATGGAAATGGGAAAACCCTGATACGATTGTGAAGGGTGATTATTATGAAAGATATGTGTATGAAGCGACTTTTACACCTACGGACACAGTACATTATGAAATATTTAAAACTGAGATTTCGGTTAAGGTGCTTCCGCATTTAAGAGATGCAGAAATAACATTCGTAGAGGAAGAGAGTTTTACATATGATGGAGAAGAGAAAAAACCTACAGTTACAGTAGTTTATGATTTCGGAGACGGAGACACCTCTACTTTGAAGGATAGGATAGATTATAAGATTACTTATAAGAATAATATAAATGCAGGTGATAAGTCTTCTAAGAATGCTCCAACAGTTGTCATTAGAGGATTAGGAGACTATATGGGAACGGTAGAGGTACCATTTACTATTGATAAGGCAAGCGTAAGTATTGAGAAAGAACCGATTGCTGCAGCAATTATAGAGGGGCAGAAATTGTCCGAGTCTGCATTGACAGCCGGTCAGGTAGTGGATGTGAATAAGAAAGCGGTAGAAGGTACATTTGCATGGAAAGATGGAGAAGTGGTTCCGACGCTTGCGGATAGCGGCGTAACGAAATATACAGCAGTATTTACAGCAAAGGATTCTGGGAACTATGAGACTGTCGAAACAGACGTTGTAGTAACGGTGAATCAAAAAGCAAATGAAGGTGGAGAAGGTTCAGCTCCTACGCCACAGCCGCAACCTACGCCACAGCCGCAACCTACACCAAATCCGGAAGCCGGAACGAAGATAGAGGATGCAGAGAAGAAAGCAACTTACGTTGTGGTAAAGAACGTTGATGGAGTTGTAGAAGTAACGTATGTAAAACCGACAAAGAAAACGACATCCGTTACAATACCTGATACGGTTACATTGTCGGATGCAACAAAAGCGAAAGTTACTGCCATTGATGCAAAAGCATTTAAGGATAATAAAACTATTAAGAGTATTACGATAGGAAAAAATGTAGCTACAATTGGAAGCCAGGCATTTAAAGGATGTAAGAATCTAAAAACTGTAAAAGGTGCAAAAGGACTGAAAAAGATTGGCAAGGAAGCATTTGCAAATTGTACCAAGCTTACAAGTATAGCAATTGGTAATAGCTTAGAAAGCATTGCAGAAAAGGCATTTTATAATTGTAAAGCACTTAAGAATATTACGATTCCAAAGAAAGTAAAATCTATCGGTAAGAGTGCATTCCAAGGTTGTAAGAATTTAAAGACAATTAATATTAAGACAACAAAGCTTACGAAGAAGAATGTGAAAAAGAATGCATTTAAGGGAATTTATGCAAAAGCAAAGATTGATGTTCCAAATAGCAAAAAGAAAGCTTACACAAGTATGTTGAGAAGCAGAGGTGTAAGCAAGAAGGCAAAGATTAAGTAGGAACAATGTAGCGGTAAATATGTGTTAACATATTAGACAAGATGATTGTGATGCGAAGAATTCTGAGGAACTCTTCGCATCAATTGTGTAAAACTATAAAGGGAGAATAAATGATGTCAAACGCTAAAGACAAGAAACAGGAATCTGTTTCTAAACCGTTAATGTTATATTTTTTGATAGTATGTATTATTGTTGGTGTGTTTGCGATGGTTTGTTCTGCCATTTGTTATGGAATTGTGCACCTTAGCAATCAGGAAGAAAAAAATTACATTGCGAATATAGAGGAGTTATCTCCAAAGGCTATAGCAATTGTACCGGGTACGGCAGTGCAGGAAGGAGTTATTACTGCAAAAGCAAAGGATCGTCTGCTTGCGGCTATAGAGTTGTATGAAAAAGGTTTGGTTCGAAAGATTGTCGTCTCAGGTGATGTGGAAGAAACTCCGTCTATGTCGCAATATTTGATGGCAAAAGGAGTCGCTTATGGAGATATAGGAAGCGATGAACACGGAGTGGACACTTATGATACACTTGCCAGAGTGCAGGAGAAATACGGAGACAAAACTTACTATTTTTGTACGCAGGAATTGTATGTAGAGCGTGCGCAGTATCTGATGAACCAGATTGGATTGGATGGAAGTGTAATCTGTGTCGATACAATGTATTACAATGAAGCCGGAAAGAGTTTGTTGAGAGAGTATTTTGCAGCGACAAAGGCTGTACTTGACCCTCTTATATATCGTAATAAGCCGAAAAAATCAATCAAAGAAAGAGATTTTATTGAAGTGCCTCCATTTGAAGAAAACCCTCATGTGATTTATGCGGATGAGGTGGAGCGTCCCGATGATTATCAGGTGACGGATATCAATCCGAAAGATAACTATGATGTAAAAAAAGCAGTGGAATATGCATGCCGTTATGCATTAGACCATAATCCGGAATATCCAGTATTTGAGGAGAATTGTACCAATTTTGTGTCACAGTGTCTTGTGGCAGGTGGTATTTCCATGCAAGGCGAAAAGTCGACTTCAAAAGAAAAGCGATACACAATTGCTGATGGCAAGAAAGATTGGTATAGCATTTCATCTGATGAGGAGGGAAAGGGCGGTTCGTTACATTACAGTACAACGAATAATTTTATCAATACCAATGCATTTATAGAATATTTTACAAAAGAATCAGGGTATGAATTGTCTGTTTACCCAAATGACCGAAAGGGTAAATTAGCTTGTCTGAACGATATTTCATCCGGAGATGTACTGATATTCTTTGGTGAAGATGGAGAAGTGCTTCATATTGGTCTTGTAACCGGAATTGGGAAAAAGAATGTTTATTACTGCGGAAATACCAATGACAGAAGGGATTATGGCGCATTTAAAACAAGTCAAAAAGAATATGCACAGTTTGGGATTTTACACATGTCGGGGAAAGAACCGAATTGATTATATGGTATCTTCTTGCCAAATAATCCGGTAAGGAGGTTTTTTGTAGGGGATTTTGTTAGATTTGTTCTATCAAGGAAATGTTCGGACCTGTTCGAAGTAAATGTAACGTGAAGATTACGCACATTGCAAATACAAGCTGCTTGTAATTGATGGATATGGTTGATAAAATAAATATGTTTTGAAACAGCGTGTAATTGATATGAGGGGAGTGTATCTATGAAAAAGGAACAGAAATTAGAATGGAGAAAATCCAAGAAAAGTTTGTTTGAAACCTTTGCAGTAGAATTAATGGAGTCTACCAAGGAGAAAATAGTGCCAACTAGCGGAGACCAGGATTTACAGTATGCTACAGAACTTTGGCAGGATCGATTAGAACGCAAAGGATTGGATTTGGATTATGATTTTGTTAATAGGGGAGCATTTACTAAGGATGACCCGAGAATGCATTGGAAGGGTAGCGACGACCGTTATATCAATTCAATGAATGTCCGTTCCTGTACGCTTACCAGAACGGTGAATAGAAATGGGAAGCGTATTTATAAAAAGCCTGTAAGGGTACTGTTTTATCAGTCCAGTACAGATGTGAAGGAAGGTGCAGCGGTAGGTGCAGATTTGTATACATGTCCGAATTGTTCGGCAGTATCTACGATAGAAGCACTGCAACAGGGATGTGAGTATTGCGGTACCTGCTTTGAAATGGATGATTTGTATCCGAAAGTAACCAATTATTTTTTTGTGCCGGACACAAGCGGAACAGATGAGGAGAACAAAAGAGATATGTTAGCAAAGATGGTTCCTTGTGGTGTAGGCATTTTCCTATTCATGTTGTTGTGGAATTTGTTTAGTGGAGAGAATATATTACTTGTATTATTCGGCTCATTGTTTGTTAGTGTGATTGGTGGAGCATTCCTTGGTTGGTTATGGATGACGGTTTCTTTGGTGGGCAGTCTTGGTTCCCAGATGAAAGATACGATGGGAATGGGTGTGAATGTATTCGGCTCGAGTGGAAAATTCAAGAAGAAAATGAGGGAATACAGTCCGGAGTTTTCTTATGAATATTTTACAGCGAAGGTGATTTCCTTAGCTAAGATGTTAGTGTTCACGAAGGATGCACAAGACCTTCCTGTGTATATCGGTGATGCATCAGGTGAGTTGTTTCCGGATATTATTGATGCGACCTATCATGGTGGTGTAGCACTTAAAGAATTTACCATGGATGGCGATATTGCCAAGTTGGTAGTAGATGCTTATATGGAAGATTTGCATTATGTGAATGGCAGAGTCAAGAGAAAGATTGATAAATTCCGCATGCATGTACAAAAAAATGTAACCAAACCAATCAATTATCAATTCTCTATTAAGAAGATTCAGTGTAAGAATTGTAATGCCAGTTTTGATGCAACAAAAATCAAGAATTGTCCAAGTTGCGGAACCTTGTATGAGGTTGGCGATGATGACTGGGTTGTAACGTATATCGAGAAGAGGTGACATGTTATGTAAACTTTGTTTGGTGGAAAAAAGGAAACTATCCGCAACTATAAGTGGCAAAAATTGTATATAGAACATGGTGGTAAATCTTGTTAATATTTGATATTATGTAGTTATCGGTGAGATTTCGAATAATATGATACATATGGAGGGAACGAAATGAAGAAAAGAATTTTAACATTTGTAATCGCATTATTATGCGTGCTTGCGATGCCGAAAGTTGCATTGGCAGCAACAACAGGTTCATGCGGAGATAACGCAACTTGGAGTTACAGCAATGGAACATTGACAATTAGTGGTAAGGGTGTTGTAGATGATTATCAGTGGGTTAAACCTTACAAAGATAGTATTACAACAGTAGTAGTTAACGAAGGCATCACTGAGTTCAAAGGATGGTCAGCATTTGAAGGTTGCGATGCTTTGACAAGTGTTTCTTTACCACAGTCATTAACGAAATTGGATCATTATGCATTTAAGGGTTGTGATGTTTTAAAGAGTATTACAATTCCTAAAAATTTAACAGAAGCTGGTTTCTGTTTCAAAAATTCCGGTTTGGAAACAATCACTTTTGCAGAAGGTGCAACAACCGTGCCTAGTTTTATTTGTGAGAATAGTCCAAAGTTGGCAACAATTCATTTTCCTACATCTATGAAAAAGATAGGAACATCAGCATTTGAAAACTGTGATGCGTTGACAACCGTACAACTTCCAAATCAGTTAGAGACGATGGAAAACTATGTGTTTAAGTCATGTGACGGAATCAAATCCATTACGATTCCAAAAACAGTAAAAACTGCGAGTTTTGTTTTTAAGGATTCTGCATTGGAAACAATAACATTTGAGGATGGAACAACAGAGATACCATCATTTATATGTGAGAATTGCTCAAAGCTGACAACGATTAATTTTGTACAATCCATTAAGAAAATAGGAACATCCGCATTTGAAAACTGTGACGCGTTGACAACAGTACAACTTCCGAAGCAGTTAGAGACGATGGATAACTATGTGTTTAAGGCGTGTGACGGAATCAAATCCATTACAATTCCAAAAACAGTAAAGACAGCAGCGTATGTATTTAGAAATTCCGCATTAGAAACTGTAACTTTTGAGGATGGTGCAACAGTAGTACCGTCTTTCATGTTTGCTTATGCTGAAAAGTTGACAACGGTCAACTGGCCGCAAACATTAAAGAAAATTGATACATCTGCATTTGAATCTTGTAAAGCTTTGACAAAGTTAGAATTGCCGTGGTACTTAGAAGAGATTGCATTTTATGCATTTCAAAATTGTAGTAATTTGAAAGAAATTACAATCTATCAGAACACAAAGACAATTAATGATTATGCTTTTAAGTACATAGAAAAAATAACTATCTGCGGTAAGAAGAATTCTGAAGCGCACAAGTATGCAAAAAAGAAAGGCTATACTTTCAAGTCATGCAAGATTCCGGCATTAAAGGGCATTACCTACACCAAGGGTAATTTGAAATACAAAGTTGTAACAGATTATATCGATGGTAAGGGAACAGTTATGGTTACAGGTATGAAGAAGAATGCTTCTTCTGTTACAATTCCTAAGACTGTGAAGCTTGAAAGTTATAGCTATAAGATCGTTAAGATTAACAACAATGCATTCAAGGGTAAGAAAAAGATTAAGAAGATCACAATTAAGTCAACAACAATTACATCAGTAGGCAAGAATGCGATCAAGGGAATTAACAAGAAAGCAACCATTAAAGTGCCTAAGAGCAAAAAGGCAGCTTACAAGAGACTCTTTAAGAAGAGTACAGGATATGTTAAGACTATGAAAATCAAATAGTTTGAATGAGGGAGGGACTGCACTGCAGTCCCTTTTTTTGATTGTGAGTAGCGCTTGCATAGAGTTTGTTGTCAAACACTTTTTTTATTGCATGCTTGCGGATTGATAATATGTTTGTTATAATTCCATGGTAAGCTTATAATATAGATTTAAAAGTCAAGGAGTGAAGAGCATGAGTATTCGAATTGGTATTTTAGGTTATGGTAATCTTGGACGAGGCGTGGAATGTGCAATTAAGCAGAATGAAGATATGGAATTAGTTGCAGTGTTTACGAGAAGATCACCTGAAAGTGTATCTATTTTAACAAAAGAAGCGACTGTTTGTAATATTGCAGATGTAGAGAATTGGAAAGATAAGATTGATGTCATGATTCTCTGTGGTGGTAGTGCTACGGATTTGCCGGAGCAGACACCGATGTATGCGAAGTACTTCAATGTGGTAGATAGTTTTGATACCCATGCAAGAATTCCGGAGCATTTTGAGAATGTAGATAAAGTTGCAAGTGCCAATGGTACCGTTGGTATTATCTCTGTCGGATGGGATCCTGGAATGTTTTCTTTGAACAGAATGTATGCAGGCGCAGTGCTTCCGTCAGGAAAAGACTATACCTTCTGGGGAAAGGGCGTAAGTCAGGGACATTCAGATGCGATTCGTAGAATTGCAGGTGTTAAGAATGCGAAGCAGTATACGATTCCTGTGGATGCAGCATTGGAAGCAGTAAGAAGTGGTGAGAATCCGGAATTAACAACCAGACAAAAACATACAAGAGAGTGTTTTGTTGTATTAGAAGATGGTGCAGATGCAGCTAAGATTGAAGAAGAGATTAAGACAATGCCAAACTACTTTGCTGACTATGATACAACCGTTCACTTTATTACTGAAGAAGAATTAATTGCAAACCATAGTGGAATTCCGCATGGTGGATTTGTAATTCGTTCCGGTAAAACAGGTTGGGACGAAGAGAATAGCCATGTTATCGAGTATAGCTTGAAGTTAGATTCGAACCCTGAGTTTACAGCAAGTGTTATTGTTGCTTATGCAAGAGCTGCATATAAGCTTTCCAAAGAAGGGCAGTCGGGTTGTAAGACTGTATTTGATATTGCACCGGCTTATCTCAGTGCAAAAAGCGGAGCAGAACTTAGAAAAGAGTTATTGTAGTAATTATAATGAGATAGAGAAAATGCAAGAAGCGCGAAGTTTTGTAACTTCGCGCTTCTTCCGTTTTTTCTATTCAACATCAGATGTACAGTGCATACATTTTACAGCATCGATCGGAATGTCAGCTTTACAATAAGGACACTGTTTGGTTGTTGGATCGGCTTCTTCCTCTTTTTTACCCATTGTCATAGCTTTGTTGATAGCTCTTATCATGCAGAACAGAACAAAAGCGAGGATGATAAAGTTAATTACAGAAGAAAGAAATGCACTTCCGTAACCGGTAATTTCTGACCATTTGTAGAGGCGATAACCGGTTCCTCCTGTAATCCAGAATAAAAATGGATTGATAAAGTTTTCTGTTAATGAAGTAACAATTCCGGTGAATGCACCACCGATGATGACGCCGACAGCCATGTCCATTACATTTCCCTTTAAAGCGAATGCTTTAAAATCTTCAAAAAATTTTTTCATGTGTAATTCTCCTTTGTATCATTTCTGATTCTTGTCCTTGAAAATAGAACTAGACTTATGTCTATCATCATAGCAAATTCTATTGATTTTCTCAATATAAAAAAGAAGGAATAGGGCAAAAGGATTCGATATAATAGATGCTGTTAATAACCTTAAGAAAGTGATATAATAGCATGTGACAAAATGAAGAATGCGGAGGAGTATGTAATGGGATTGCAGTTAAAAGATGGTAATCAGACAGATACATCACAGGAGCCAAAAGGTGTGAATCCGTGGGATGCACCGAAAAAAGAAGTGAATCCATGGGATGTACCTGAAAAAGAAGAGGTTGATTTGAAAATAGAAGAACCGGTCATGCTTTATAATACTTCTATGGCGGAGTTAAAGGCTCAACAAAAAGAGTCCAATCCGCTGGTTGGAGCGTTCTTTAAAATTATTATTGCATTGGTTGTGTGCGGTATCATCATGTTTGTTGGCAAGCAAATTGTTTCTGTTGTAAGACCGGAAGGTCAGGATATAACGAATCTGTTGAATAAGAAGGAAAGTGAAATTGCGGCAGAATTAGGGCTGACATTTGTGGATGATCCGGCAATGGAAAGGAATATCTATCAATATTCTAAGAGCAAAGCGACTGTAAAATCGGCCGGAGATTTGGGCATTGTATACCTTGAGGGCAGAAAGATAGGTGTTCATATTCCAAGTAAACAATATAAGATATTCAATATTCAGATTGGGGCCGGAGAGGTTGAGATGTATAACCGTACGACGTATCCTTTTGACAGTTCGTTGGTACTTCTTGATACAATGGGAGATAAAGCGACGGTATACATATATTATAATGAGCAGCGCAATGACTGTATTGTCTATTATATTAATAATACGACGAATCGAATTGTGCATATGACATATTTTAATGATTATAAAAAGATCACGGAAACATTAGAGTCTTCAGCGGACTGATAAAGCGGTTTGCGTTGTATAATTCGTCAAATGAATTAGAATGGATAGGAGGGTTGCAATATGGAACCGGTAAAAAGATTAGATAGACAGTTGAGAGCCAAAGGAACCGTAATTAGTCTTTATAAGGATACGGTTGAGGTCAACGGACATATCGCAGAATGGGACTTTATTCATCATGATGGAGCTGCTGCGGTCGTGGCAGTGAATGATGAGGGGAAATTGATGATGGTAAGACAGTATCGAAATGCATTAGACCGCTTTACTTTGGAATTACCTGCTGGAAAACTCGATACGCCGGATGAACCGACGCTTGCATGTGCAACAAGAGAGTTAGAAGAAGAAACAGGCTATAAGAGTAGTGATTTTGAGTATTTATTGACTGTGAATACTACGGTTGCATTTTGTAATGAAAAGATTGACATTTATTTGGCTAGGAATCTGGAAAAGAGTAAGCAGAATCTTGACGAGGATGAGGAAATCAACGTTGAGTTGTGGGATTTAGAAGATTTGAAAAAAATGATCTACGAAGGTAAGATTACAGACGGAAAGACGGTTGCCGGGATTATGACCTATGCAGCAAAGTTTCAATAAAAGAAAGCTATCGCAAACTTTAACTGCGATAGCTCTTTTAATGTTGCGACACTTATTTGATAAATCCAAAATACAATAACACGATAATACCTAATACAATACGATACCATCCAAACACCTTGAAGTCATGTTTTTTGATATATCCCATTAAGAACTTGATGGCAAGGATAGAGATTACAAATGCGACCACCATACCAATAATCAAGACTGCAAGTTCTGTTCCGGTAAATGCAAGACCGAATTTTAAAAGTTTTAACAAACTTGCACCGAACATAACAGGAATTGCAAGGAAGAAAGTAAATTCTGCTGCCAATTCTCTTGATGTTCCAAGCAAGATACCACCAATGATGGTAGAGCCTGAACGCGATGTTCCGGGAATCAAAGATAACACCTGGAAAACACCGATTAAAAATGCATCTTTGAAGGTCAATGCTTCTAAAGAGTCAATGCGTGGTTTACGTTTTTTGTTATAATTCTCTATAATGATAAAAATGACACCATACACGATTAATGCAAGAGAAACAACGGTTGCATTATGAAAGTGTTCTTCCATCCAATCGTCTAGAGGAAGTCCGACTACCATAGCAGGCACACAGGCCAACACGATTTTGAACCATAGGATAATCTTATCCATGAAGCAATAGTTATTGCAAAAGCTTTGACCGATTTGGGTGGCTTTGTTCTTTGGTTCACTCTTGAACCAGTTTGCATTAGAAGCTTTTTTCTTGGTGTGGAAAGGCCATAGTTTTTCCCAATATAGGACGACAACTGCAAGAATTGCACCGAGTTGGATGACTACATTAAACATTTCCATAAAAGCTTCACTTTGATGTAATTTTACAAATTCGTCTACTAATATCAGATGTCCGGTACTACTGATGGGCAACCATTCTGTAATTCCCTCTACAATTCCTAATAAGATGACTTTTAACCATTCTATAAGATTCATGATCATTCTCTCTTTCTTTTTTTGTTCTCGCACATTATAGCACAAAAGGCTCACTTGATGTAAAAAATATGATAAAGTGAGGGTTAATATGCATATAAACGATTTTTGAAAATATCGTTGCTGTATTTCGAGATATCAATTGAAATATTCATATACAGTTTTGGATATGGCTTGTGAATTCATGATTGCAGCACCGCAATTCTCACTCATAATACAAAGAATATAGTCTCCTCCCGGAGAAAA
This sequence comes from Lachnospiraceae bacterium, assembly GCA_015057435.1. GTDB lineage: Bacteria > Bacillota > Clostridia > Lachnospirales > Lachnospiraceae > CAG-590. The sequence goes on from SVEJ01000009.1 coordinate 46,435, forward strand.
TACAATTGCGGTATCGTGTTGGAATTCATCTGTATCGCCGGTTTTGTTGGCGCAGGTTATCCAGTCGGGAACACCGGCAGGAATTTTTTGCGTATGTGACTGATTTAATAATAGTTGCATCATTTTTCGTGATACTTCAGGATTTACACATTTTCCCTTATATATTTTTTCTAATAGTAGTCCGCAATCCTCAACGCTTGTGTAGTTACGTCCCGGAGAGGATGGTGCTTTGTATTTTGTCGGTAACAGCATGGAGGTCAATGTGGTATCTTTGTAACCTTCTGCATCGATATATTTTTGGATGACAGGGCGACCTGCCACTTGTGAATTGCAGCCTGAACATGCGGAAACCATCAGACTGAATGCATCATTATCACTGATAGAAATCATCTGAACCATCAAAGAGCGGATGCGATCATTTTCTTCAAGTGTACCTTGTTCAATTAGGTTATATGCAGCTGCACCACAATATAGTTTGATTAAGCTTGCAGAGAATAACTGTGTGTTATTAATGGAAAGATACTCTTTGTTTTGTATATCCTTGACGTAGACACACCATGTTCCGGAATAGCCGGAAAGCATTTCTTCCAGAGAAGCTTTTAACTGTGTCAGACCTTCTGTGCTACCTGCTTTTCCGAGAGAGGTGTCTTCCTTTCCATCGTTACCCACATATATTCCGTCAGGGGTAACTTTGTTCACATACATATTACCGGCAGTTCCGAGGTATCTTTCATCAACCCACTGGTTAGTGAGCATCATACCATCTTTGTTAAAATAGTAGGTGACGCCGTCAATTTCTTTCCAACCAATTGCAACGGTTCCGTCTGCTTCAATGTAATAGTTGACACAACCGATTGAAAGCCATCCGGTGAATCGTTTTGCTCCTTTTTCAAAGTAATAGAGTTTATTACAAATCGTCTGGAATCCGTCTTTTGCAACGTGGAAATCCGGTATTGAAAAAACCTCCATTGGTATGGAGGTTTCTATGTTGCCCATGTCAAATAAAATCGGTTCTTCTGATGTGGTAGCTTCGGTTGTGGATTCTGTAGCAGGTTCTGACTTTGTTGTAGATTCTATCTTGGTGGCAGGTTCCGTCTTCGAGGTAGAAGGTGGAAGCAACACCGATAATAAAAGAATAATTAATACAACAATGAGAGAACCGATTACTACGGTTCTTGTATTCACTCGGTTGATATCAGGATAACCGGCTTTTTTGATCTGTTCTTCGACATTTTGTTCTGTTATATGTGTAGGTTGCTTGTTGTCGTTCATTTTCTAAACTCCGTATTTGCTTTTAGAAGAAATCATCATGTTCTGCTTCGTCAGCAACATCACCCATGTATTCACGATTGGTAACTTTCTTTGCCATACGTTGTTGCTCGATTAGCTGGGATAATTGTTCTTTTACATCTTTCGGATTTTTCACACTTACAATATCAAAATCACCCATTGACTTATCAGCTGAACAGCAGTGGATTGTTCCTACTTTGAAAATTCTCTGCCAAAAGCTTCTCTTCAATGAGACGTCTGTAATACGATAAAGGCGAACCTCATCTTCTGATTTATTCAAAAATCCGGTTTCAATAAACAATCTTTCTTCGTTCAATGCATACTTTGTAAATGAGATTGGTAAACCGAAGATTGTACGCTTTTTGTCACTCCATAAATATTCCATGGTTATTCCTCCTGATTCTATAAATATATAACGTATTTACTACATGTTATTTTATCAGATTTTTAGGATTTGTATAGTGTTTTATTTTATTATTTTTTCGATGGTTTTAAAATGTATCTGTAGGTAAAATGTAATATGATATCGCTAAATGTCATATAATACCATGCAATTAATGGTTGCACCATATTTGAAACATACGTTATAATAAAACCCTGTTATGATTTACGAAGGAGAAATAATTATGCGAAAGTGGAAGATAAAGATTGCGAAGTGCCTGGTGATGAGTATGATTTTGGGCTCATTCATACCGGTTCAGAGTGTGCAGGCGGATACAGTTAATAAGAATATAGACAAGGAACTAAGCGAAGAAGAAAAGGTGGTTTCGGACTTGTCACCTGTTACTTCGAAAGTTGTTGTGCTAGACCCGGGCCATTGTAGTGTGCATCCGGGGGCAAAAGGGAACGGTTTGCGTGAAGAGGTTGCAGTGCTCGATATTACGGAAGCTTGTTTAGAGGAATTGCATAAGTATGGAGATGTGACAGTCTATATGACAAGAGTAGACGGTTCGTGTTGTTCTGATTTGGAATTGGGTGGATGCCTGATTGGAAGAAACAACTATGCTAAGATGCTCGATGCGGATTTTCTGATTAGTATGCATTTGAATGCAGGCTGGACGACAGGGGCGAATGTATTAGCAGCATATAAGTCGGGGTTGAATGATGAAATCCGTGTGGAGACGCAGGCGTTCGGAAAGATTGCGTTAAAAAAATTGGCGGCACTGGGTATTGCGAATCGTGGCTTATTGCTTCGAAAGTCGGAAAACGGAACAAAATATAAAAATGGAAAACTAGCAGATTATTATTCGATTGTAAGAAACGGCGTAAAACAAAAAATCCCAAGTGTTATTATTGAACACGGATATATTAGTAGTTCGTCGGATGTAAAGAATTTCTTTCGTACAGCAGCAAAGAGAAAAAAGGTTGGAAAAGCTGATGCAAAAGCAATTGTTTCATATTATGGATTGAATAAAAAGGTGATAGAGGGTTCATTCAAGAGCATAGAAGGAAAAACATATTATGTAACGGATGCCGGAAAGAAAGTGACCGGCTGGGTGAAGCAGGATGAAAAATGGTACTATTTGGATGAGAATACCGGTATTTTGAAGACGGGATTTTTGGAATATGGCGAGGAATTACTTTATCTTGCGCCTGTTACCGGAGAAATGGCTGTCGGATGGTTTGGTGTTGGAAATAAGACCTACTTTGCAACAGGTAACGGAGTGGTTGTCCGAGGCAAAACACATACAGACGGAATCTATACGTATTTGTTTAATCCAAATGGCGAGAAATTAAAAAAAGGTTTTTATTCTATTGATGGTATGACATACTATGCGGATAAGAATGGCTATCTTGCTTCCGGCGTGAAGAAGATTAAAGGTAAGTACTATGGCTTTGATGAAGAAACGAATGTGATGTTATACGGATATCAAAATGTCAATGGAAAATATTACTATTTCGATGAGGAGACCGGAAAAGCAGTCACAAAAAAAATAGTGAATGTGAATGGAAAGAATTACTATTTTGGTAAAAAAGCATATCGAACGACAGGTTGGGTAAAGTTAAAAGGTGCAAAATATTATTTTAATAAAACCGGCGCTATGGCATTCGGATGGAAAAAAATAAAAGGCAAATATTACTATTTCCATGAAGAGACCGGTAAGATGCAAAAGAGCAAGTGGATTGGAAAGTACTATGTGAACTCAAAAGGTGTCCGGACGAAAAAACGCAAGTAATGTTGAGCAAAATGATAGCTTTGTTACAGTAAATGATAGCAAAATTGTGCAACAAAGAGAAAATAGACTGTAGTCTTGTGAAATATCCAAAATTTTGATAAAATAAACTATGTGCGTGCTTGCGTATACGAAAGAGTGTGATGAGGGTATCACATTATGAAAAGGGAGGATAATTGAGATATGGCTAGAAAGTTAGACTTTGATAAAGAGACATTCAAAAAAGAAGTTGTGAACAATGTCAAAGCTCTTTATCGTAAGACAATTGACGAAGCAACTCAGCAGCAGGTATTCCAGGCAGTGTCTTATGCAATCAAGGATACAATTATTGATCAGTGGATTGCAACACATAAGGAATATGAGAAGAAGAATGCAAAGACAGTTTACTATCTGTCAATGGAGTTTTTAATGGGTAGAGCCTTGGGTAATAACTTAATCAACCTTACCTGTTACAACGAAGTAAAAGAAGCATTGGATGAATTGGGATTTGATTTGAACGTAATTGAGGATCAAGAGCCGGATGCAGCTTTAGGTAATGGTGGCCTTGGTCGTCTTGCGGCATGTTTCCTTGATTCTTTGGCGACATTAGGATATCCGGCATATGGTTGTGGTATTCGTTACCGTTATGGTATGTTCCGTCAGGAAATTCAGGATGGATTCCAGATTGAAAAACCGGATGATTGGTTAAGAGATGGTAACCCATTTGAAGTTCGTCGTTCAGAGTATGCTTGTGAAGTTAAGTTTGGCGGTAACGTTAGAGTAGAGCACAAGGATGGTCGTAATCGTTTTGTTCAGGAGAACTATTCGTCAATCCGTGCAGTACCATATGATTTACCGGTAATCGGATATGGTAATAACGTTGTTAATACATTAAGAATCTGGGATGCAGAGGCAATCCAGGATTTCAACTTAGATTCATTTGATAAGGGTGAGTACCAGAAGGCTGTTGAACAGCAGAATCTTGCCAGAACAATCGTTGAGGTACTTTATCCAAACGATAATCACTATGCAGGTAAGGAGTTAAGATTAAAGCAGCAGTATTTCTTTATTTCTGCTTCTATTCAGACTGCACTTAACAAATTTAAATCAGAGAATGATGATTTACATGATCTTCCAAAGAAGGTTACATTCCAGTTGAATGATACACATCCTACTGTAACAGTAGCAGAGCTTATGAGACTTCTTGTAGATGAAGAAGGTTTAGAGTGGGATGATGCTTGGAATATTACATGTAAGACATGTGCATATACAAACCATACAATCATGGCTGAGGCTCTTGAGAAGTGGCCAATCGAGTTATTCTCAAGATTGTTACCTCGTGTATACCAGATTATCGAGGAGATTGACAGAAGATATGTGAATGCAATTCGTGAGAAGTATCCAAACAATCCGGAGAAGGTTAAGAGCATGGCTATTCTTTATGATGGTCAGGTTAAGATGGCGCATCTTGCAATCGCCGGTTCATACTCAGTTAACGGTGTTGCTCAGCTTCATACAGAGATACTTAAGAAGAGAGAGCTTAAGGACTTCTACGAGATGAGACCGGAGCAGTTTAACAATAAGACAAACGGTATTACACAGAGACGTTTCTTGTTGCATGGTAACCCATTGTTAGCTGATTGGATTACATCTAAGATTGGTGATGAGTGGATTACAGACCTTCCACATCTTGCTAAGCTCAAAGTATATGTTGATGATGAGAAGTGTCAGCAGGAGTTCATGAATATTAAGTACCAGAATAAGGTGCGTCTTGCAGCTTACATCAAGGAGCACAATGGTGTTGAGGTTGATCCTCGTTCTATCTTTGATGTACAGGTTAAGAGACTTCATGAGTATAAGAGACAGTTACTTAACATTTTACATGTTATGTATTTATATAGCGAAATCAAAGAGCATCCGGAGATGGATATCGTACCTCGTACATTTATCTTTGGTGCAAAAGCTGCAGCGGGATATAAGAGAGCAAAGCTTACAATTAAGTTGATTAACTCTGTTGCGGATGTGATTAACAACGATGAGTCAATCGAAGGAAAGCTTAAGGTTGTATTTATTGAGAACTACCGTGTATCCAACGCAGAGCTTATCTTTGCAGCCGCTGATGTATCTGAGCAGATTTCAACAGCTTCTCGTGAGGCTTCCGGTACAGGTAACATGAAGTTCATGTTAAATGGTGCCCCAACGCTTGGTACAATGGATGGTGCGAATGTGGAAATCGTTGAAGAAGTTGGTGCTGAGAATGCATTTATCTTCGGTTTGTCAGCTGAGGAAGTTATGGCTTATGAGCGTGATAAGAACTATTATCCGGCTGATATCTTCAACAGCAATGCCAATGTACGTAAGGTGTTAACACAGTTAATTAATGGTACATTCCATGAGGATACAGAAATCTTCAGAGATATTTATGATTCATTGATTAAAGAGGACGTTTACTTCACATTGAAGGATTTCGATTCTTACTGCGAGGCACACAGAAAGGTAGATGCTGCTTACAGAGATGAGAAGGGTTGGGCTAAGATGGCAATGCTTAATACAGCATGTGCAGGTAAGTTCTCTTCTGACCGTACAATTGAGCAGTACGCAAAGGAAATCTGGGAGTTAGAGAAGGTTAAGGTTACAATGCCTAAAGCTGCTCCGAAGAAGAAAACTTCTAAGTAATCAACTTGATTAGATTCACAATGATATAAGGAATAGAAAGAGCCTCTTCCACATATAATAGTGGAAGAGGTTTTTTTATGAAGAAAAATATCATTTTATTTATGTTTTTAACAATTGTTCCGTATCTTATGTGCTGGTTTTTTGGATTGTTTTTTGAACAAATTAAGATTGGACAAGGAGATTATCAGATTGAAAATCATAAGATGCATAAGAATGTTTTGATTGAAATTCAGGGACTTTATAAGCATATTGATGTGGAAGAGTATGTGTTAGGGGTGCTTCCCGGTGTGCTGCCCGCGGATTACGATGATGAAATGCTAAAAGTGCAAGCAATTTTGATTCGTACGAATCTTTTGAAGGAAATGGAGGAGAAAGGGACGGCGGATGCACAGGATCTATCGTATACATATCTTACAGTGGATGAGCAGATAGAATTGTTTGGTAAGAGAAACTATGAACGGGAAAGAAAGCGATTTGAAAAGGCGGTTGTCAGTACAAGCGGATTGGTGTTGCGTAAAGAAGGAAACTTGATTATGGCACTTTATCACGAGGTTAGTATTGGGAAAACAGTCAGCGGTAAGGAGATACTTGGTGAAGATATCTCTTATTTGCAGTCAGTGGATAGTGGGAAAGATGTGGAAGCAAAGCATTACATGACGGTGCTGGAGTACAAATATAAACAATTGCAGGAACTAGCAGGTGCAAAAAAGGAGGAAGAGACGGTTGAAGTTAAGATTGAAGAAAGTACGGAGCACGGTTATGTGACGAAAGCATCTGTGAGTGGGACCATTTATTCGGGAGAAGAAATGGCTAAGCTTTTTCAATTGCCGAGTACTAATTTTTATGTGGAAAAGTTGGAGGATGGTGTGCGATTTGTTTGCCTCGGAAAAGGGAATGGACTTGGCTTGTCACAATACGGCGGAAATCGTATGGCGTTAGAAGGGAAAACATACGAGGAAATTATAAGGTATTATTATAAAAATGTAAGCATTGAAGAATGTCAAAAGTAAAGTGGTTTGTTGGCCGGAGAGGTGAGAAATGCACCTGCTTTCGTTGACAGTTTGCTTATTTTATGGAATAATTGAACTGTTTGGAAAACATAAGAGAAGGATATATGATTATGAAATACAAATTTTTTCTTGCATATGTGCCTGTGATGTTACTTGTGAGTGTGTTGCTGATTGTATTGGCAGATCACTATGATGGAAAAGCGGTCATGGTAAGTTATCAGGCGGAGATTCATGAATTAGGTGAATATGATGGTGATGTGATTCGTGATAGTGGCACGGATGGCGGAAATCAGCAGCCGGAGCAAGACTTTTTTAACGGAAGCGATATTCGTGATAATGGTCAACCATATTGTATTAAGGTGAATAAGACGCAGAATGTAGTAACGGTCTATAAAGTTGGTGAAGATGGTTGTTATAGTAAGCCGGTGAAGGCGATGATCTGCTCTGTTGGAGAGACAGGGAATACACCGGAAGGTATCTTTGAACTTGGAGACAGAGAAGAATGGCTTGCGTTAGAAGGTGATGTGTACGGACAGTATGCAACGGTGATTACAGGAAGCTTTTTGTTTCACTCGGTTCCTTATTTTACGGAGAATAAGAATGATTTGGAAATTGAGGAATATAATAAGCTTGGATCGAGCGTGTCAGCAGGCTGTGTTCGATTATCTGTAATTGATGCAAAATGGATTTTTGACAACTGTGCCGAGACAACACTTGTTGAGATATTTGAAAGTGATTATGTTGGTCCGTTGGGAAAACCGGTGGCTGCGGTAATCAGCAGTGGTGGTGCGGTCGGAAACTGGGATCCTACAGATCCGGACAGAGAGAATCCGTATATGGGTAATATACCGATGATTCTTGGTGCTTACGACAGAGAAGTAGAACGCTATTCAGATTTTGATCCTACGTCCGGTGTGGTTGCATTAGATGCTACAGGAAAAGAAGTCACGAATTATATGAAAGTGGATGGAGAAGTGGATATGAATGTTTGCGGCATTTATAAAGTCACGTATTCCATTACAGATGAAACAGGAGTTACAGGTGCAGCTACGGCTAATATTATTGTCAAAGATGAACAGCCACCTGTTATCTATGCCGATCAAAAAATTGATAGAATCGGAGCATATGATGTTACAAATGTTGAAGATTTGCATGCGTTGCTTTTACAAAATGTTGTTGCGTATGACGGAAAGCAGCAACTCGATGCAGAGGATATCATGGTTGATTATTCTGAGATTTTGAATAAAGGATACGGAATCTGTCATGTGAAGTATCGTGCACAGGATTCAGAAGGTAATCCTTCGGATGTTGTGGTTTTAAGTATTGATGTCGATATGGAACCACCGACAATTTCTTTGCGAAGACAACAACAAGCTGAAATCAGAGTGTCGAACATGCAACGTGACAAATATCTGATGGATTTGGTTAAGGTGGAGGATAACAGTGGTAAAGTTGATTTGACTGTCAGTAGACCACTTGTATATACACCGGGTGAACCGTATATTGTTATGTATTGTGCAACAGATGAATTCGGGAATGTCTCAACGCTTAGTGTGACATATCGAATCAAAGAATAAAAGAAAAAAGAATGCCACAGGCATTCTTTTTTTTGAAAATATGTATAGTATTACGTGATTTTGTCAACTCTATATACAGAGGTGATGAATATGAATAATCGTGATAAAACATTTTTACAAAAGCTAAAAGATAATGCATTTTACCTTTCATTAGGAATCGGATTATTTGCGGTTTTAGCAGTTGTGGGAGTGTATACCGCACAGCAAAACGATTTGAAAATTGCTGAAAATGAAATGGATATACAGACAGCGTCTGATTACGCGGATTTAGAGGTTGTGGAAGAAACCAATGGAGAGGTTGCAAAATTAGAGATAACTGAGGAAGAAATGACAGAGGAAACATATACAACGGAAGAGATGACAGAACTTGCAAAAAGCAAAGATATAGCACAAGAAACAGAAACTATGACAGAGACTGCAACGACAACAGAAGAAACGGGTGAAGTACCCGTGAATGCAGATACCGGCCGATTGGATTTTAATAGTGAAAAGACAATTACATGGCCGATTAACGGAGAAGTAATCTTACCGTACAGTATGGAAACTACAGTATTTTTCAAGACGTTAGATCAGTACAAATGCAATCCGGGCATGTTGATTCAGGCAGGAGTTGGTGATAGTGTGAAAAACGCATATCTTGGACAAGTGACATCTGTAACAAGTGATGATACCTATGGTAATATGGTGACACTTTATATTGGAAATGAGTACAGCATAGTATATGGCCAGTTAGATGCTGTCTATGTAAAAGAGGGAGACTTTGTAAAAGCAGGAGAAATGATTGGTACGATAGGAAATCCAACCGATAGTTTTGTTGAAGAGGGAAGTCATCTTTTCTTTCAGATGAAAACAGGTGAAGAAGCGATAGATCCAATGTTATTTATTGAGTAATAAAGAGAGGTATTGTATAGATTATATACAATACCTCTCTTTTATTACATACATGTATTACATATCCCTTCAAAAAGCAGAGTATGACTTGTTATTACCCCTTCAAAAGATTCTGCGGCAGTGATATCTAACTGTTCAGAATAAGGAATCTCGATGTCTTTGACACATCCGCATTCTTTACACAAGAAGTGGTAATGTGGTCTGATATCTGCATCAAAATGGTCCATTTTGCCATCACATGGTAAGCGCAGAATCTCTCCGCGCTCAGATAACTGTGCCAGATTACGATATACAGTACCGAGGCTAATGTTAGGTATAATGGTTCGGATTTCCTGATATACGGTATCAGCAGTAGGATGATCTTTGCGGGTTTTTAAAAAAGCGACAATTGCTTCTCTTTGTCGACTTCGTTTCATTGTGGTAGCCTGAGCCATAATACACCTCCATAAATGATAATAATTACTATTTTTATTATAATGATGATTGTTAATTTTGTCAAATGATTCCTTGATAATAGACACTTGTTGAATATGTTGAAAAAAAAGGAATTTTTTTCAATCTAAACTTGACATGATATATGTCATGATGTATAGTCAGTTGTGTTAGAAAAGGTCTTTGATGAATATAATATGTATGAATAGATTAAGACCTAGAAATTTGTGATTAAAAGGAGATTATTACAATGCCAGAGAAAATGAGAGAGATTATTGCAGAGCAGTTAAGCATTGATGCAAGTGAGATCGAGTTAACATCTAACTTCAAAGAGGATTTAGAGGCTGATTCATTAGATTTATTCGAATTAGTTATGGCTCTTGAAGAGGAATATGATGTTGAGATTCCATCAGAAGATTTAGAGAAGATTGCAACTGTAGAGGATATTATTGAGTACTTAAAGGCTCATGGCGTAGAAATCTAATTTAAAAGTTGTATAATTGTAGGAATAAGAAAAAGACCGAATGCAATTGCATTCGGTCTTTTTCTTATTCTGGATATGGATAAAACTACATTTGCTTACGGACAACACCGTATTCGTCATCCAGTCGAAAGAATGAACAATTGGAGTTCCTGCCTTGTAAGAACTTTACCATATCATCTTCGTCCAGGTTGACATCGCAAGAATAGCATTCCCAATCTTCGTCATACACAAAGTGTACACATTGTTCGCATAAGTCCATGATGATTCATCCCCTATTGTGCGTTTTCTATATCTACAAGTTGTTCGATTAATTTCTGCAATTCACTGATATCTGCAGAATAGACAACCTGAGAACCATTTCTTGTAGGAGCAACAATGATTTCATGTGTAACCGGTTCTGCATAGTTGGCTGCATCAAGATTCTTCTTCATTGCATCATACATAAAATTAATTGCCTCAGCTTCTAATTCACTTTGTGAAGGGGTTTCACCTGCATCAACTTTGGATTGTGCATAATTCGTAAGATATGTTTCTCCTTCTGCTAAAATACCTTCGAAAATCATTAATTTGTAAGTTGTAACAGGTACAGTGTATGATTTGTCATCATTCTTAGTAGCTTCACCAACTTCGTATTTGAACGCTTTGTACATATCGATGAACAACTGGCGGAATTCTGCTTTTTTCTCGTCAGATACATTATATCCCTGTAGATAAGCCATCTCTGCATCGATTGCCTGATTGTATAATGCTTCCACTTCTTCTACTGTAGAACCGGTAATCTCAGCGTATTCTTCGAATTCAGCTTTTGTGTTAGCGTTGAGACAAGAACGAATATATCCGCTTGCATCAAATTCCTTCATACATCCTGTTAAAACCAGAAACAGCGATAACATAAGTAACAATGTTGTTTGTTTGCTTTTTAAAACTTTCATGACGTCCTCCTCTATATAGAAGAAACCGATGAATATCACCGGTTTCTTTCGTGTTATATTAACCCATAATTACCTCAACAGTATGAGTCTTTCCGTCTCCGAATACCGGAAGAACGTTACCTTCGATTGCATTACCATCTACAGTTACGCTCTTAACACCCTTACATACGTGACTTGGGTTCTTAACTGTAATTTCATATGTGTCGCCACGGAACTGACGAGTTGCACTTAAACCATCCCAAGCAGACGGAATAGATGGATCAATCTTAAGACCATCAAAGTCTGGCTGGATACCTAAGATGTACTGTGAAATAGCAACCATGTTCCAAGCGGCTGTACCTGTAAGCCATGAGTTCTTACCCTGACCAAAGTTCTTGCCTGTCTGTCCGATATCAGAACCTGCATCCTTACCACCGATCATCTGACCATATACGTAAGGCTCAGTCTTGTGAAGATCTGAATGCTCCTCTGTATAAGCAGGTGCAATCTCTGAATAGTACTTAAATGCCTGATCACCTTCACCGGCATAAGCAGCAGCACAGATAATCCATGCATTGTTATGAGTGAAGATACCGGCGTTCTCCTTGTATCCGCCCGGATAAGTAGAAATTTCACCGTACTGGATATAGTACTTTGTAAATGCCGGATTGTTAAGTACGAGACCGTGCTCTGTATTCAAACGCTCATCAATAGCCTTTAATGTCTTCTTAGTAACTTCAGGATCGATGTCTGACATAATAGCGAAGCCCTGTGGCTCGATGAAGATCTGTCCTTCTTCACATTCTTTAGAACCCATCTTCTCGCCGTATGCATCGTATGCACGGAGGAACCAATCGCCATCCCATGCATGCTCCATCATATTTGCTTTCATCTTATCGATCTCAGCCTGAGCAGCAGCAGCTTCTTCGTCCTTGCCTAAGTGCTTCAAGATGCCTACATAGTTAGGACCTGCATATGTGAAGAGTGCAGCAACCATAACTGATTCAGCAATCTTAGAGTAACCACCTTCTGCGGCAAACTTAGGATTGGTGTATGTCTGGAAACTCTCACCCGGTGTATCAGAGAAGCATGAAAGGTTCATACAGTCGTTCCAGTCAGCTCTCATTGCAAGTGGGAGACCATGTGGTCCAAGGTTGTTTACAATCTTGTAGAAAGATACTTTCAAGTGGTCAAGCATAGTCTCAGCGATAGACATGTCGTTGTCGTATGGAACCATCTCATCAAGAAGGCTCCAGTCGCCTGTTTCTTTGATGTATGCTGCAACTGAAAGGATGAGCCATAATGGATCATCTGAGAAATCGCCACCGATGTCAGCGTTACCCTTCTTAGTAAGTGGCTGATATTGATGATAACATCCACCATCCGGGAACTGAGTAGAAGCGATATCAATAATTCTTTCTCTTGCACGATCAGGAATCTGATGAACGAAACCAAGTACATCCTGGTTTGAATCACGGAATCCCATACCACGACCAATGCCTGACTCGAAGTATGATGCTGAACGTGAAAGGTTAAATGTAACCATACACTGATACTGATTCCAGATATTAACCATACGGTTAACCTTGTCTTCCGGAGTATCAACAGTAAGGATACCAAGGAGCTTGTCCCAAGTAGCCTTAAGTTCTGCAAGACCGGCAGCAACCTTCTCAGGTGTATTATACTGCTCCATCATAGCAAGTGCTTTTGTCTTGTTGATTGTCTTACCATCTGCCTCGAACTTTTCTTCAACCGGCATCTCAACGTAGCCAAGAATGAAGATAAGAGTCTTAGACTCGCCCGGAGCAAGCGTAATCTTCTTGTAGTGAGAAGCAATCGGTGACCATCCGTCTGCAAATGAGTTAGAAGCCTCGTTTGCCTCTACAACCTGTGGATTGTTGAATCCGTTGTAAAGTCCGATAAATGCATCTCTATCTGTATCATAACCGTCAATCTCATCATTCACTGTGTAGAATGCGAAGTGATCACGACGATCTCTGTACTCTGTCTTGTGGTAGATTGTAGAACCGGAAACCTCTACACGACCTGTTGAGAAGTTTCTCTGGAAGTTGGTGCAGTCATCCTGTGCATCCCATAAACACCACTCTGCAAATGAGAAGAGTGAGAATGTCTTGGTGTCAGAACCTTCGTTTGTTAAAACTACCTGCTGAACTTCACCTGCGTAGTTCTGTGGTACAAAGAATGTAACCTCTGCATTTAAGTTGTTTTTCTTACCTGTAATCTTGGTATAACCCATACCGTGACGGCATTCGTAGTTGTCTAACTCTGTCTTAACAGGAGACCAACCAGGGTTCCAAACTGTTCCTTCATCGTTAATATAGAAATAACGTCCTCCCATATCGATTGGAACATTGTTGTAACGGTAACGAGTAATTCTACGAAGACGAGCGTCTTTATAGAAACTGTAACCGCCTGCTGTATTGGAAATCAAAGAAAAGAAGTCTTGAGTTCCTAAGTAGTTGATCCATGGATATGGAGTTCTTGGAGATGTGATCACATACTCCTTGTTGGCGTCATCAAAAAAGCCAAATTTTTTGCTCATGTGTGTAATACCTCTCTTTCTGTTCTTTACGCACTAATTTCCGCGTGTTTTCTTGAAAGAGCTTTCTCGTCTGCAAATGCCTGTTTAGCTCCCCCCTATTTGAAAACAGTCGCATGGATATATTATATTATAAATGGGCATAAAACACAAGAAAAACAACGTGTTTTTGAATGGAAAAATAATAAGAAAACAAGCAACACTAGCACTCGTGGATGATATAAAAATAAACACAAGATTTGGATTTTTTTAATGCAAAAAAGAGAAGGAGCATTGAAAAAATGAGAGCGAATGCATCATTTTTTCAGTACTCCTAAAATAATTGATGTGTAATTAACGATTATATTGTATAAATGTGCTGTGAAACAGTCTTAGATTCCGATGGCGCAAGTTCGATATAGCCTGTTACATCTTGTGGCATATCGAGATTCGGTGCATCAATCATAGCTGTCATAGGCTCCACGCAGTAGTAGTGCTTGCGTCCACGGTCGTTCCATGCAATGAAATACTTGTATGTTTCGTCTACTTCATAGCATACACGTTTACCTGATGCAATATCAGTCATAATGGCACCGTAGAAAGGCTTTCCGTCGAGTTCACCCATCTCTACGTTATAAATGTCGTTATCAACAACTACTTTATCCACAAGTTTTGTGCCATCAACATATTGCTTATCGTACGCAGATAACGGACGTAATTCTCCGGTAGGAAGGCAACGCCAATCGATGATGCATCTTGATACGGCAGGAATCTTGATACGGATATCCTTTCCGATACCTTTCTTGGTGAAAGGAGCTTTGAATGCAGTGTGGTGACATACACTATAAGGCATCTGCTTATCCGATAAGTTTGTTAATGTAAAATCGTAGTGCAATCCGTTCTCATCTAACGTAAATACATAATCGGCCTGAAACTTAACAGGATAATATTCAAAGAACAAATCGTTCTCGTCATAGATATACTGTGTCTTGGCAATTGCTTTGTCGCCGTCTACAAGTGTTTCGATAACTTTGTGGTTACGCTTATGTAAGAAACCATGTATATGATTCTGCATTCTGCCTTCATTGTTCGGCCACTGATATGTCGCATCGCTTGCACGAAGCACTCCATAATTCAAACGGTTGCCAAAGTACAAAGTCGGAAGGCCGTATACTTCAGGTGATGCAGTTAATTTCTTGATTGGGTTTTCTTTATGGTAACGCAAGATTTCGATTTTGTTCTTACAATCTCTTAGTCTTGCGACATTACTTCCTACGGTTGGAGCAATGATGGCGAGATAACCGCCGGCTTTCATTTCAATAACTGGAGCACCATTCAACTGTATTTCTTTGCAACTGGTGTTCATGTTCATATGTCCCCCTTTTTTCTGTTCAGTACAAAATAATCAATTGCCTTACATACGCAAATATACTACAATTATATCATAGAATGATGCTTATGAGAATCAAAAAGTTATACAAAAATAGAGCTTAACAGTGGATAAATTTGACAGAGGTGTGTATGGGGTACATAGGGAAGCAAAAAACGATATATTTTCATATTGACGTGAACAATGCTTTTTTGAGTTGGGAAGCACTTTATCGTATGCGTGAATTGGGTGAACAACAAGATATTCGAGAACTTGATGCAATTATAGGCGGTGATGTCAGCAAGCGGCATGGTATTGTTTTGGCAAAATCTATGTCTGCAAAAAAGTACGGAATTGTTACAGGCGAACCGGTTGTATCTGCAATGAGAAAATGCCCGACCTTGCAGTCTTTTGAGCCGCACATGTGGTACTACAAGGAATGTTCAAGTGCATTGATGGAATTGTTTCAACGATATGCACCGATCGTTGATCAATATTCAATTGATGAGGCGTTTTTGGATATGTCGGGAACGTATACGTTATACGGTGATCCGGTTGAGTTTGCACATAGATTAAAAGATGAGATAAGAGATACGTTGGGATTTACCGTCAATATCGGAATTTCTTCGAATCGCCTGCTTGCTAAGATGGCAAGTGATTTTCAAAAACCGGACAGAGTGCACACCTTGTTTCCTGATGAGATACAGGAGAAAATGTGGCCGCTTCCGGTGGAGGACTTGTTCTATGTAGGGAAGTCTACAGCAAGTCGATTACATGCGCTTGGAATTCACACGATAGGAGATATTGCGAAAACGGATTTTGCTGTATTAGAATCGCATTTCAAGAGTCACGGGGTCGTCATTTATAACTTTGCAAACGGGATTGATTTCACACTTGAAGATCGGACAGAAGCCGTACAGAAGGGATATGGTAATTCTACGACGATTGCCTATGATATCAAGGATAATGAGGCGGCATATCATACGATTATGGGACTTTGTGAATCTGTTTGCGTGAGAATGCGCAAAGACGAAGTGCAAGCCCTTGTATTAGCCGTAGAGATTAAAGATAGTAATTTTGTTGTGAAAAGACATCAAAGAACTTTGTTATCGCCGACGAATGTAACAGATGAGTGTTATGAGATTGCTTGTCGCTTGTTTGATGAGCTATGGGATGGCTCACCGATTCGTCTAATCGGTGTATCTGCGAATAAGGTGACGGATGTTGGCACTCGCCAGATGAACTTATTTGATATGGAAAGCCATGAGAAATTACAAAATCTGGATCAGGCATTGGATTCAATTCGTAATAGATACGGCAATGGTGCGGTCAAAAGAGGAAGTTTTTTGAATTCGTCTAAAAAGATGGATAAGTATGATAAACAATAAAAAGAGCAGGGATTGCTTAGAATAAGATTCTGCCAAATGCAGTATTTTATTCAGATTCGTCCCTGCTCTTTGTATTCTTCGAGTTTTTTTAATAGTACTTTGTGATATTTTTCATATTTTGCAAATCGAGCCTCGTCTTTAGGGGTTGGATAGGGGATTCGTTCCCTGTTCATATTATCCTCTATGTCGTAGAGCTTAACTTGCGTTGCAAGCGGATTTGGAAGTATGCGTTCAATAAAATGACCGTAGTCCTCATTGTGTTGCTTTGTTATACATTGGAGGGCTGCTAATATATCTTCTGAAAATCCTTCCTTCCGTAGCATATCAATTGTGACCGGGGTATCTTCTACTGTATCGTGCAAAATTCCGACAATTCGTTCTGTGTCATTCGCACCGCGTAACATTACACGCATCGGATGCAGGATGTAGATTTTGCCTGCCTTATCTAATTGTCCTCTGTGTGCCTCTACGGCAATTTCAATGGCTTTTTCTAACATATCTTTCCTCGTATATATTGTGTCTGTTGCTTACCGCATGTTTTCCTATGGGTATCATACAATAATTTTTTTGGTTCCACAAGAGCAGGGAGAATAAATGAAGAAAAAATGAAGATTTCATTTCCTTGTTTTATTCTGTTGGTTTTGTGATATGATAGGAAAGGATGAGACAAGAAGAATCGGCTCTAAGGTGTGTGCACATTTATTCGCAAGGTGCATATATTAAGATTATAGAGGTTGCAAGCTTTATGAATTACTGTTTTTTGTGATGAAAGTTCGCCTTTGAGTTTATATGCCGATTTGTAAAATGATGAAATGAGATACAATGGACAGAAATGTCAATCAAAGGCTTTATATAAGAGAGGTTTACAATGAGAGAAGATGAGAAAATCTCTTATACCTATATTGTGGAATGCAGTGACGGTTCTCTCTATACCGGATGGACGAATCATCTGGAAGAGAGAATGAAGAGTCACAATGAAGGGAAAGGTGCTAAGTATACAAGGGCGCGTTTGCCGGTAAGGCTTGTGTATTATGAAACATTTGCTACGAAACAAGAGGCGATGAAGAGAGAATATGCGATTAAGCAGTTGACAAGACAGGACAAGCTTTTGCTGATTGAACGACAATCAGTAGATGATAGAATGGTGTCACAAGATAACAAAATGATGAGAGACAGATGATGAAACAGAAATATCAGAAATTTTATAAAAATACAACTGAGATAAGAAAAAGACAGCAGAATGTACGGAATGAGAAGCGTCGAAAACAAAGGATGGAGCATTTGTTCACGGTGGGGTTAGTGATGCTCTGTGCTTTGGTGGTGTTGCTTGGCCTCATTTTTGTAATCAAATATTTTGCTCAAAGAACAATGAGAGAAGAGGTTGGTACGACAGAAGAAGCAATCTACGTTCCGCCTTTGGCGGGTGTTTCGGATTGCTTTCCGCAATTGCAGATTTCGGAACAGTTTTTGACGGTGAATGAGTTTTCGAGACCCGGTCTGCCGCTTACGGATACGCCGCAATACATTGTGATTCATTATACAGCGAATCCACAAAGTAGTGCGCAAGCGAATAGAAACTATTTTGAGAATTTGAAGGATACACAGTTGACGTATGCCAGTGCACAGTTTGTTATTGGATTAGAAGGCGAGATTATTCAATGCGTGCCTTGTGATGAAATGGCATATTGTTCGAACAGCTTGAATGAAATCTGTATTTCGATTGAGTTGTGTCATCCTGATGAATGGGGAAACTTTACAGATGCCACATATAACAATTGCGTATATCTGGTTGCACATCTGATGAATTATTACCATATGGATATGGATCAGCTGATTCGGCACTATGATGTGACAGGGAAGAATTGCCCGCGATATTTTGTGGAGCATGAAGACAGATGGGAAGTGTTTAAGGGTTTTGTAGAAGAATATAGAGAGCAGTTTGAAGAAGAGGATAATGCCTTGTTTGAGAGAATGGTTCGGGAGCAGAAGAGCTCTGAAGAAAAGATTTCTTTGGAAGAATCAGTTGGACAAGATACTTTGCAAGAATAAATGCACAGAAAAAAACACGGAAAAGGGATTCCGTGTTTTTATAATCGAAACTTCAATTGTACGGGTTCTTTTAATTTCTGTCCGCCTCTGGATTTCACCCTTGTTGTGATGTGTAGATAATAGTCGGTCTCTTTTGCGTAAGGCTCTAAAGGTTCAAGTTCGATTTCGTTCGTTACGTCGTTATAGTTGAATTTGGTAGCCATACGAGTACCTGTTTCACTTTCTACATATAAGTTCTCTGAATTAATGGTAGATGGGTCGAGCGCAGTTGTAAATCGACAACGCCATACAAACTTACCGGTTTTAAAACTAAGATTCTGTTTTACTCTATTCTCAAATCCTTTAGGAATATCATTGATTTCTATATAATTTCTAGCCATCGGTGAACTCCTTTTATCCATTCATTATGTGTTAACCTAGTATAACATATATTTGTGTAAAAAGCACACATTTTTTAAAAGGCTACTGTCTGTGATGTCAATCGTTAGACAATAGCCTTTGTGTGTATCAGTATATTTTATTTCTCATATCCGACCAAGAATGCTTTTTGGTTGATTTCTACAGTCTTAGGCGGAACAGTGTTTGCAATCACTTCTAACCAGTCTTCCTTTGAAAAGTCCATATGCTGTGCAGCAACACCAAGTACGATGTTGTTGAAGACTCTGGAGTTGCCAAGCTTCAATGCTTCTGCAGCAGCATCTACGGAATATACCTTGTAAGTCTTTCCAAGTTCTTCGATAATGTTTTCAGGATACTGTGCAGCACCTGTTACAACAGTAATCGGATCGATTCTCTGGTCGTTCACGACCAAAGCACCGCCCGGCTTTAAGAAATGTGCGTAGCGAAGTGCCTCAAGACGCTCGAAAGCAATAAGGACATCTGCCTGACCTTCTTCAACGATAGGTTCTGCAACCTTTTCTCCGTATCTTACAAATGTTACTACAGAACCACCACGCTGAGCCATTCCGTGAACTTCTGATAACTTTACATCATATCCGGCAGTAAGAATAATACCGCCTAAGATTCTACTGGTGAGCAAGGTTCCCTGACCTCCAACACCGACGATCATAATATTCTTTGTTTCAGCCATTACTTTGCCACCTCCTCAATTGCATCGAATGGACAAAGGTTCTTACAAAGACCACATCCATTACACATAGTAGCATCAATACTGATTGTGCCATCTTCGTTCTTAGTAAGTGCAGGACAACCAGGCTTTAGGCACATGCCGCATTTCTTACATTTTTCCGGAATCGGAACACATTTGTTAGGGAATACAACACCCTTAAGTAAGGCACAAGGAGATTTTGTAATGATGACAGAAAGTTCATCTCTTGCAGTTTCTTCCTTGATTACTTTTTCAAGTTCTTTGATATCGAATGCATTAACTTCTTGAACATGCTCGATACCCATTGACTTACAAAGTCCCATGATATTAATTGCAGGAACTTCTTTGCCCATCAACGTCTTACCGGTAGCGGCATTATCCTGATGTCCGGTCATACCTGTGATAGAGTTGTCTAAGATGATAACCGTTCCGGTTGCCTGATTGTAAACCATGTTCATCAAAGAGTTCACACCTGTATGCATAAATGTGGAATCGCCGATTACAGCAACCCAGTTCTTCACATAATCCTTACCCTTGGCCATCTCCATACCATGTAATGAGGAAATGGAAGCACCCATACAGATGGTTGTATCTACGACGCTAAGAGGAGCAACGGCACCTAATGTATAGCATCCGATATCTCCGGCAGCGTGGATCTTTAATTTGTTCAGTACAGTGTACACACTTCTGTGTGGACAACCCGGACAAAGTAGAGGTGGTCTTGCAGGAACCTCAGCAGGTGTATTAAGCTGAAGGTCTTCTTTTAAGATAACCTTACGAATCATGTTGGCGCTGTATTCACCTTGTACGGTAAATGCATCCTTACCGATACAGTCAATTCCCCAAGCGCGAACCTGTTCTTCGATTACCGGCTCTAACTCTTCAAAAATGTATAGTGTATCTACTTTGGAAGCAAATTCCTCAATCATCTTCTTAGGAAGTGGGTGAACCATACCTAATTTCAATACGGAAGCATTTGGACAAGCTTCCTTTACGTATGTATAAGGAATACCACTGGTGATAAAACCAATCTTGGTATCATTCATCTCAACTTTGTTAAGCGGCATGTCTTTTGCAAAACCTTCTTTTGCAACAACCATTGTATTGGCATCTTCTGCCATGCGGTTCATTCTGTCTTCAACAATAAGATGACGCTTGATGGCCATACCCGGCATCATAACGTGCTTTGCGATATTTCTTTCGTATACTTTATCTTCAGGAACAACGCGGTCTTCTAATGTAACAACACCTTGTGAGTGTGCAAGACGCGTTGTTGTACGAAGAACGATAGGTGTATCGTATTCTTCAGATAAGTCAAATGCAAGTTTCATGTAATCCTTTGCTTCTTGTGAATCGGAAGGCTCTAATACAGGAACTTGGGCTGCACGACAAATCTGTCTTGTATCCTGTTCGTTCTGGGAACTGTACATTCCCGGATCATCTGCAACAACAGTAACTAAGCCTCCGGTAGCACCAATGTAAGCCATGGTATACATTGGGTCTGCTGCTACATTAAATCCAACGTGCTTCATGGAAGCCATAGCGCGCACACCGCTGATAGAAGCACCACTGGCAACTTCCATTGCTACTTTTTCGTTCGGTGCCCATTCACAATAAATCTCAGGGTATTTTACTAAATTCTCACTAATCTCAGTACTTGGGGTTCCCGGATAAGCAGATGAAACCTTCACACCTGCTTCGTATGCACCGCGGGCAATCGCCTCATTACCGAGCATAATCTTTTTCTCTGACATGAGAGTTCTCCTTTCAGTAACTTGTTTGCATAGGCGTTTTGGAAACGCTGAATGATGTTGTCGTTGTAATGCAAAGTTAACAAACCGACGCCTAATTTTTTATTATATATCATACAAGGAGATTTGTCATTAAGGAAAAATGTGAAAAACGTACAATTTGTGATGGATGCATTTGCGATTTCTGTGGGAAACAACTTCAGTAATTTTTAAGAATTGCGTTGTTGAATTTGCAACATAACAGCAGTATAATGAGAATATAATACTCGTTTTATTTGTCGAAAAGTTTGAAAGCGGTTTCAAGAAAGGAGGTTCTGTATGGATTTTGTTGTGCACTATGATGTGGCAGCATTGATATTATCTGCAACTTTGATGTTACATTATTATTTAAAAGATAGAATATTTACGAAGACCTCCGGTATGTTTCACTTGCTGATGTGGGTGCATTTATTAGGCTGTATTTTTGATCTGTTAACCGCGGTTATGATTCAATATGCAGGCGTTTTACCGAATTGGCAGCAATATCTGTTGAATGGGCTCTACGCAATTTCTGTTTACGGAAGGACGGCGGTGTATCTTGGTTATATTGTAGGAGTCACCAAAGGTGTCAACACGAAATGGAATGTTTGGGACTATGTAAAAGTGTTTGGAATGTTTGTGATTGAAGCGATATTAATTGTTACAACGCCGGTCACGAAACTTGTATATTACTTTGATGAGAATGGGACTTACGAGCATGGTCCTTTGTTTGATCTGCTCTATGTGATCACTGTAGTATATTTTGTGTTGGCAATGTTGCAGGCGTTGATACATAGAACAGCAATTAAGAAGATGCAGATGGTTACAATAGAGATATACACACTTATGAATATTGTTGCGATTTGTATCGAGATGGTAAGTGACAGATTTCTTGTAGCACAATTTGTTGCATCGCTTGCAATTTTGCTCATTTACTTTTCTATGGAGAATCCGGAGGATTATTCAGACAGGAAGATTGGTGTGTTTAACAGGGACGGTTTAATTCTTCGATTAGCGGTTATGCTCGACAAGAAAAAAGGATTTCGTGTGCTTGGCGTTCCTGTGCAAGGATTAAAGTATCTAAATGATACAATCGGTGTAGACAATAACGTACTTTTGCTGAAAGAAGTTGCGGAATTTTTCTGTCATGCAGGTGGCGTTAAGAACGTTTTTCATGTTTCTAATTTTGGGTTTGCGATTATTTATAAGGATGATGCGTCAGCAGAGGATTGCTTGATAGATACAATCAGACAGCGTTTTGAAAAGCCGTTTTATTTGAATGGAATAGAAGTATCATTAGAAGCGCCGATGGCAGCAGTGTATTGCCCGGAAGATGCAAAGACAATTGAGTCGGTTATTGACTTGCTTGATTATGCGATGAATGAGGCTTCACATACGAAAGAACATGTTTTGGTTAGGGCAAATGAGCAATTGGTAAGTAAAAAACGAAGAGAAGGTCAGATTTTACAGAATATGCGTACCGCACTTAGAGAGCATACATTTGAGGTTTATTATCAGCCGATTTATTCAGTGGAGAAACGGTGTTACACAGCTGCAGAAGCGTTGCTTCGTATGCCGATGACAGAACTTGGATATATTGGTCCGGATGAATTTATACCGATTGCAGAACGAAACGGTATGATATTAGAGATTGGAGAAATGGTTTTCCGTAAGGTGTGCGAATTTATCACAAAGGAACGTATCTGGGAAAAAGGAATTGAGAATATTCATGTGAATCTTTCGGTTGTGCAGTGCATGCAGGAACGATTGGCACAGAATTTCTTAGATATTATGAAAGATTACGAATTACCTTGTAATCGCATTAATCTGGAAGTGACAGAAACTGCAGCAGTTGTTTCAAGTGAGCTTCTCAGTATGAATATGAATAGATTAGTCGCAAGCGGCGTCCAGTTTGCGTTAGACGATTACGGTACCGGATTTTCGAATGCAACAAGTCTCATTGAATATCCATACAATACAATTAAGATTGATAAGGGTGTTGTATGGGCAGCAATGGAGAATGAGAATGCCATGAAGGTGCTTTCGCATTCCGTTGCTATGATTAAGTCCTTGAAGATGAATATTGTGGCAGAAGGCGTAGAGACGAAAGAGCAGGCGCGAGAGCTTACTTTGATGGGGTGTGATTACTTCCAAGGATACTTTTATTCAAAACCGGTTAGTGCGACAGAGTTTGTGGCATTGTTGAACAGAAATTAGATGGAAGGGTAGGATTTCTTTTTTGAGTAGATAAGATTTGAGACACAGGCATTGTACATCGATGTACAGTGCCTGTATTTTGTATTGTAGAAAAATGGAGTATAATCAAATTAGTATAAAAAGAATGAAATGATACACAAACAATACATGAATGATATATAAACAATACCTAGGACATTTATGATAAGCACGAAAGGAGGAAAACGAAATGTACCAGATTTTGTTGGTGGAAGATGATGTGCAAATATGTGAAGTGATTACAGAGTACTTTCATAATAAAAATGAAATAAAGATAACCGTAGCGCACGATGGTGAGGCTGGCTTGGAGTTAGCCTATGAGAAGGAGTATGATCTTTTGCTTTTAGATGTTATGATGCCACGCCTTACTGGCTTTGAACTGTGCAAGGAGGTTCGAAGAGATAGTATGGTGCCAATTGTTTTCTTGACTGCTAGAGGACGAGAAGAGGATGTGCTATATGGTTATGATTTGGGTTGTGATGACTATGTTGTGAAACCATTTTCCTTAGCGGAGCTTTATGCAAAATGTAAAGCATTATTGAACCGTTCCAAAGGACTGGTTGGAACAAAGCTTCTACAATGTGGGGCGATTGTTATGAATCCTACAACATTTACTGTGAAAGTGGAAGAGAAAGAAGTGGTGTTGCCACCAAAGGAATACAGCATACTCAAATATCTGTTAGAGCACAAAGGTGCACTGGTAGAAAGAGAAACCTTACTGACACGAATCTGGGGATATGATTATGAAGGAAATGAACGTGTAGTGGATAATCGTATCAAAAATCTTCGTAAAGAATTAGGAGATGCTGGCAAGCAGATTAAGACCATTATTACAAAGGGATATCGGTTAGAAAGCTGATAGAAAAAATGACATGACAAATCCAAGGTTTGGATGGAGAGGACAATGACGATGAGTAAAAAAAATAAGAGGAAAACACATACATTAAAGAAACCAGTGTTTCAAACGATCCTGTTAAAGAAATTATTAATAACTATCATAGTAGCAACAATGTTTTTGATGATAGTTGGCCGTGTGGCAGGTTATTTTTATGCTCTGAATATGAAAGACTTATTGATACTGGAAAGTGTGAATTTTTCTGCCATAGTGTATGATGAATTTGAAATAGCAGAGGATAAAGAAGCATTTGAACAGGCACTTACATATCAAATAAGTGAGTGCTATAATTCTTTTTCATTTGTAAATCAAGAAACGGGAGAAGTTGTGGCAAGTTTGACAGAAGATGCCATGTTTGTGGCACAATATTCCACCACATTTCCTTATGAGAGGACAGGCCTGTATATTTGTGAAGATACAGAAATTGTCGAAGCTTTTCGCAATGCAACAAAAGAGACTGGTTATGATGAGGGAAAAAGTTATTTACAAATGTTAGAGTATTATTTCAAGGATAATACTTTTATTCCAGGTAGAATACGTTTTTTGAGTGATGATGATGAAGTCTTAGTGGAACTTGATTTTACGCCTGAGAATTTAGATGGTTATAAAATAAATCATGTTGGGAATGCGGCACCATCAATATTATCTGATAGTCTCCCGTCGGAGGTGCGTTCGGGATTAGAGAAAGCAATTAATGCAAGAAGTGATTATATGGACAAGGATATCGTTCTATCGGATATGGATCTTTGGGGTAATATTACCTTTGTGAGTTATAACTGGTTTTCTTTAGGAGCAGTTGTGAATGAGGACCCGTTTCCAATTGGTACAACTCCAGAGAGAAAGGAACATGAAGGATATTATTGTGCAGTTGGATTTTCGCAGTGTAATTTCTTTGAAGATTGGCTAGATGAGTGCATAGAGGTAACCTTTGCGACAGTTGTAATTGCATTTATTTATGTGATTGTTTCAAGTTGGACCATTTATACAAAGCAAAAGAATATCTATGAGATGGATCAGTATCGAAGGGATATTACCAATACGATGGCTCATGATTTAAAGAGTCCTTTGATGGTGATTTCTGGGTATGCAGAAAATCTCTTAGAGCAGAACCTGCCGGAGAAAGCGCAGCATTTTTCAAAGTCCATTATGGAAAATACCACATACATGAATCAGATTATTGAAAAGACATTGGAGCTTTCCAAGGTGGAAAATGGAAGCTATAAGCTACAGAAAGAGTCTGTGAATTTGCGGACCATAACGAATGATATCATTGAGAATTATATGCCGCAGTTGGAACAGAGTGGATTGGAAATCCAGATGACAGGCGAGTGTGAGTTAACTGCAGATAAAATTGCTATGATACAGGTACTAGATAACTTGATCGGCAATGCGGTGAAGTATTCCGTAGAAGGCTCTGTGATAGAGATACAGCTGGACAAGCATTCCTATGTCATGAAAAACGTGTCAGTAACGGATTTTGATGTGGATGTACAGGAATTGGCAAAGCCATTTGTGAAGGGGGACGATAGTCGAAGCGGTAAGAAAGGTAGTGGTATTGGATTGACCATTGTGAAAAATTTATGTGAACAACAGGGATATGAGTTAAGTCTTGCCTGTGATGATGGAGTTTTTGTAGCAAAGATTGAATGTTAATCTGAAATAGTTTTGGAACACTAATACAATAGTGTGCAAAGTAGCCAAGTCTCTCATTGGTAAGAATTTGGCTACTTTGATTTAATTTGAATTCCGAATAAATAAAAAGAAATAGAACATAATATGGAAAAGTCCTTTGGAAAAAATGTTGATAAGTAAAGAAAAGTCCTTTGGAAAAGTGCAGTAAATAACAAAAAAGTCCTTTGAAAAAGTGTGAAATTCTGTTGAAATGATGAGTAAAATAGTGTAGAATTAAGAGAAATTACGCACATTGAACAAGGAGGTTTTCCTATGTATCGCAAATTGATAGAAGAATTAAAGAATTGGAAAAACGATTCTTATAGAAAGCCAATGATTATTAGAGGTGCCAGACAGGTGGGGAAAACTTGGTTAATGAAAGAATTTGGACGAACCTGTTACAAGAGATCTGTATATATTTCCATGGATGAGAATGAAATTATGGAAGAGGTTTTTCGGGATGCCTTTGATATCAAAAGAATTGTTGCAGCATTAGAGATTGAAGCTGGACATAAAATCGAACCGGAGAGTACACTAATTATCTTTGATGAAATCCAAGAGATACCACGTGCTTTAAAGTCATTAAAATACTTTTGCGAAAATGCACCAGAATATCATATTGTAGCGGCAGGTTCACTTTTGGGTGTTGCATTACATGAAGGGACTTCATTTCCTGTGGGAAAAGTGGATTTTTGTGATTTGTATCCTTTGGATTTTGAAGAATTTTTGCTGGCCTGTGGAGAGGCACAATTGGCAAAATTGTTAGGTGAGCATGACAAACAATTAGTCACAAGTTACAAGAATCGATATGTTGATTTTTTGAAATATTATTATTATATCGGTGGTATGCCAGAGGTGGTTTCTAGATATGTTGATACAAGGGATTTGAATGTTGTTCGAAAAACACAGAATCGATTGTTAAGTGCGTATGAGAATGATTTTTCAAAACATGCACCTACTGAGATTGTGACGAGAATTAAAATGGTATGGAATTCTATTCCGACTCAACTAGCAAAAGAGAATAAAAAGTTTATTTATGGTTTGCTTCGTGAAGGGGCAAGGGCAAAGGAATATGAAGTGGCAATTACATGGTTAATCGATAGTGGATTGATATATAAAATTAATCGCATCAAAAAATCGGATTTTCCGTTGAGAGCGTATCAGGATTTTGCGGCATTCAAGTTATTTGTGGTAGATGTAGGGTTGCTAGGTGCTATGTGTAAATTGTCTGCTAAGGTTTTGTTAAACAAAAATGCATTATTTGAAGAATTTAAAGGTGCATTAACCGAGCAGTATGTCTTACAGCAATTAGTAACAAATTCAGACAATGATATTTTTTATTGGTCTGCAGATAACGCTACGGCAGAATTAGATTTTTTAGTTCAGAATGAGGATAGAATTATTCCAATTGAAGTAAAAGCAGAAGAGAACTTACAGGCAAAAAGTCTTAGAACTTTCTGTAATAAAAACAGCGTTGGACGTGGCGTAAGAGTTTCTATGTCAGACTATAGGGAGCAGGATTGGATGGTTAATGTTCCGCTATATAATTTGAATAGAATGTATGATGTGGAATAGTGTAATAGTAACAAAAGTGGCCAGCATTGTGCTGACCACTTTTGTTGTTATAGCTTTATTTTTCCATTTGAATGAGTGATCTTGTACGGATTTCTTTGCAAATCTTGTTTACAAATGTGCTAAGTTCCATGGCTCCAAGGTCGCCATCTTCACCACGCTTACGAACAGAAACAGTCTTTGTCTCTTCTTCGTTGGCACCTACAACCAACATATATGGAAGCTTATTAAGTCTTGCTTCACGAATCTTGTAACCAATCTTTTCTGCACGGTCATCCATAGTAGCAAGAATACCGTTCTTCTTAAGCTCTTTAAGAATTTCCTCACCATATGCATGGAATTTCTCTGAGATTGGAAGAATACGAACCTGCTCCGGTGCTAACCAAGTTGGGAACGCACCTGCGTATTTTTCAATCAACCATGCCAAAGTTCTCTCATAGCATCCCATAGAAGTTCTATGGATGATGTATGGACGAGTCTTAGAACCATCTTTGTCAATGTAGTACATATCAAACTGTTCAGCAAGCAATGCATCCCACTGAATTGTAATCATGGTGTCTTCCTTGCCGTACACGTTCTTTGCGTTAATGTCAATCTTAGGACCATAGAATGCAGCTTCACCAACATCCTCTGTGAATTCGATTTCAAGTTCGTTCATGATGTTTCTCATATGCTGCTGTGTCTCTTCCCAAACCTCTGGTTCGCCAATATATTTTTCTTTATTGTCTGGATCCCATTTAGACAAGTGGTAGGTGACATCTTCCTCAACGCCTAATGTCTGCAAGCAGTGCTTTGCCAATGCAAGACAGTTCTTGAATTCCTCTACCATCTGGTCTGGTCTTACAATTAGATGTCCCTCTGAAATGGTAAACTGTCTAACACGAGTTAAACCATGCATCTCACCGGAATCTTCGTTACGGAATAAAGTAGATGTCTCGCCGTAACGGATTGGAAGGTCTCGGTAAGAGTGCTGAGTTGCTTTATATACATAGTACTGGAATGGACATGTCATTGGACGAAGTGCCAAGATATCCTGTCCGGAAGCGGATACACCATTCTCATCCTCGTCATCATTTAATACAAACATACCATCTTTGTAGTGATCCCAGTGACCAGAAATCTTATAAAGGTCAGACTTTGCCATCAATGGAGTTTTTGTTCTTACATAGCCCCATTCGTTGTCCTCTAAGTCCTCAATCCATCTTTGCATTGTCTGGACAACCTTTGCACCCTTAGGCATAAGAAGAGGAAGTCCCTGACCGATAACGTCAACGGTTGTAAACAACTCTAAATCACGGCCAAGCTTATTGTGATCGCGCTTCTTAATATTCTCTAAGAATTCCAAACGAGCTTCCAAATCTTCTTTCTTAGTAAATGCAGTACCGTAGATACGAGTAAGCATCTTGTTGTCTGAGTTACCTCTCCAGTAAGCGCCAGATGAAGAAGTGAGCTTGAAGAACTTCACTGGCTTGGTGCTCATAAGATGAGGTCCGGCACAGAGGTCTGTGAAATCACCTTGCTCATAGAAGCTTAATACAGCATCTTCAGGAAGGTCATTAATCAACTCAACCTTGTATGGTTCATCCTTTTCGTTCATAAGCTTAAGAGCTTCTTCACGAGAAAGTGTGTACTGTTTGATTGCGATGTTTTCTTTTACAATCTTCTTCATCTCTGCCTCGATTTTGTCTAGGTCTTCACGGGAAAGAGATGGCATATCAAAGTCGTAGTAAAAACCGTCTTCGATCGCTGGTCCAATGGTGCATTTTGCATCCGGGTAAAGCCTCTTTACAGCCTGTGCCAAAATGTGGGCAGCAGTGTGACGGAATGCCTTTTTACCTTCCTCTGTATCAAATGTCAAAATGTTAAGGCTACAGTCTTTGTCCACCATAGTTCTAAGGTCAACTACTTCTCCGTCGACCTCTCCGGCACATGCAACTCTTGCAAGTCCCTCACTGATATCCTTTGCGATATCCAATACGCTCATTGCTCCTTCGTATTCCTTAGAGGAGCCATCCTTTAATGTGATTATCATAATATCTATTTCTCCTTATTTTTGTCTTATCAGATTGCTTGTGGAATATTACAAATGTATAAGATGTTGTAAATGTTTAACAACTACCATCAAGCAGGTGCGTTCGCAACCCGTTGTTACTTAATGAGATGTATCACATCGAATTTAGTAACGCGACGCGTTGCGAGCAGCGAAAGCGGGCCTGCGATGGTTTGTTAAACGTTTGCAACTTTGAAAACATGAAGCTGGTTCCACAAGCAATCTGTGATATTCAATTAGTCCCAGTCATCATCGCAGTCACAATCGCAATCACAGTTGCAGGTTTCTACGATTACCTTTTTCTTAGGGGCGATGATTAATCCATAGATAATTCCTGCGAAAGCAGCAATTATAATAATGAGTGTCAGCATTTTTCTTGTGATGCCGGCATCTTCGTCAAAAAAATCGATGATAGCTTCTTTGATGTTACAGCACCCATCAATGATTACTTCTTTTGTGTTTGTTAGTGTGTCAGTAACGGCTTCTAATACATTCATATGTGTTCTCCTTTCATACTTGTTTTGCATTAGGCGTTTGCGAAACGCCACAAGCCGCATAAATACGGCACTTTTTTGTTATAAAAAACAAATAACTCCTCACTGGATATGGTATAATAGAGTTGCTAGAAACTAAAAACCACACACCCAAGAAAG
>SVEJ01000056.1 GCA_015057435.1 Lachnospiraceae bacterium
CTTGCAATATAGCAATAAGTTGTCATTGACAAACATAGCGTAGCATATTATAATGTAACACAGTAAAATACTGGTTTTAATCAGTTATAACGTACTACAAAACCGATGAGTAAGAAGAGTAGGTTATGGTAAAGCTTGACAGAGAGCTGCGATGGTGGGATGCAGTAAGTGGTCGATAGCCGAATGGACTTACGAGGGTGGCTTGAAATGTATATGATTCGCAGAGTAGATGCCAACGGGAACCCGTCCGTTATCAATGGGGTGCATATGATTGTGTGTATGAGGAGTGGATGTTTTACATCAATTTGGGTGGTACCGCAGAAGTTAATTCAGGCTTTTGTCCCATGGAAGGGATAGGAGCCTTTTTATTTTGGGAAAACAAGTTTACTCTATCATAGATACATAATGATTCGGATTATGTGATGAAAGGAAAGGTGAAGTTATGGAAACAGGAAGATATGGACAGTTTGGCGGACAGTATGTGCCGGAGATTTTGATGAGTGCGGTACATGAATTGAATGAGGCATATGAACACTATAAGAATGATGATGCATTTAATCAGGAGTTAAATGAGTTACTGGCTAATTATGCAGGACGTCCATCATTATTGTATTATGCGGAAAAGATGACAAAGGATCTTGGAGGGGCTAAGATTTATCTAAAGAGAGAAGATTTGAATCATACAGGCTCTCACAAAATTAACAATGTGCTTGGTCAGGTTTTACTTGCGAAAAAGATGGGGAAGACCAGGGTAATTGCTGAAACCGGTGCGGGGCAGCATGGTGTTGCAACAGCAACGGCTGCGGCATTGATGAATATGGAATGTGAAATTTTTATGGGTAAAGAAGATACAGAGCGTCAAGCGTTGAATGTATATCGTATGGAGTTGTTGGGCGCAAAAGTACATCCGGTTACTTCGGGGACTATGACATTGAAGGATGCTGTTAATGAGGCGTTCAGAGAGTGGACTGCGCGCTGTGATGATACATTTTATGTACTTGGTTCGGTGATGGGTCCGCATCCGTTTCCAATGATTGTAAGGGATTTCCAGAGTGTAATTAGTAAAGAAAGTCGTGAGCAAATTCTTGAAGCGGAAGGGAAATTACCGGATGCAGTTGTTGCTTGTGTAGGCGGCGGAAGTAATGCGATGGGTTCCTTTTATGAATATATAAAAGATGAATCGGTACAGTTGATTGGATGTGAAGCTGCAGGGCTTGGCGTTGATAATCCTAAGAATGCCGCAACTGTGGCAAATGGTTCTTTGGGTATCTTTCATGGTATGAAATCACTGTTTTGTCAGAATGAATATGGTCAGATTGCCCCTGTATATTCGATTTCTGCGGGCTTGGATTATCCTGGTATCGGACCGGAGCATGCGTGGTTGAATGATATAGGCAGAGCAAGTTATGTACCGGTAACAGATGAAGAGGCAGTGCAAGCGTTTGAATATTTGTCGAGAACGGAGGGAATTATTCCGGCGATAGAAAGTGCACACGCAATTGCCCATGTTATGAAAATTGCAGGTAGTATGGGAAAAGAGCAGATTATTATAGCAACTGTATCCGGTCGTGGAGATAAGGATGTGGCAGCGATTGCAAGATATAGAGGGGTGAATTTGTATGAGTAGATTAGATAATATATTTCAAAAAGATAATGTTTTGATTCCGTTTATTACGGCAGGTGATCCGAATATTAATATGACATATGAATTGATTAAGGTTATGGAAGAGAATGGAGCTGACATAATTGAGCTTGGAATTCCGTTTTCGGATCCTGTTGCAGAAGGTGTTGCAGTTCAGGAAGCTGATTTGAGAGCCTTGGCGGCGAAGACGACCACGGATTCAATATTTGATATGTTAGAAAAGCTAAGAAAAGAAAGTGACATACCGGTTGTGTTACTGACTTATATGAATCCTATTTATGTATATGGAACAAAGCGTTTTATGGAGCGCTGCGCACAGGTGGGTGTTGATGGAGTGATGGTTCCTGATGTGCCGTATGAGGAAAAAGGTGAGTTAGAGCAAGAATGCAAGGAAAACGGTGTTGCATTGATTTCTATGATTTCACTTACTACAAAGGATAGAATTGGAATGATAGCAAAGGAAGCTTCCGGTTATATCTATTGTATATCTTCGATTGGTGAATTGACTGATGTAGAGCATGTGAAGCAAGAGATTAATGATATGACGTGCCGCGTGAATGAAGTGAATGATATACCGGTTGTTGTTGGATTTGACGGTGGTAATGTTAAAAATGCAATTGAGATAGCCAAGGTGTCTGCCGGATTGGTGTTGGAGAATGCGGTTGTTAGCTTAGTTGGTGATTATGGAATGGATGCTGCTATATATGTTGCAGATTTGATAAAGCAAATTAAGCAAGCGATTTAAAGTGTTTCTGATTGAATTACGAGGAAAGAATCATCCTGTGGGATGGTTCTTTTTTTATAGAAATATGCAGAAATGACATTAAAATGTCACAAATACAAAATCAAATGATTGGTAAAAATGTGAGTGTGCCTGATTCCGGCTCTAAGTATAAAATTATTAATTGAACAGAAAATGGCTAAAAGGTTTGGAAAATGTGATTGCAATGAATGGAAAATTGATGTTATAAAGGGAGAATATGTGGATATTTGTAAAATAAAATGTGATGAATGTGAAAAATGGTTGATAATCTTGTAAAAATGGGAGTTGCAACATATAATGTATGAAAACGAAGAAATATGTAAAGAGATATCAACAATATTATGGAGAGGATTACTATGAGTAGATTTTCATGGGATAACGAATGGAGACTCCAAAACTTAAAAGAAGAGTCATTTTTGGTTCGTCATGTTATGGACAAGACGCCAAAGTGGGTCTGTTTGGTTGAAAAGAAAGTACCGGAATCGCTTCAAAATACATTAGAAACAGCTTTTAACAAAGCATTTGTAACGGTTTTTGAAAATGCTGCTGTAGTTATTGAAAAAACATATGCGAAGGAAAAACAGATCAAACAGTACAACGTGAATCAACGCAGATTGAATGAAGATGGCTTTCATGGTAGAAATGTTAGAAAGTTTGAAAAAGAGGCAAAAAAAACTGTTCTTAAGAACGTTGCCATTTCATCGGTTGAAGGAATTGGATTTGGTCTTGTGGGTTGGGGGATACCGGATATTCCGATTTTTGTTTCTGTTTTGTTAAAAAGTATATATGAAATAGCGATCAGTTATGGTTTTTCCTATCAGAGTGATAAAGAAAAATTCTTTATTTTAAAAATAATTGATACAGCACTAAAGAGCGGTGAGGTGTTAAGACAAAAAGATGAGGAATTGAATTCATTAATCGAAAAATATGATAATGAAGAAAAATATCCAAATCAGTATGGTGCAACTGACCCATTTGTGTTAGAATTACAGATTGCGAGGCAAATTGATTATTCGGCATTATCATTATCACACGAACTTTTATATGGAAAATTTGTTCAAGGAACAACCATTGTTGGTGTGATAGGAGGGACGGCTGACATTACTTGTTTGAAAAAAATCACAGAATATGCGTCGCTAAAGTATAAGAGAAGATTTTTGCTCAGACAGATGCCTGAGGAAGATTAAAGTTGTGTAACATGTGGAAAGGAGAGCGCGTGTGCGCGGTAGTGTGAAATGGAAATAATTGTACCGGTTTTATTGTTGATTTTGGGTTTTGTTATGTTAATTAAAGGTGCGGATTGGTTTGTTGATGGAGCAGCAGGTATTGCTGCAAGATTTGGGATTCCGCAGTTGGTAATCGGTCTTACGATTGTAGCGATGGGAACGTCTGCTCCTGAAGCGGCAGTCAGTATTAATGCGGCATTGAATGATAATGCAGGAATTACGATTGGTAATGTGCTTGGAAGCAATATTATGAATATTTTAGTTATACTTGGTGCAACTGCAATAATTACAGCGGTTCCGGTACAAAAGTCGACAGTTAAAATTGAAATTCCGTTTATGTTGTTTGTTACTGCAGTGATGATGTGGCTTGGTTATACAGGTAATATGATTGTACTGTGGGAAGGAATTGTTCTTTGGGTACTATTTGTGATTTATTTCGCTTATTTATTTGTAATGGCAAAGAAAGGACAAGCTGAAGAAGAAGGGGCAGAACCAAAACCTTTGTGGTTGCAGATTGTTATGTTGGTTGGCGGTATGGTTCTTATTGTTTTGGGAAGTGATTTCACGGTAGATAATGCATCTATTATTGCGAAAGTGTTCGGAATGGATGACAGACTGATTGGTCTTACAATTGTTGCATTTGGAACATCTCTTCCTGAGCTTGTTACATCGGTTACAGCAGCAACTAAGGGAAAAGCAGATATTGCAATTGGAAACATTGTTGGAAGTAACATTTTTAATATTTTGTTTGTGGTAGGTACTACTGCATTGATTACACCTGTTGCGTTTAAGATGAATTTCATGATTGATTCGGTTATAGCAATTTTAGCCGGAGTTTTGCTTTGGATCGGTGTATTTAAGGATATGAAATTGAAACGCCCGATTGGTATTGTAATGCTGATGGGATATGTGGCGTATTTTATATATCTTTTATTTTTAGGATAGAATTGAAATGGATGCAACTTTTTGGTCATCTCATAGGTGTTACTATTAGATAAGCAAAGAAGTGGCGTTTCTGAGGATGTGAAATAATGGAAAAACAGAATGGATTTGTAATGTCGGTTGAAACCGCAATGGATCGTTTTGCCACGGATGTTTATCGAATGGCTTATGCCAGAACAGGGAACAAAAGTGATGCAGAAGACATTACGCAAGACACATTTATCAAGTATATAAAAGAAGAAAAACCTTTTGTGGATGAGACGCATGTGAAAGCATGGTTGCTTCGCGTTGCGATTAACAGTAGCAAGAATTTGGTTACATCAGCATGGCATAGGAAGAATACGTCTATGGATGCGGTTGATTTGATGAGCACTGTTATGGAGGAGGAAAGCGACGTCTATGCCGCGGTACAAAAATTACCGGAAAAGTATCGTATTGTGATTCATTTGTATTATTATGAAGGTTATTCTGTAGAAGAAATTGCAAAAATGTTGTCTGCAAATGATTCCACTGTGAAGTCCTGGATGAGGAGAGCACGATTAAAATTGAAGGAATTGCTAAAGGAGGATATTGATGTTTAAAGAAAGATATATAAAAGACAATCAATTGATACAGCCTGATGACGATTTCCTCGCTCGCATGAAGGATGCAGTTTTGCAAGAACAGCAGACGTTGCAGATCGGTGAATATGTGGATTATGAGAATGCGGATGATTATTCAGAAATAGAGAATTATGAATCTGTGAGCACAGTCGATTCACGATGGGGAAAGCGAATGAACAAATGGGCGCCTTTCGTACTTGCTGCGGCATGTGTGGCACTTGTATGTGGTGTGTTTATTGGGACTGGAAATGTTGAGTTTTCGAAACAGAAAGGGCTGAAAGTAAATCTGGAGTCCATGTTAAAAGGAGATGCTTCGCAAGATATATCAGATGAAAAAGCTACATTTGATGCCTTGTGTAAAATGATTAAAAATGCTGATGAAGTTGTGTATCGATTGGAGGGGACACCGAATTTTGATGACAAAAAGATTTCAGATTTAAAAAAGAAATCAAGTGTACTTTCTGATGAAGATAAGGAACAGTTGCTTGATGATATATTGCAAGAACAATATCAGTTGGTTGCAACAATGAATCAGATGCAATCGCCTGTGTATTATATGGTTTGTTTTAATACACAACAATATGCGGTTTTAGTGTTAGATGAAGACGAATTGTATATTATGAAGATTTCAGAAATTGAAACATTTGCTGTTCGATAAAAGATTAAGGAATCACTTTTGGAAAAGGGTGATTCTTTTTTTATATATCTTCTTTTTTGGGTAAAACTGTGGTAAAATAATTAACACTGTTCGGCAATAATTTGGATGGTTGATTTTGAAAATGCAGTCATAGAAAGGATGTTATAGATATGGGATTTTGGAATAATGGTGGATTCTTTCGGAGCGTAAAGGGACATGTGATAAAATGGTGGCAATTTGTTCTGATGCCGGTTTTACGAATTAATAACAATTCTAATTTGCAACAGAATAAAACGCAGCAACAACCAATAAAAGAACAGGTGCAACAACCGATAGAACAACCGAAAAAACTTGAATCACCGCAATTGCAACAACAACCTGTACAAGAGCCAATAAGAGCGTCGGTACAAGAACCGAAAAAAGAAGTGGAACGAATAGATGAAAAGCAGGTAGAAGTGAGAAAATCTTCCGATTTCGAAACGGAAGATGCGATGGAAATCTTAAAAAGAATTAATGAAGAAAAAGAGAATGCGCGCAAAAAAGATATTGAAGATGCGCGAAAAAAAGCATCCGAGGAGGCAAGAATAGCAGCAATTATGAATGCTAATAAAGTGGATGTTAATGCTTTTATCGAGGCTGGGAAAGCTGCAAAAGAAGAAATTGCGGCTAAGAAGGCAGCGGATGAAGAAAAGATTCGCAATGAGCTTGCACAAAAGAAAGCGATCGAAGTGCAACAAGCTACGGCTGTGAAGATGGCGGTTGACGAAGAACTTGAGAAGAAACGTAAGCAGGAAGATGATTTGCGACGCGCACAAGAAATTATGGATCGACTTAACCGTGAGGCGGCAGAGGATGAGGCAAAAAAACAGGCGGAGATAGACGCTGCGAAGCAGGAGGCAAAGAAACAGTTTGGATAGATGGTTAGCAGATGAAACAATTCTGCGTTTTGCAGATATAGAATCGGAAGAGCACTTGATGTATGTAGAAGCCTATACAAGAATATTGGCGACGCATTACGCAAAACGCTATCCGAAAGCACGAATGACGCAAAAGAAGATTGACAACATTGTGAAAGCATCGAGATATCACGATATAGGAAAGATTGCAATTCCTGATTGGGTACTTTTGAAAGATGGTAGATTGTCTGTAGGTGAGATGGAGATTTTGAGAACACATGCAAGCAAAGGATGCGAGATGTTTCATGTGATGGGAATGACAGATGACGAGGAATATAATCGCATTTGTCACAATATCATTTTGTATCATCATGAAAAATATGATGGTACAGGTTATCCGTACGGTTTGCGCAAAGATAAGATACCCAAAGAGGCACAGATTGTTGGATTGGCAGATATGTATGCTGTTTTGGTACATGGGACGGGAGAACGCAAGCGCTTTACAAAAGAAGAAGCATTTTCGATGCTTATGAGTGGTGAGTTTGGTGAAATTTCACCTCGATTGAAAGAATGTTTAGCAATAGCAAAAGATGAGATAGAATCTTATGTGGTTGTAAAGGAGAAGAATTGATATGAATATTGGTTTGTTTACAGACACGTATTATCCGGAATTGAACGGAGTGGCAAATTCTGTTTATTTGTTAAAAAAAGAGTTGGAAAAAAGAGGGCATAATGTATACGTTATTACGACAAAAACACCGGGAGCCCCTGCTGATGAAAAAGGTGTGTTTCGTGTTCCGTCGAAGGAGTGCTCATTTGTTCCGGAACGTAGAATAGGACTTGTTTATCATCCGAAGATTGCTTTGAAAATTCATAAGATGAAACTTGATATTATCCATACCAATACAGAATTTGCAATTGGTATGTTTGGCCGAATTATGGCAAAAGAATTATTTGTCCCGGTGGTGCATACATACCATACGATATATGAGGATTATACACATTATATCAAAAAATATGTATCCAAAGAAGAACGTGCCAGAAAGGTGGCGCAGTTATATAGCAAGTTCAGTGTTCGTGGTGCAGAAGAATTGATTGTTCCGACACAAAAAGTTGCAGAATTAATGGAACGATATGGAGTGAAACCGGATATTAATGTTATTCCAACAGGCATTGATTTGACCCGATTTGCCGAAAGGGATAGTGAAAAACAAAAAGAAAAAACGAAGAGAATATTAGGGATTCCGACAGACTATAAGGTTATTCTTTACTTGGGAAGAATATCAGAAGAAAAGAATATTGACGAGGTCATGGAATATTTGAATCGTTATATGGACAAATATCCCAAAGTGGCATTTGTGATGATTGGTGATGGTCCATATAGAACAACGTTGGAAAAGAAAGCAAAAGTATTGAAAAACAGACGTCATATTATCTTTGCGGGCGCAAAGCCGTGGGATGAAATTACACACTATTATCAAGTTGCGGATGCTTTTGTTTCTGCGTCTACTAGTGAAACACAAGGTTTAACGTATATAGAAGCGTTGGCGTCCGGCGTTCCGATTATAGCAAGGAGAGATCCTTGTCTTGAGGACGTTTTGGTGGATGGTGTAAACGGATATTCATTTGAAAATGAAGATACGTTTGTCTATGGTTTGAATCGTGTTTTGTGGAATAAAGATAATGTGGATTATGTATCAAATGCACTTGCTAGTGTAGAGAAATTTTCCACGGAAAAGTTTGCTGCAAAGGTTGAGAATATCTATTACCATGTTACGAAGACGCATCGTACACTTCTGATTCGCATGGCTGATAAATTGGCTGATAAGGTTGCTGATAAAATCGGTTATGAACGTTCTGATGTGAAACCGCTAGGAGGGCCGATGGCAATGCGGTTAGGACATTCTGATATGGATGTTAGCAGGATTGCGTTGGGATGCATGAGAATGGACAAATTGTCTGTTACGGAAGCTACGAAAATCGTAGATAAGGCAATAGAACAGGGGATTACTTTGTTTGATCATGCAGATATCTATGGTGGCGGTAGAAGTGAAGAAATATTCGGAAAGGTTTTATCTGAAAACAAAGGAATGCGTGATCGTATAAGAGTACAGACGAAATGTGGTATTCGTGATGGATATTATGATTTTTCGCCCACGCATATTATTACATCGGTGGATGATAGCTTGCGTCGTTTGCAAGTGGACTGTCTTGATGTCTTTTTGTTACACCGCCCGGATGCATTAATGGTTGTGGAAGAAGTGGCAGATACATTTGCGTACTTGGCTAGAAGTGGAAAAGTGCGTCAATTTGGTGTCAGTAATTTTAATTCAGCGCAATTAGAGTTGTTACGACGAACTTGCAAGGTTCCGATTGTGGCCAATCAGATGCAATTCGGATTGATGCATGCAGGGATGGTTCGTCAGGGAATAGAGACGAATACAATGTATGACGGGGCAATACAACGTGATTTGGCAACATTAGATTATTGTCGTTTGCATGATATTACAATACAAGCATGGTCACCGTTACAATACGGAATGTTTGAAGGTAATTTTGTTGATAATGAACAATTTTCTGAATTGAATCTGGCTTTGGAACGCTTGGCAAAACGATACAATGTGACAAAATCTGCAATTGCTGTTGCATGGATTTTGAGACATCCGGCTAAGATGCAAGTCGTTGTGGGTACAATGAATGGAGAACATTTAAAACAGCTTTGCGAAGCGGCAGGGATTGAACTTAGCAGGCCGGAATGGTATGAATTGTATCGAGCGGCATCTTATCAATTGCCGTAGGTAATTGTGTATTTTTTGTGGATTTCTTTACATTTTTTAAGAATCATGCTACGCTTTGGAAAGTGCTGAATAGTGGTACGAATTAAGAAGAGGAGATATACGATATGAAGAAGATAATAGCATTGGTGTTAGCAGGGGTAATGATGGTTGGCTCTTTGACTGCATGTAAGGGAGGAGTAGGAAAATCATCAAAATATTTATTGGATATAAAATACTCAAAACATGTTAAGCTTTGTGATTACAAAGGAGTAGAGGCGACGAAGGTTGTTTATGATGTGACAGATGAGGATGTTATGGAAGAGATAGAGTATGGCTTATATGATTACGCTACTTATGATCCTGTAACGAATCGTGGCGTTGAAGTTGGAGATTACGCTACAATCACATATACAACAACAATTGATGGTCAGGTTAATGAAGATTTTTCGGGAGAAGATGAAGAGATTCTTGTAGGTGAAGGGTATCTTTATCCGGAATTAGAAGATGCTTTGGTTGGAATGAAGGCTTCGGAAGAGAAAGAAGTTAAGGTAACAATGACGGAAGATTTTGCTGATGAAGGACTTGTTGGAAAAGAAGCAACGGTTCAAGTGACGGTTAAGTCGATTTCTGTTGAAAATCTACCGGAGTATAATCTTGATTTTGTAAAGGAGAATACAGAATTTGATACGATGGAAGAGTATGAAGCTTCTGTAAAGGAATCTTTAAAAACGTCAAAGGAAGAAGAGTACAAATATCTTGCAGTTGAAGAAATTTTTGCTTATCTGTCTGATAATTCGGAGTTTGACGGATATCCGGAAGAGCTCTATACGAAGTGCGAAAAGTTATATAACGAAAGCAATGAATATTATGCATCTATGTATGGTATGGAATTAGAAGAATTTTTGGAGATGTTTGGAATTGATGAAGCAGCCAAAAAAGAAGAAATTATTGCAAGTGTGAATTTTGAATTGGTTGTTGGTGCAATTGCACAAGAAGAAGGAATTGATTGTACCGAAAAAGAAGTGAAAGAATACGTAGAAGAAGTGTATTTGGATTATGGTTATGATAGCGCTGAGGCGTTTTTGGAGGATTATAGCGAAGAAGAAATTGGAGGGGAATTGATTTACCAGAAGGTTTCGGATTTCTTATATGAAAATGCAAAGTTTGTAGAAATTTCTGAGGAAGAGTATCTTGCGCAGGAAGAGGCAATGTACGATGAAACGGAAGGTGAAGAATCAGAAGAAGAGACAACAGCGCATTCTTTAGAAGATGCAATTGATGCAGAGATTGAAAAGTTTGATGAGGATACAACAGAGGAATAATATATTGAGAATCTCAAAAAAGCAAAGGACATTGACGATTATTGAATTATTGGAGCAAGCTTATCCTGTTGCACAGTGTTCGCTGGAATATGATGAAGCATGGAAGCTTCTTGTAAGTGTACGTCTTGCGGCCCAGTGTACGGATGAGCGTGTTAATATTGTGGTAAAGGATTTGTATCAGCAATATCCGACACTGTCTGACCTTGCGGATGCAACTGTTGAAGAAATCGAAAAGATAGTCAGGCCTTGCGGATTAGGGAAAAGTAAGGCAAAGGATATTCATGCATGTATGAATGTTTTGATGAAACAATATCATGGAGAAGTACCCTGTGATTTTGAGTCTTTGCTTGCGTTACCGGGGGTTGGTAGGAAGAGTGCCAATCTGATTATGGGTGATGTTTTTGGTAAACCGGCTATTGTAACAGATACGCATTGTATTCGGTTGGTGAACCGTTTGGGCTTGGTTAATCAGATAAAGGATCCCAAAAAAGTCGAAATGGAATTATGGAAATTGATCCCGAAGGAAAAGGGAAATGATTTTTGCCATCGACTTGTATATCACGGTCGAGCAGTTTGCACGGCGAGAACAACTCCGAAATGTGAAACGTGTTGCCTTAATCAGGTTTGTAAAAAGGTTGGTGTTTGATTTATATCACAATAATGTGTATAATATGTATTAGATAATACTTATGATAAGTGAGGAGAGGTGTATGGGGATGACAGAGGAACAGATCAAAGAATTAACATATATTGACGAAGTGATGGGTCTGCAGTTTTGTGCAGAAAGCCGAGATGTCTATATGGAGATGTTGGAAATCTATCTCGAGCAGGGAGAAGAATATCTGGAAAAGCTACCATTGTTGGTGAAAAATAAGGACTGGAAGAACTATATTATTACGGTACATGGTCTAAAAGGAACATCAATGACAATTGGTGCGAAGGCATTCTCTGAAAAGGCGAAAGAGCAAGAATTTGCCGGCAAAGAAGAACGTTATGAGTTTATAGAACAAGGGTTAGAAGACTTTTTGGATTTGTATCGTCACATGTTAGAGGCGGTTAGAGGGATTATGTAACAAAACATATACAGAAAAATAGGTGGAATGATGAAAAAGAAGATGTTCGAAAAGTGCATAATATATCTGTTTGTGATAACTTCACTAATATCGGCAAGTGGATATGCTTTTGGTGAAGAATGTCGAGTTTTTTCATCTGTTTGTTGCGAATCTGCAAGTAGCGTAAGTGCACCTGTTATTTCGACAAATGAAGGATTACACACATTTCATGTTCGGAAATGTAACACAATCACGTTACGTTTCCGTGCATTGAATGATACGTGTAGTGAAGTTGCTTTAAGAAGTGGCTTTCTTTTCTTATCTGTACTGGCAATTCTGTCAGTGCTTTTCCGTTTTATTCAAATGATAATTGAATATTACCAATGCCTGTATGTACCGGAACGATTTGTTGTGGTCCGGTTCATACATAATAAGGATGGTCGAAAGAGATTGGCATAATTTTAACGGATATTTTTACTACATACGCTTTTAGAAAAAGAGCGTGTTTTATTTGCGTGGAAAAAAAGGAGTTTAAAATTATGAATAATATATTAGGATGGATTATGATTGTTTTGGCAGGTGGATTTAGCTTGGCATTATGTTTATATATGGTGTTATCACTTGTTGTGGTAGCAGTATATAAGTTTTATAGGAAGTTTAGATACGGAATGTCGTTATATGATTAATACGTCTTTAGGAGGTTTATATGGATGCTGTAGTAATTGTGCTGGGTGTAATTGCTGCAATTGCAGGTATTGCAGGCTTTGTAATGGAACATGCAGGTGATTCATCCAGTGAAACGGAGAAAAAATCCGAATAAAATACAAATAATGTAATAGTCGACCGTGGAGCTACTACTTTCAATAAGATAACAAAGTGATGTGACCCCAAAAAGTTAGACTTTTATTGCGTAACAGATTTAACGTCTGTTACGCATTTTTTATGCAGCTAGGAGCTTGAGTCTGTATTCAACTGGGCTCATCCATCCTAGTTTTTGCTTAAT
>SVEJ01000057.1 GCA_015057435.1 Lachnospiraceae bacterium
ATACAGGAAACACAGACACAATCGGTAGCTGTGATGGAAATGAATCGCGAAAGTTATATTTGGAATTTGTATGGAGAAGACGGAACGCTTTTGGGATTTGTGGAATATCGATATGCGGATGATTTTGTATGGAAGAATCGGTTGCTGCTGAACGTTGTATTGGTAGCGGGATTCCTTGCTGCAATTGGTATCTTCTGGTATATAGAATGGAAGATATTAAATCCGTTTCAAAGATTAGTTACATATCCCGAAACGCTTTCCAAAGGAATAACGGAGGAGAAGCTTCCGGAAACGAAGAATCGTTATTTTGGGAAATTTGTCTGGGGCATGAATATGCTTGCAGACAAATTAAGTTCTGACAGAAAACGGTTGCAAAAGCTAGAATATGAAAGACAAACGTTGATTACTTCTATTGCACACGGAGTGAAAACGCCTGTGGCAAATATTAAACTATATGCCAATGCGATTGAGACAGGATTATATCAGGAGTCCGGTGTAGTGAATCCTAAGGATGCAGAGATTGCAGGTAAGATTGAAAAGAATGCCATGGAAATTGAAGCGTTGATATCAGAAATGATTACAACAACATCTACCTCTTTATGTGATTTCGAACCAAACCAACAAGTGTTTTACATGAAGGAGTTGGCGGAGCAGATAAAAGACGGATTTGCGAATCGATTGAAAGCAAAACAGATTCCATTTCAGGTACAATGCGAGGGGAATCCGATGGTGAATAGTGATCAGGATGGTTTGTTCAAAATCCTTTCACAATTTATCGAAAATGCCATCAAATACGGAGATGGAACAGGAATTATTGTCTCTTTGGATAAGCAGGAGGATGGATACTATTTTTCGGTGAAAAACAAGGGACAACTCCTTTTAGAAAGTGAGATACCATTTATATTCAAAAGCTTCTGGCGTGGTTCTAACGTGGGAAATGCAGAAGGTAGTGGCATCGGACTTTTTGTGGCGAAGGAAATGGCGAAAAAGCTAGGTGGTGGTATCTATGTCAAGCGTCATGAAGATAGTGGCGAGATGGAATTTATGTTGTATCTGGAAAATTGATTTGTAGGATGAAAATAGGGGTGAACACATGCAGGATAAACATATTTTAATTATTGATGATGACGAGGATTTATCCTTTATTATATGCGAGATGTTAGAAGGGTATGGATACCGGGTAACCCACGCGGGAACTACAGAGCAGGCATTTTCGCTGTTAGAAGAAAATACCTATCATTTGATATTGCTTGATATTAACTTGCCGGATGGAACAGGATTCGAAGTATGTAAGGAATTAAGAAGGGTTTCTACGGTTCCGGTAATTTTTGCCAGTGCCAGAACCAGTGAG
Organism: Lachnospiraceae bacterium; assembly: GCA_015057435.1. GTDB lineage: Bacteria > Bacillota > Clostridia > Lachnospirales > Lachnospiraceae > CAG-590. The sequence continues at coordinate 1,352 of SVEJ01000057.1, forward strand.
GATGACCGTGTGACAGGTCTTGATATTGGTGGCGATGACTATTTGCCAAAACCATATTCCATGAAGGAACTATTGTCCAGAGTAAATGCGTTGATGCGTCGCACCTATGGTTTTTCAGAGCAGGAGAAGATTGTAACCTTCGGAGGGGTATCCGTGAATATCACCTCACGCAGTGTGACAAAGAATGGAGAAACAGTGGCACTTTCCCTGCGGGAATTTGACCTGTTAGCATACCTTTGTGAACATCCGAATGTGGCACTTGCCAAAGATAAATTGATTGCAGAGGTCTGGGGTGCATTTTCTATGGTGGAGCCGTCTACGCTAACGGTACATATCAGGTGGCTACGAGAAAAGCTTGAGGATGATCCGGCAAATCCTACGTATATCAAGACGGTGTATAAGGTGGGATATATGTTGGAGGTACAGGAGTGAGTACGATGAAGAAAAGGATAATTGGGATTACAATTGCATTTTCTGTTCTTATATTGTTAGTGACAGGATTCTTTTATGTTACAAACCGGCCGGTTCGCGTGGAAGATGAGAATGCGCAGCAGATAGTGGCATTAAATGAAATCGAACAACTTGCGAAGCAAGGAGACCTTACCGCGATGTCGGAAAAGATTGCAAATATGCAGCAAGAACTTCGAAAGGAAGAAGTGGTGGAAGATAAAGGTACGCAACTTTTTGTAATAGCCGGTATTGCCATTGCTTTTGTTGTGGTAGTCTTCACATACGTGTATGTGGCGATTCTTCGTCCCTTTGATAAAATGAAGGATTTTGCAGGGAAGATTGCTCAAGGAAACTTTGAGGTGCCACTTGATTATGAGCGTTCGAATTATTTTGGTGCATTTACGTGGGCATTTGATAGCATGCGAAGAGAGATTACCAAGGCGCGTTCCTGTGAGAAGGAAGCAATTGAGAATAACAAGACGGTTATTGCTACCCTTTCTCATGATATTAAGACGCCGATTGCGTCGATTCGGGCTTATGCAGAAGGACTAGAAGCCAATATGGATACATCACCGGAAAAGCGTGCTAAGTATCTAAATGTTATGATGAAGAAATGCGATGAGGTGTCGAAGCTTACCAATGACTTGTTCTTACATTCTTTGTCTGACTTGGATAAACTGAAAATGAATCCGGAAGAGATTGAATTGTCTAGTCTTATTGATGATGTGGTGGAGGAATTGACAGCAAAGCAGCGGGATGTTCAGTATACAAACTCAGAGGGTGCAGTATTCGTTATGGCAGATGCAAACCGTTTGACGCAGGTGTTAGAAAATCTCATTAACAATGCGAGAAAGTATGCAAAGAGCGAGATTGATATAACGCTGACACAGCAAGACGGTCAGGCTGTAATTTGCGTGCGTGATCATGGGAATGGAATTTTGGATGAGGATGTACCATTTATATTTGATAAATTCTATCGAGGTAAGAATTGTGGCGACGAACAGGGTTCCGGTCTTGGCTTATACATTGTGAAATATATTATGGAGCAGATGCAGGGAAGTGTGTCGCTGTATAATCATGATGATGGGTTGGAGGTAACCTTGAGTCTACCTCTTCTTGTAAGAGAAGGATAAGAAAGTGTGAACTTGTTTGATTTTTAGAATTTCAAAATTGACATCAATTTGTAATCTGTTATAATATACTTAACAAGACAGCCGAGCGATAGATTAAGCCTATCCGTTCGGTAAATATAACACTAAGAATAGCGCCTTACTTTACCAGAGCAGGGGCGCTATTTCTTATTTTTCACACTTATAATGCTAACAATTAACAAGCCAATGGTTAAAATAACCATTAATTCCTCGTATGTACTCATAAGGCACCACTCCTTTCCCAAGACTAGAACGGAATGGCACAAACACCCCTCGGCTGCCAGGTTAAGTATATTAAATTGGATTATATGAGATTGTACAGAATGTAAGATGTGGAGTCAATTTAATTACTGTGAAATTACTGTGAACAAATAGTCTTTATGATAATAAAATTAACTTCTTAAGGAGTTCTTAATAACTTTTCGATTAGAATGAAACTAACGTAGCAAATAATATTGCGTTGGCTACTGGCTATTTTAAAGAAAAGAGAAAGGATAAGCAGATATGAAAGATACGATTTTGTCCGCAAAGGGACTAAGCAAAAGTTTTGCACATAATGGTGGTCAGGTTCATGTGTTGACGCATGTGGATCTCGACTTATACGAGGGAGATTTTACAGTGATTATGGGAGCATCCGGCTCCGGTAAATCCACTTTGTTGTATTCTCTAAGCGGTATGGATAGAGCAACTGCAGGAAGCGTAACCTATGGTGGTGAAGATATTGTAACAATGAAGGAGAAAAGATTGGCAAAGCTTCGCCATACAGATTTTGGTTTTATCTTCCAACAGATGCATTTGGTAAGCAATCTTACCATGTTTGAAAATGTGGCAGTGTCTGGTTATCTCAATAAGAATAAAACAGCAGCAGAAGTAAAGGAGCGTGTAGAGGAGCTTTTGGAGCAAATGGGAATCTCTCATATTAAGACCCATTTACCATCGCAAGTTTCCGGTGGAGAGCAGCAAAGATGTGCCATCGCAAGAGCAGTGATTAACAATCCGAAGCTTTTGTTTGCGGATGAGCCAACCGGTGCGTTGAATCGTAAGAATACAAAAGAAGTGTTGAATTTATTAACTGATCTTAATCAGTCAGGACAGAGCATCCTGATGGTTACCCATGATATGAAGGCAGCACTTCGTGCCAGTAGATTACTATACATTGCTGATGGTAATATCATTGGGGAATTATCCTTGCCACCATATAATCCGGATGATGAGAAGAGTCGCGAAGCACAGGTGAATGCTTGGCTGAACTCGATGGAATGGTAGGTGTGGGCTATGGAGATTTTCACACTTGTCAAAGCAAATATTCGAAAGAAAAAGAGTTCCTTTATTAGTATTGTTATTTTGATGACAATTGTTGTGGCATCGATTGTGACTATTCTTGGTGTAAAGAAAAATTATCAAGTGGGATTTGACCGTGCGATTGAGATAGCGGATTGTGGTGATATTTTTGCCCCTGTCAAGAAGAGGAAAATGACAGATGAACTGAAAAAGAAAGTAGAAGAGAGCAGTTTGGTGGAACGAGTTGTCTATTATGATGCAATTCTTTATGAAGGGCTTACAGTCGGTGAGACGAAGGACCCCAATATTGGATTCCTTTTGGAAATGCATGAGGGAATAGAATTGTATAATGAGAATTTTGATGGCTTTGTGGAAGAGATACCGAAGTTAGAGCAAGGAGAAGTCTATCTTCCACTTGGCTCTAGAGGCAAGTTATCTTGTGACATAGGAGATACGATTAATATAGCGTTCATCAAAGGAATGGAAAAGGAGTTTACAATCAAAGGTTTTGTGCAGGAGCCGGTAATAGGTGCAGCAATGATTGGTTTTAAACAGATGTTTATCAGTAAAGAGGACTACGATGCAATATCTAAGGAGTGTCATGGGATACAGACAGAAGATATTAGTTTTGATATGACTATCATGAATATACATCAAAGTCCGGACAGTGAGTTATCTCCTGCACAATTTCAACGCGAGTTGAATTTGGAAACTAATATCATTGCAACGAGTCTTGCGGCTTTAACCCTTGATCAAAGTAAGAATTATAGTATGCTGGTGCCGGATATGATTTTGAATATTGTTCTAGTATTTGCAATCTTTTTGTTTGTGATTGTGCTAATTGTGATGGGCCATAGTATTAGTACAGAAATCGAGATTGATTATGTGGCGTTAGGCGTATTAAAATCACAAGGATTTACGAAGGAAAAACTAAGACAGTTATTCTTATGGCAATATGGGTTGGCAGAGTTGATTGGTATTTTACTTGGTTGTGTGTTAGCGATACCGTTAAAGAAAATGGTGGGTACAGCTTGTCAGGCAATGGTGGGTACACTTCCGGCTTCAGAGGTTATAAATGCTACTAGTGTGCTGTTAATATTTGGAATTGTTTTGGTATCATTTATACTAATTCATATTAGCACGACGAAGGTGGTTAGTATTTCGCCGGTGCGTGCTATCTTAGGTGGAAGAGAGCAGATATACTTTGACCATTTGTTGCAGCTTCCTATTGCAAAGAAAGTATTGGCCATAAGCCTTGCATTTCGTCAGGTGGCTTCAGGTAAGAAACGATATGTAGGAGTTGTATTAATTGTGGCAATTCTTACATTCTTTATGATATCCGTGAGCTTGTTAGGTGATTTGTTGTTTGTGGATGATGCTTATTCTATGATGGGACTGGTTGCATACGATATACAAGTGCAGGCCAAAACAGAGGATATGGCAAAGAAGTGGGAACAGGTGGATGAACAGATTGAAGCATATTCGAAGTGTACAGATGTGAATTCTGTGACAAATGGATATATGTCTTTAAATGGTGAGAATTTGGCGTGTGAAGTATATGAATATCCGGAAACGATTCCTGGATTGCTAGATGGAAGATTGCCATTATATGACAATGAGATTCTTATCACAGAATTTGTGGCAGAGTCATTGAATCTTAAAATGGGTGATGAAGTAACTGTGTCGGAATATGATAAGGATGCGTCATATATTATTTCCGGCATTCACCAGACAATGTCGGATGTTGGTATGGCATTTGCCATGAACAAGAAGGGAAAAGAACGTTTAAGAGGTGAAGAGATTACATTTTATTACAGATATTATGTGTTAGAAGATAAGACACAATTAGACGCGATTGAAAAGATGCTTCAAGAAGAATATGGAGATGATCTGGAGGTTCAAGTATATACGGAAGAGAATAATCCGATTACAAGTATGTATAGTGGTATTGTTACATTGTTACAGATAATTATTGATGTATTTTCTTTAATTTTTGTGGCAGTAGCAGTTCGTATGGTATGTGCAAAAGTCTTTTTGCAGGAACGCACCGATATTGGAATCTATAAGGCCATTGGATTCACTTCTGGGAAGCTTCGTATGCAGTTTGCAATGCGCTTTTTCCTGGTGGCTTTGATAGGAGCCGGATTTGGAATTCTGTTAAGTATATTGGCATCTACGAAAGCGATTGGTTTGGTGATGCGTTTTGCGGGAGTATCTAAGCTTGTGTTAACCTTCACGGTTGAATCTGTACTTGTGCCGGTTCTTATTGTCAGTGTGAGCTGTATGGTATTTGCATTTATTGCAGCAAGAAAGATTAAGAAGGTGGAAGTAAGAGAATTGGTTGTGGAGTAAGTGATAAGTAATGGTTTTGGCGGAAGTATGAATAATGCTTCCGCTTTTTGTTAAATAGAGTTAAGATTTTATATAATATATATTGATTTATCAAAAAAGAAGACATTATAAAATTGACAGAAATAAAAATACGACTAAAATAAAGTTAAAGCTTGCGTTCGTTGCAAGCGTCATGATTGGATATGATGTTGGAGAAAAGAACATACGTGAATATAATGTAATATGAAAATATAAGGACAATGACATGAAAAAAGAAAAAAAGGATGCAACACTAAAAATGAATATAGATCAGGCAGAACAAAAGATGAAAGAAAAAAAGGTTCCGAGAAAGAAACAACTTGCATGGGATAAGCTTGATAACACCGCCAATCTGTTTCCGGTAATTGCCAATGAGGATATGACGAACGTGTATCGTATTTCAGTGAACCTTACAGAGGAGATTGATCGTGTCTTGCTACAGGAAGCGTTGAATCGTATCTTGCCGCAATTTTCGATTTTTCGTATGCGATTACGTATGGGTTTTTTCTGGTACTATTTTGAGGAGAATATGAATCCGGCTCCGATTGTGAGAGAAGAATATTCTCATCCGGGCGCATATATTGATAAGAGTAGAAACCATCACTATATGTTTCGTGTAACCTATCATAAGTGTAGAATTAACTTAGAGGTATTTCATGCGCTCACGGATGGTGCAGGAGGTCTTATTTTCTTGAAAGAATTGGTGTATCAGTATCTTCGTCTCCGCTATCCGGAGATTTTGGAGCATGATAAAGATAAGATATCCTCAGGTATTTTCCTGGATAAGGAAGACAGCTATGTGAAGAATTTTAAGAAAGGTCATCCGAAGGTATATAAGTCAGAACGAGCGCTTACCCTTACGGGAGAACGCGTGCCGAAGGGAGAAATGGGAGTTATGCATGGTTACTTACCTGTCGATCAGTTAAAACGTGCAAGTAAATCTTACGGCGTTACGATTAATCAGTATTTGGTTGGCTCTTTCGTGTATGCAATCTATAAGAATTACTTGAAATGCCAACCGGGCAAATATCCGATTCGATGTTGTGTACCGGTCAACCTTAGACCTTATTATAATTCTCATACAATGAAGAATTTCTTTGCTATGGTGTTTGCAACCTTTGATCCACAAAGAGATGACTATACCTTTGCAGAAGTTTTGGAGATTGTAGCGAAGGATTTGAAGGAGCAGGTCACGCCGGAGAATTTGGATAATATCATGTCTTATAACGTATCGAATGAAAAGAAATGGATCCTTCGGGCGGTTCCGTTAGTACTTAAGAATTTTGTGCTAAAACAAGTGTATGGTATGTCGGCAAAGGCAACATCCGCCACTGTTACCAACATTGGGAATATTGAATTGAAGGAACCGTATCAGCAGTATGTAGATAATTTTACTGCAATTTTATCTATGTCGAAGGGACAGAATATGAAAGGTACTGTTTGTTCTTATAACGGTGTGCTTACATTTACATTTAGTTCGGTGTTAATGGATACAGCGATTCAACGCGGCTTTTTCCAAAAACTTGCCGAGGATGACGTAACAGTTTCAATAGAAAGTAATGGGGTAATGTATGAATAAATGTAGACATTGTAATGTAATTGTATATGACGACACAGAAGTGTGTCCGCTTTGTCATAGCGTGTTAGATGAAATGAGTGAGGAAGAACAGCAGGTACTTGATACACGTATGCCTGTAAACTCTCCTTATCCGGATGTGAGAAAACGTACCAGACGCCTTCATTTTGTTATGCGTTTGATTTTATTCCTGTTCATTTTGACGGGAATCGGCCTTGTAGTTATCAATCATTTCACTACGCCATATTTTTGGTGGTCGGGTATCTGTATTGTTGCTATGATATACACATATCTTTCGATGGTGTATTGGATTAATCACGATGCAGGATATGCGGCAAAGGTGGGACTGCAGTTGATTTTCACAATGCTGTTGTTGTTCGGGATTGACTATTTTACAGGTATGCATAATTGGTCTTTGAAATATGCAATACCGGGTGTGATTTTATTCGGTGATGCGATTGTGTTTTTTCTTATGATGCTGAATCGTCAACATTGGTATAGTTATACACTATTGTTGCTATTGATCGCTCTTTGCAGTGTGGGAATCATAAGTTTGTATTTTGTGGGGTATATTACGAATATTGTATTACCGGTGACGTGTGCCGGTGTGACAGGCATCTATCTGCTTGGAACGATTATATTCGGAGACAGAGAATTAAAACGTGAATTGAAACGAAGGTTTCATGTGTAAGGAAGATATGATATGGAAAACAAGGTCAGTGTTCGTGGTCGCGTGGCGAGGAAAATGGTAGCGCTTGCCAATCAGCTTTCGCCTGTGGCAGAACAAGGTTCGAAAAATGAATTAAGAGAAAAATTCTTTGCAAGGGATTGGAAATGTCCGGAACGTTTGCAGTTAATTGGAATAGAGATGGATAACTTTCATATGGAGCTGTTGAGAGAAGAAAAAGGAAACATAGCGGTTGAAGAAGAATTGACATATGTTCCGAACGGAAAAGGTATCATTCTTCAGCTTCATGGTGGCGGTTATTATCTGGATATGAATAATTCTTATCGTGATATGGCAGTGCGGTATAGGGATGTCAGCGGTGGAATGGATGTGTTAACCATTGATTACCGTGTGGCACCGGCGCATCCTTATCCGGCCGCTTTAGAGGACGCCTTAGAAGCGTATCAGTGGATATTGGAACAGGGATATGAAGGTACTGACATTGTTGTCGCAGGCGATTCTGCGGGAGGCGGACTTGGTCTTGCATTGTGTCTTTGTTTACGAGATCATAATATGCCGATGCCAAAAAGCATCATTACGATGTCTGCATGGACAGATTTAACATGTTCCGGTGAGTCCTACGAGAAGAACTTTGATATTGATCCGGTGTTTGGAGGAACTAGGGACAGTGTGGTGTTTCAAAATGAATATTATCGAAATGACAGTCCGAAGAACCCATACATCTCACCTGTGTTTGGAGAATATGAAGGATTTCCGCCAATGCTGATGCAGGTGGGAGCGTGTGAGATGCTCCTTTCGGATACCACTACAGTTGCAGAAAAAGCAAAAGCAGTGGGAGTTAAGATTCATATGCATATTTATCCAGGTATGTTCCACATCTTCCAAAAAGGAATGGGTATGTATCCGGAGTCAAAGATGGCTTGGGATGAGATCGAACATTTTTTGAGAAATTGTACAGAATTGATATAAAACAAATGAAAGATTGAAAGAGGCAAGAGATATGAGTATTTTGAATGTTGAACATTTGACGCACGGTTTTGGCGACCGTGCAATTTTTGAGGATGTGTCTTTCCGACTGTTAAAAGGAGAACATATCGGATTAATCGGTGCTAATGGTGAGGGAAAGTCCACATTTATGAATATCGTGACAGGAAAGCTGATGCCGGATGAAGGTAAGGTCGAATGGTCAAAAAACGTCCGAGTGGGATATCTTGACCAGCATTCTACCTTGGAAAAAGGTATGACAGTAGAGTCTGTGTTAAAGTCTGCTTTTGGTTGGCTTTTTGAACAGGAAGAGCGAATGAATGAAATCTGTGATGCATTAGGTGAGGCAAATTCGGAAGATATGGATGCTATGATGGAGGAGCTTGCAGTCATTCAGGATAACCTGACGTTACATGATTTCTATATGATAGATGCCAAGGTAGAGGAAGTGGCAAGAGCTTTTGGCTTGTTAGAGCTTGGGTTGGATAAAGATGTTATGGACTTAAGCGGTGGTAACCGTATGAAGGTTTTACTTGCAAAGCTTTTATTGGAAAAGCCGGATATTCTCTTGCTGGACGAACCGACCAACTATTTAGATGCAGAACATATTACTTGGTTAAAGCGTTATTTGCAGGAATATGAGAATGCATTTATTCTGATTTCCCATGATATTCCATTTCTAAATGAGGTTATCAATATCATTTATCACATGGAAAACCAACATCTTGACCGCTATGTGGGAGATTATAGTAAGTTCCAAGAGGTTTACGAGGTTAAGAAATCCCAGTTAGAAGCTGCATACCGCAAGCAACAACAAGAGATTAACGAGTTAAAAGACTTTGTTGCCCGCAATAAGGCAAGAGTAGCTACAAGAAATATGGCAATGTCACGTCAGAAGAAGTTAGATAAGATGGATGTGATTGAATTAGCAGCAGAGAGACCAAAGCCACAGTTTAATTTTAAGGTAGGAAGAACACCCGGCAAGTACATATTTGAGACAAAGGATTTGGTGATTGGCTATGGAGAACCACTTTCCAAGCCACTTAATATTTCCTTAGAGCGAGGACAGAAAATTGCCATTGTGGGAGCCAACGGAATTGGTAAAACTACATTACTTAAGAGTATCTTAGGCTTGATTCCGGCATTAGAAGGCAGTGTGGAATTGGGAGAAAACTTAGAGATTGGTTACTTTGAGCAGGAAGTCAAAGGTGAAAATCGTAATAGCACAATTCAGGAAATCTGGGAGGAATTCCCTGCATTTACGCAGTATGAAGTGCGTTCAGCACTAGCTAAGTGTGGTCTTACTACGAAACATATTGAGAGTCAGTTCAGGGTGCTTAGCGGTGGTGAACAAGCGAAGGTTAGATTATGTAAACTGATTAATCGCGAAACAAACGTGTTGTTGTTGGATGAGCCAACCAATCATTTGGATGTAGACGCAAAGGATGAATTAAAACGTGCGCTTAAGGAGTATCGCGGTACAATTTTGTTGATTTGCCACGAACCGGAGTTCTATCAGGATATTGTAGGAGCTGTCTGGGATTGTTCAAAGTGGACTACAAAGATGTAAAAAGTGTTATTTTGCTAAAAAATTTTTATAAAAATTATTTTTGGTGTTAAGTTCAAATTATTTCGTTCCGATAAGGACTTTGGGGATTGTAATATTTTCATGGAAAAGAAAGGAGTTTGAGTATCATGAGAATTAATGAAGCGGCTGTATTAGATAGTGATTCGATGTATGGTCAATATCAGGAAAATATGAAAAATATGACTGTATCAGCTGCAGACGAGTCAAAGGATGTGACAGTGAACCCGACGGAAGAATCAGCGGAAACGGAAGAAGTGGCAAAGGTGTCGATATCAGAGGAATCCTTGTCTTTGTTGAATAAGATGAGAGATGATGCGGCCGAAAAGAATGACGATTTGGAGAAAAAAGAATCCATCAAGGTAGGAGAGTTTATCGGAAGTATCGATATGGTTTACGATGAGAACACAAAAAATATCGGAGCTAAGGAACCATATCTTGGTCCTACAATGATTGATAACAAGCGTGTGAATTTTATGATTTAGTGATGTTACAAAAAGAGGCTATGCATTTGTGATGTGACCCCAAAAAGTTAGACTTTTATTGCGTAACAGATTTAACGTCTGTTACGCATTTTTTATGCAGCTAGGAGCTTGAGTCTGTATTCAACTGGGCTCATCCATCCTAGTTTTTGCTTAAT
>SVEJ01000010.1 GCA_015057435.1 Lachnospiraceae bacterium
GTACTTAACGAAACCAACTTGTTGGTTGAGTTTTAGTACTCACTGCTATAAACGTTCTCTTGAAAATCTTTTAGAATTTTCAGGGTTGTTTTGTTGTTTAATCTTCATTCAGTTTTCATTGTTCTCGTTGCGTTTTGCTCGAATTTAGCGCCGCAACAGTGATAATATTATCACATGGTATTTTCATTGTCAACACCTTTTTCCAAAAAAATTTCTACATTTTTAGAGGAACAAAACGCGAGTCAAATCACCCACAATATCTAGTATTAAATTGTTGTCGTACAACAATTTCAAGAGTGGAATTTGACGAATAGATGCTATCATTTCATAACTAATGGAAGATGCACTAGTGACAGAAAGTAGCAAAAATAGAATCCAGATTAGAATTAGTCCCTGAATCATGCCAAGTACTCCACCACCAACTTTGTCCAGAGAACGGACAATCGGTAATTTCGTTAAGCCGTCAGCAACCTTTCCTAACGTCGCAAAGAAAACGCGCGCAATAACAAGCAGTGACAAAAACACAACTGCATTTATTATTACAACTGCTATAGATTTTGCAATATATTCATAGACACCCGTCGCCTGTAGTGCCGAATACATTTCTGAATTATTATTATCCAACATATTAGATTTGAGTGTCTCCGGAATAGCCAACTCACGAATCACTTCTATCTCTTGCGCTTTCGTGGTCTCTTTCATTTTATCATCAAATCCTAACTCTTCTGATATATATGATGCGATTACTTCATCAAGCTTAGTATGCTCTTGCACATATCCACTGACACGCGGTGCAACGTACAATGCTAACATAATACTTACGATCAAGCCTGCAACAGACAATAAAACTTTCAAAAATCCTCTTGCCCATCCAATCACAACACATATTAAAAAAGCTATTCCAATCACAATGCAAATCCAATCCATATCTAATCCTTCTTTTTACCATGCGTAAGCTTAATCACTTCTGAGCCACTATCATACAACGCAATGTATCTTCTGCTAAATCCAGTCGGAATCAAATCGACCACATTCTTCGAAAAGACATGTGCAAACTTCAACTTGCCGCTGATCGTGTAGATTCTGCTCTCTGTTCCGCCGGTAAAAATAATCTCATCATTAATCAAGCGTATCTTTTCATAGTCAAAATCTATCTCTTTCGACATAATCCTTCTTCCGTTTGTATTGTACAATTCCAAACAATACGGTGCCTCACTTTTCTCGTTATCATTCGGAACCACAACACCAATACATTCTTCGTTATAGATTACACTTCGTACTTCCTTCTCTAATACAATCTTAGCTTTTTCGCTTGGTTTTTGTCGCATAGCATAGATAATGAACTGATTATCACCAAACGCACAAATTGTATTGTTGTCCAAAAACTCAACCTTCGGAACAATTGTTCCTTCTAATTGATATCCGCCCATCATTCGATCAGCATTCTCACTTTGACCAACCGGACCAAAATTGTATGCCGCCAGTCCGTTTTTCACCGCAACTCCATCTAGATATAAATAAGAAGAGAATAATTTTTCACCATCATCTGACAAGTCGATGTCCATCGGATACCCACTTTTATCAATCGTCGTCTGAATCTCCGATATCGGATCGCCATTCTTATCATACAAATTAATAAAATTCTCTTTTTCACTTTCTAAAATAACAGCAAACGTTCCCTGGCTTGCTACCGCAATATCACACACCTTATGCGGAAGCGTTGTAGAACTCACTTTTCCTTCTGCATTAAAAACATATACATCGTTTCCGTTCAAATCGGCAATTGCAATATATTCTCCGCATGCGTCTGCTTTTGGCATTTTCATCGCAAAAGTTTCATTCCAAACAGCTTCTCCCTTTTCATTCACATATGTCGCACCATCTTTGCTATATTTCAACAAAGAATCCTTATAGTTAATGTAATCGATCATTGAAGAATTCTGTACACCCGTCTCCTCAACAACTTCATATGAATTGTATGTGCCAAGAGAAATAAATGCTCTTATCACCAACACAACCAATACAAGCACAAAAACGGCAACCACACCTCTTGCAATTGCCAATCGATTCTTTTTCCATTGTTCCATTAAAGTAGCTTTTTCAACTTGCGCAGTTTCCTCCACGCCTTTTATCATCGTAAACTTTCTCATAATATGAACCTTTTCCAACTGGTATTTTTTCCTATTATACAATATTTTTCAAAAACCTACTACCCTAATTTACTGTCGGTATTACAATTCTGTCTCCTTCTCTTATTTCATCTGCCTCACCAAAGCCATTTGCCTCCATTAACTCAGCAACATAACCGACAGAATTATACATTTTGAAACTAATAGAAGATAACGTATCTCCGCTTTGCACAATATAATAATTCGGCAAATCAATCGCGCCTTTTTTTACAGCGGACATCGTTGCCTCTTTCTTTTCTTCTCCATCTTGTCCGGTTGCTTCATTTCCTTTGCGTATCTTTACTTCATATGCTCCATACGTTTCCTCGGTTGTAACAATACCTGATGCCATCAGTTTCATCTCCAATTTTTCCAGCATTTTATAATTACTAAATACACCTATACCCAGTGCAAGCACAGCTACAGTCAATCCGCTCATCATTCCATAAGCAAATCTTCCCATTCTTTCCGTTTTTCCATAGCGTTTTTTCTCTCCCATTATTCTTCTGTAATTACGTAGCACTTCTTCATCTTTTTGTTCAACCTCACTTTTTTCACTTCTTTCTCCCACAACTCTCTTCTCTACCATATAGTTTTGCATCGCTTCATTTCTTGCATAATACACATAATAACCACTTTGTCTTCTCAGATAATCTTTTTCCGTCATATAGAAAGCCTCTTCTCCCTCTAAGGCATCCATAACATATAAAACCTTGTTATCTCCCGGAAAATTATCAACATGCAACTGAACAATCATATCATTAACCATTGTTGAGAAACCCATCCTGGATAAAAACCAACCCACAACCTCTAATTCCGGAAAATAGGTCTTCACTTCCTGATATATTGCACTCCACGTATCTCCATCAAATGTTGTTGACTCCAAATCCAGCTCAAGATTTTGTGCAGGTAACGCACCACTAATGAATAAAACATCTCCCTTCTCTCCCCGTTGCGTTTCTCCCAAAAGAATTGCACCTCTCGCATATATAGAATTCGGATTTGCCAACTGGTTCAGATATGTCATGACATAATCTTCAATATAAATCCGCTTATTTCCTGATGGTGCTCCAATCTGCCTTATATTCTTAGGCAGATTCACTCCTTCAAAAACATTTTCCTCTGTCTCCTTCATTGCATCGTACACAACCTCTACCATACCGCTCATTCCTTTCTCACGTTTATCATTTATTCCGCATCATCTTGCAATTAATATCTTTTATCTAAATTATCACGTGAGAATTGCTTATCATGTCTAAACATGTACACTCTTTTTTGAAATGTTCGCAATATACGGATATTTTCCCCATTAATATATATTTTTTGACATAACTTTTTTGTCTAAAACAGGCTCACTCAGTCAATACTTCACATAGAATAACTAGAAGGTGGAGGTTTTTATTATGACCAACTATTACTTCAATGCATTTGACGAAAAGGCAAGTGCCCAATTGAGCAATCAAATAAATGATACTTTGAAAATCAAAAGACTTTCCAAACAAGATATTGTCATCTTATGCATTGGCACAGACCGTGCAACCGGTGACTGTCTCGGGCCCTTAGTCGGCGAACATCTAAAAGATATGCTCCCGGCACTTTCTGTATACGGAACATTAGAAGCACCTATACATGCTCTTAATCTCGAAGATACAATCGAAAACATCCAGGCCAGGCACAAAAATCCTTTTATCATAGCTATAGATGCTTCTTTAGGTGTCAGTGACCATATCGGCTTTGTAACATTAAGCCATGCTCCGCTCCATCCCGGAAAAGGCGTCAATAAAAAATTGCCTGCGATAGGAAATATCTCTATCACAGGCATTGTAAACGTTGCCGGTTTCCCAAGTTCTATTCTATTACAAAGTACCAGACTATACACTGTCATGGCATTAGCCAATTGCATCAGTAATGCAATTGCAAACTCTTACATCGGAAACAATCAAACATTTTGCTTTGAGGCAATCTGACTATCTACCGGAACCTTTATAAGCTGCAATTGCTTCAGAAACTGTCTCAGCCGTTCCGTCTTCCATTAAGGATATCAAGTCTGCCACCTTCGCCGGCGTACAGAAATCTTTACCCAGAATAGCTCCGTAGTTATTAGCAAGCGCAATCGTGGAAGCTTTGATATCCTCTTCTAAAACAGTCATATCCTCTTCTAATTGCTCAATGTCATCTTTCATGCGCTCAAGCTTTGCCAAGCGTCTATCATTCACCTCTTCTGTCAGCACTTGCTTTGTCTCATTTTCAAATACAGTCATTGCTTCCTGTTTTTCATTGCTGATATCTCTTAATTGCTCATCTAATTCCGCAAGCTTATCGTCATATTTGTCTAATCCGTACTGGCTATCATCCTTATCCTTGTTGATCTTGTTCCGGATTGCACGCATCTGCCTTTTGTTAGCGGCTATTTTATCTTTTATCACTCTTCCTTCGCGCAAAGTTTCATAATGTTTTAATTTCACGCCATTCAGGATTAACACATACACAAATGCCAAGACAAACACGGTAGTAGATACAGTTAGCACGCATAACAACGTGACAAATTTGCTTCCCTTAAAAAATATACTTGCTGACAGCCAGTACATAAGCGCCGGCACTCCAACAAACATCAGAACAAAAACAACTAAAAACAACAATATCTCAAGAATACGTTTTGGCATAAACAACGAGTAAAATGCATCACTTCTACAAAATGCAGGAACACGATTCGCCTTGAACAGTGTCTTCATCTCTACCTGCAATTGTCTGTTCTCCTCTACCAAATCAGCCGTTTCCTCAGAAACTCTCTCATCCACACGCTTCGATTTTGCTTTGTCGCGCTTCACTTTCATCTTGCGGCTTTTGCTCTTGTTATCTTCTATCTGATTATCATATACCTTTTCGATCTCATTTTTTCTTTTTCGAATCGTCGTCGCAATCTCATCCTGTATTGATTTTTCTTCTGCCGTAATTGCTTTTTTCAGATTCTTTTCTTGATTCTTGTACTCAACCAGTTCTTTCTTTAACTGCTCGACTGCTTCTAAATCCGTCTGAACCTGATATAAGTAATCTACATTTTCATAAAATGCGTTATTCTGCATACATTGCCTCTCCTTCGTACGTTCTTGTGCATTCTACATATATTCCTTCAAAGTCTCCGGATCTACTTTTATTCGATTATCCATCGTTTTCATGATATCTCTAATCTGAACTGATTTGAACACACTGTCTAATCCCAAATCATAAATCTGGTTCTGACCAAAACCTAAAACCATTGGTCTTAGAACATCTTTCTCATTCTCTCTTAGAACCAATCCTTTTTCAGAATTGGTAAGTTCCACACATACACCCGGATACAGTACTTTGATACTGTCAAGCAAATGTTTCACCATCTCAGGAGCATACATTTCCGGATAATCTTGCAACATACGAATCGCTTGGATTTCTGTATGCGGATCTTCATCGATTCTCATGGCTGTATATTCGTCGTATGCATTCGCAACCATCAGCACCTTCACAGCATCAGAAATGTTCGCAGGCGCATTCTTAGGCAGATATTGCAACTGGCACAATTGCATCAGCATACTCTTAACACCTGCCGGTAGATTGAACGCATTCGAAATCTTATCAATACCCGTTATAACCGCTTTTGCCACTGTATTCTGTTCCTCTTCAGTCAGATTCGCTGTCTTGCCGCGAAGTTCCGGTTTCAATGAAAGCTTTCCTAAGTCATGAAGCAATGCAGCCACAACAACCTCCGTCTGCTCCATAATACCAAAACCTGCTCGATGCGAAATCATTGCCGCAAGAATCGCAACATTCAAAGCATGCTTGTACACATAGTCTTCCGGACTTCTAAGGTTTTGATTAAAATTGATTCTATGATAAAGCTTTCCAAACATTCGAACAAGCTCATCCGTCTGCTTCATAAGATTCTTCGGCTCCTTATTATTCATAATAAGGTCTAAATCCTCACGTATACTAAAAACCGCCATCGTTTGAAAACGCTCAAATTCTATCTCTTCCTCACTCATCGGTGGCAACGGCTCAGCCGGCTCTAACACATATAATCCAATCAGGCCAAAATTCTTAACACTTTCAATACCCTGCTTTGTAATCTTATCATTGCGCCCATATAACAAAATACCACGCTTATTATAGATCGGGCGCGCCAATCGCATACCCACTTTTAAGTCTTGCGCTTTTACATATATCAAAATTCACACCTCCCAATTCAGATACTTATACTGTTCCATTGTATCATTCTATGCCATAAATAGCAACGACAGATATTCCTTTTTCGACATTGTTCTCATCTTGGATTTGTGCACTTTTAGACCCATATAACCGTCCCAATGCATCCTTGTAATCCATCTGTTTCCCGTTACAGGCATATACAAATCCACTATACCATTCCCCTTTTTCTTCCTTACAAATCTTCATTATCTCTCCCATAGAATTGATATGTATTTTTTTCCTGATTCTTCCGAGCGTTTCTTCTGATTCACACACTGCATATGCATTTTGACATCTAATTCTTTTTAAACTTCCGTTCCATGTTTCTAAAAGACACAATACCGTATCGTATCTATCTTGCATCAGTATGTCTAATTCATCCAAAAAAGATATTTTCAATCCATACTCTTCAAAGAAAAACTCCGATATCCCATTTTTATCTACAGTATTCTTTTCTATATATATACTAATATCTGCGTATTTATTTTGCACGGAATAAATTATTTTTTTTATTTCCACAAATGTCCAGACTTTTGATGTCACTAAAAGCAACAAGTGCTTCCTTCCATTTTTTTGTTGTGTCCCCTCAAGGTACCTAACGATTCCTTCTACATTGTACAGGAACTCTTTTTTTCTTAGCTCAAATTCTATCTCTTCCTGTTTCTTGTCATCTTGTTTCTTTTTTAATATGTGCAACCATTCCCGTAACTTAATATTGCGAATATACCTTTTTTTCATCAATACACCATTTATCGTCTTTGCTACATTCTATGAAACAAATGACAAATCATACTTTTTTTGTTATACTTCACGTAATAAAAAAAGACGAGGTGAAGAATATGTTCGCATACAAATGCATCGTTTCATATGACGGCAGCAGATATAACGGTTGGCAAAAACAAGGAAATACATCTAACACAATTCAAGAAAAGATTGAGAATGTTTTATCCAGGATGTTAGACGAAAACATCGAGATATTCGGTTCCGGAAGAACAGATGCCGGTGTGCATGCATTAGCACAGACATTTCACTTTCACTGTGGTTTGCACATCACTAACGAATATGATGTGCCTGATTTTTTAAGTGCTGCGAACAGTTTTCTTCCAAAAGATATCAGAATACAAAGCATTGAAGAATGTGATCTTCGTTTTCACGCAAGGCTTAACGCTAAAGGAAAAACATATTGCTATCGCATTGACACCTCTCCTTACGGTAATCTTTTTATAAGAAATTTCTCACACCATATTCCGCAAAAATTAGATATGGATGCAATTAAAAAAGGGGCCGATTTACTTATCGGCACCCACGACTATAAAAGTTTTTGTAGCAACAAACGTTTCAAAAAATCTTCCATCCGAACAATCTATACGATTGAAATCATCGAAAAGGACGAAATAATAGAAATCTTATACCACGGAAATGGTTTTTTATACAATATGGTCCGTATTATGACCGGAACATTAATCGAAATCGGCTTGGGCATTCGCGAGGTACAAAGTATCGAAATTGCGCTATCAGAATGCAATCGCAGCTTCGCAGGGCACACAGCACCTGCGCAAGGCTTATTTTTAGTATCTGTCGATTATGAATAATGTGTTGTTCCTTCTTTCCACTCCATCAACAACCGATACAATTCATCATAATCTTCAACACGATTCACATCATCTCTAAGCTTCGAGGAATTCGGATATCCTGTTGTGTACCAAGCTACATGCTTTCTCATTTCATGGATACCTGTGAATTCTCCTTTGTAATCAATCATCATCCGTGCATGTCGAAGCATAACTTCTACCATTTCTTGAAGCGACGGTTTTTCAGGAATATATCCCTTTTCAAAATAAGTTTTCATTTGTGAAAAAATGAACGGATTTCCCTTTGCACCTCTTCCAATCATGAATGCATCACACCCCGTTTCCTCTTGCATACGTAATACATCTTGCGGCGTGTTCAGATCTCCGTTTCCAACCACCGGGATAGAAACTGCCTCTTTCACCTGTCTGATAATATCCCAATCTGCATGTCCCGAATAATATTCGCTACGCAATCTTCCGTGTACTGCAATTGCTGACGCACCATTTGCTTCTGCAATCTTAGCAATTTCCACCGCATTCACATGTTCTTCATCAAAACCTTTGCGAATCTTTACTGTGATGGGAACCTGTGTAGCTTTTACCATCGCAGACACAATCTCACCTACCAACTTAGGCTGCTTCATAAGCGCAGACCCTTCATTATTATTCACAATCTTCGGAACAGGGCAACCCATGTTGATATCTATAAAATCATATCCTCTTTCTTGCACCTTTGATGCGATGTCAGCCATAATCTGCGGTTCCGACCCAAACAATTGCAACCCGATTGGATGTTCTATCTTCTCGTAATTCATAAGTGGCTCTGTATTGCGATTCTTATACAGAATTGCTTTTGCACTTACCATCTCTGTATATAAGACGTCACACCCCTGCTCTTTGCACAACAAGCGAAAAGGCAGGTCTGTTACGCCTGCCATAGGAGCTAATATTAACTTGTTCTTCCAGTCTAATGCTCGTTTTTCCATTCTTCACCACATCACATCTGTTTGTCATATAAAATCTTCAATCCCTTGAGCGTCAAATGCGGATCGTATATATCAATACAATCTGTAGCATCACTAATTATCTTTCCGAGACCTCCCGTTGCAACTACTTTCATATCAGCTAACTGCGCCTCTTCCTGAATCTTTCGAACAATATATTCCGTCTGACCAATATGACCATAGACAAGTCCTGATTGCATAGATGAGATCGTATCTCTTCCCAATATGCGTTCAGGTTTCATAATTTCAATCTTTGGTAACTTTGCCGCATCCTGCCACAATGCATGTGCTGCAATTCGAATACCCGGAGATGTAACACCCCCAACTAAGGATGCATCAGCCAAGACCAAGTCATGCGTCGTAGCTGTTCCGTAATCTATAACTAAAACCGGACCACCATATATTTCATAAGCAGCCACCGCATCCACAATTCTGTCAGCACCTACTTCCTTCGGGTTTGGAATCGCAATTTTAATTCCCGTCTTAATTCCCGGCTCTACCAATATCGGATTCAGATTAAAGTACTTAATCAAACCATTCGTAATATGGTGATTCACATCAGGAACGACAGATGCCATAATCGCTGCGTCTACGTCTTCCCTTTTCATCCCTTTACTATGTAATAGATTATACAAAAACGTACCATACTCATCTGACGTTCGCGGAATCTTTGTTGTCATTCGAAACGTTCCTACTATCTCATCTTTATCAAACAAACCAATTGTTATGTTTGTATTTCCTATATCAATTGCTAATAACATACTCTTCCTCTTTTCCTATATACAAATTATGACTCGATTTCTTCACCCAAAAAGAATACTCTATAATAAAGTTCTAAGCTTTCCATCAGTTCTCTTTTGGTCTGTTGTAATTGCTTAATTTTCAAAACACTTCCTATTTCGTCATAGAGCAAATCGCCTTCATCACACATCGTCACAAACTCCAGGTTATGCTCTTCGTCATATTCCAGCGTAAGAATACCACCTATATCTTCAACAAACAATACACACATCGCTTGCAATTCATCTTTAATTGCTTGCGGCAATCCCTCAAACTCAGGATTCAAGTAATATTTCTCTTCATATTTTGATGATGCACATAAAACAACTCTTTCTTGTTCCATTCTCACTCATCCCTTTCTTTTTCTAAAAAGCATTTTATCGTATCTATAAAAGGATTGCAAGCCATTTAAAGATTTGCTAAGATATACTACATATAATAAGAGCAAAAAGAAAGGTTATGAGTACATTATGTTAAATCAAAATTATATTGACATGTGCGGTATGAAATCTGTCATCCGCGAATTATTTGCATACGGTAGTGAACGTGCCAAAGAAATCGGATACGAAAACGTATTTGATTACAGTTTAGGAAACCCTTCCGTTCCGGCACCCGAATCATTTACGAACGAAATGATTCGCTTATTACAAGAAGAAAATCCTTTGACATTGCACGGATATTCTCCAAGCCTTGGTATTGACTCTGTAAGAGAAGCTGTTGCTGTTTCGTTAAATGATCGCTTTGATATGAATTACGAAAAGAAAGATATATTCATGGTAAGCGGTGCTGCAGGCGCGATTGCACACGCAGCCAGAGCTGTAACTGTTCCGGGAGATGAAATTCTTACATTTGCACCATTCTTTCCGGAATACACACCGTACATCAATTCAACCGGTGCAGTATTAAAGGTTGTACCTGCCGATATCAATACATTCCAGATTAACTTCGATGCATTTGTGGATATGTTGAACGACAAAGTAATGGCAGTGTTGATAAATACACCAAACAATCCATCCGGTATTGTTTATTCAAAAGAAACAATTAAGAAGCTTGCAATGATTCTTTCTGAAAAAGAAGAAGAATTCGGACACCCTATCTATATTATTTCAGACGAGCCATATCGCGAAATAGTATTCCAAGGATTCGAAGCTCCTTTTGTTGCTGCACATTACAACAATACCATTACATGCTATTCATTCAGTAAATCTTTATCCTTGCCGGGTGAACGTATCGGTTACATCGCAGTGAACCCTGCATGCGACGATTCAGCATTATTAGTAGATATGTTCGGACAGATTTCAAGAGGTATTGGCCACAACTGTCCGCCTAGCATTATTCAGCTCGCTGTTGCAAAATCATTATATGATACTGCTGACTTATCTGTATACGAGACAAATAAGAATATCTTATATACCGAATTAACAAAAATGGGATTTGAAATCGTTGAACCGGGCGGAACATTTTATATGTTTCCGAAGGCTTTAGAGGATGATGCAATTGCCTTCTCTAACAAAGCAAAAGCGCTTGATTTGTTATTGGTGCCAAGTAATTCTTTCGGTGTTCCGGGACATTTCCGCATCAGTTATTGTATCCCTACAGAAAAAGTACAGCGTTCTATCCCAGTCTTCCAAAAGCTGGCTGATATGTATTTGTAACAATTTTAATTATTACATCATCGTATGTATTAGATTCTTAATTTTTGAAATACACTACATAATAATAAAAAAGCGGTTGGTATGAATACCAACCGCTTTTATGTTAATACTAATTATATACTTATAATAGAATCAACCCTTAACTGATCCAAGAGCCACACCACCAACGATGTACTTAGATAAGAAAACGTATACTACGATTACAGGGAAAATAGAGAACGCAATCATAACGTATACCTGACCCATATCAAACTTCAACCAGTCAGCCGCACGCAACTGAGCAATCAAAATTGGAAGAGTCTTCTTTGTATCTGTCTCTAAAATCAATGCAGGTGTAAAGTAGTTATTCCAGCTTGTTGTGAATGAGAAAATTGCCTGTACTGCAATAGCAGGTTTCATCAAAGGCATTACGATTGTATTGAATGTACGGAATTCTCCTGAACCATCAATACGAGCCGCCTCTAATAATGAAAGTGGCAAACTTCCCTCCATGTACTGCTTCATATAGAAGAATACAGCCGGAGCAGCAATACCAGGAACAATCAATGGAATGAATGTATCCTTCAAGTGCATGTTATCCATCAAACGAACGAAACCTAAAGCAGTTACCTGTGTAGGAATCATCATTACCATTAAGATAAATGTAAAGATAAACTTTCTGCCCTTAAACTCGTATGCATGAATCGCAAACGCTGTCATAGCTGAGAAATATACACTTAACAAAGCTGTTAAACCAGCAATAATAACACTGTTAATCAAACCATTCCAAATAGGTAATGTACCTGCTGCTAAGTTCTTAAAGTTTTCAAGCAAATGCGTACTTGGAAGAGCCGTGAAACCTTCTGCTAACTCACCGTGTGAACGTGTAGCATTGATAAACAAAATATAGAACCAGCAAAGACAGAAGAATGTAACGATTCCAAGCACAACATAAGCAATCGTACGTCTTGTCTTGATTCCTAAACCTTTATCTAATTCTTTTCCTTGCATAGCTCTTACCTCCTATCATCTGCGCCATAGTTATTGATACGGAATACAATAAAGCTAAGAATAGCCGTAACAATAAGCATGTAAACTGACAATGCACCAGACATACCATAGTTCTTGCTATACAAGTGCTTATTCAAGAACATAATCAATGTCATAGAAGTACGCATTGGATCTCCGGAACCATTTGTTAAGATCTGAGGTACGTCGAACAACTGCAAACCACCGATTAATGATGTAATCATAACGTAGATTAAGATTGGACGTAACAATGGTAAAGTAATCTTAAAGAATACCTGTGTAGATGTAGCTCCATCTACCTGAGCAGCCTCAAACAACTCACCATCAATACCCATCATACCTGCCATCAAAAGAATGGTTGTATTACCAAACCACATAATCAAGTTCATTACTGCAATCAAAATACGTGTACTTGCAACATGAGACATGAAACTATATGGCTCATCAATGAGGCCTATACCAACCAAAATCGAATTGACCGGACCTGTATTCGCAAATAATGTAAAGAACAACATTGAGAACGCAGACGCCATAATCAAGTTAGGCATATAGATAACCGTCTTAAAGAACGGTGCAGCTTTCAAATTCATACGTGTATCAGAGAACCAATAAGCCAATAACAATGATATTACAATCTGTGGAATGAAACACATGATCCAAAGAAGTAATGTGTTACCAAGATAAGTAAACATATCGCCTTCTGACAATAACTTTCCATAGTTCTCTAAACCAACAAAGTTCGGTCCAATCTGAGTAAGACCAGACATAAAGTTTTCAAAGAAGCTGTAGTAAATTGTGCTCACTAACGGAACGATACTAAACACCAAATACACTACAATAAATGGTATCAAAAAGATGTAGCCCCAACGATTAAAACGGACTACGTTTCCATTTTTCTTCATAGCATTTGCCCCCTTTATAATATTTCTTATTATTACAGAGCTCACAGCAAATCAACCCGTCGTAAATTGTGCAAACCTGCTGTCAACTCTGCACATTGTCACCGTTTTGCTTCGCTTTGTAATTCATCGACATTAATATAGCCATGCCCGCCAAGCGATGGCAGGCACGGCCATTGCATTCATAATTAATCTAATACCTACTAGATACTAAATATTATTCTGCTGTTAACTCTGGATACTTCTCAACGATAGCCTTCTTGAATGCAGCAATAGCCTCATCCTTAGTAGCATTACCGTCAAAGTAGTTCTTCATAGCCTTCTGGAACTCTTCGTTACATCCCTGGTCATAAGCTGAAATGTTGCTTAAGTCAAGAGTTGCAACACCGTTGCTGTAGATTGCAAGTGGATTCTGTCCACCTAAAATCTTGCTTGAGTAATCAGAAGCTGCCATAGCATCCATAGCACCCTTATTGTTAACGAAGTCATCATCCTTCTCTACGATACCCTTCATGATATCAGCATCACATGTTAACTTCAACATGATGTCTTTGATTGTACCAGCGTTATCTGTTCCTGTTGCAGCACAGATCCATGTACCACCCCAGTAGAATCCCTGAGGTCCTTCTGTAGCACCCCAGCCACCGTTGTAACCGATAGAACCTTCAACGTCTGCTGACATAGAGAAGTTTACTAACCAAGCTGGTCCGAAGTAAGCAAATACTTTTCCTTCTGGGAAGAAGCCCTTGCTCCAGTCATCTGACCATAAATCATGTGTCTTTGTTGCACCAGCGTCAACCAATGCCTTAGAGTCATCTACCCAAGCCATGATGTTGTCGTCGATGTTAACCTTACCATCTACAACCCACTTAGAAGTAACGTTGTTAGAGTATACACGGTAAGAGTCGTTAACTGATGAAATCATGCTATAACCCTTAGCCTGCATATCTGCTGCTGTCTTGTTGAATGTAGCCCAGTCAGCAACTGCCTTCTGAACCTCAGCTGGATCGTCAGAACCTAAAACTTCCTTAGCTGCTTCTCTGTTGTAGAAAAGTACGCCAGGACAACCCTGCCAAGAAAGACCCTTCAATACACCATTACCATCTGTAACGATATCCTTTGTATACTGATACTGCTCAGCTAAGTCAGCATCTGTGATACCTAAATCAGCGATAGCCATTGTGTAATCAGAATCAACATACTTCAAAGCATAGTCAGCTTCAACTAAGAACATATCAATCTTGTCATCAGCTGCAGCGTCTGCCTGCTTCAATAATGTCTCATCTAAGTTATTCTGGTAAGCATTATCCTGGTTAGGAGTAATGTTCCACTTAACTTCGATGTCACCAATCTTACCATTAGTAGCGTCAACCTCTTCGTAACCTGGATAGTGATCAGTTACACGAGTCTTGAACTCTTCATTCCAGCAGTAGATGTTCAATACTTTACCAGTATCCTCTACTACTACCTCTTCTGCTGCCTCTGTTGTCTCAGCTGCATCATCTGTTGCTTCTGTAGCTGCAGGAGCTTCTGTAGCTGGAGCCTCTGTTGTATCAGCGCCGCCACATCCGAATAATAAGCTAGCTACCATAGTTGTTGCAAGCAAACCGCTTACGATTTTCTTCTTCATACGTCTTTTTCCTCCCTTTGAGATTAAAAATTGTTTTGCATTTATGTTACTTATTATGAATGCACATAAAATAAATGCCGCAGCACTTCCGTGCTGTTACTATACTATATATCATTTTGAACAATTTTGCAAGTGTTTTTTTCGTTTTTTTTCGGTAAATCTACCATGACATCACTAGCATTTGTGATTTCTGTTATGCAATTTATATCAAAAGTACTACATTTTGCACAAAAAGACGACAAAACGCGATATACAATATAGCTAATTTGGCGTTACTAGTTGTTATCCGACGAAGTCATGTTCATCACCTGTCGTTTTCTTGCAAGTTCATCACTTTCAAGATATTCATCATACGTTGTCATCTTATCAATCAAGCCTGTTGCAGTGATTTCCATAATGCGGTTGGCTGTTGTCTGAATAAACTGATGATCCTGTGAAGAGAACAACGCCACACCGGAAAACTTAATCAGACCATTATTAAGTGCTGTGATGGATTCCATATCCAAATGGTTTGTCGGTTCATCTAACACCAATACATTAGAACCCATAATCATCATCTTAGAAAGAAGGCAACGAACTTTTTCACCACCGGAAAGCACACGAACTTTTTTTACACCATCATCTCCGGCAAACAACATTCTTCCCAAAAATCCTCTTACATAAGTAGGATCCTTCTCTTCCGAAAATTGCGTCAACCAATCAACAATTGTCAAATCATTATCAAATTCCTTTGTGTTGTCTTTTGGAAAATAGCCCTGTGATGTCGTAACACCCCACTTGTAGGTTCCTTCATCCGGTTCTTCCTCGCCGGCCAATATCTTAAAGAGCATTGTTGTAGCCAAAGTATTCGGACCAACGAAAGCAACTTTATCCTCTCTTCCGATTGTAAATGAGATATTGTCCAAAATCTTCTCTCCATCTACAGTCTTCGATATATTCTCAACCGTCAACACTTCATTTCCTATCTCACGATTTGGTCTAAAGTCAATGTATGGATATTTACGACTCGATGGTCTCATTTCATCCAATTCAATCTTTTCCAAAGCACGTTTTCTTGACGTTGCCTGTTTTGACTTCGAAGCATTCGCAGAGAATCTTTGAATAAACTCTTGTAATTCTTTGATCTTTTCTTCCTTCTTTTTGTTCGCCTCTTTCATCTGCTTAATCATTAACTGACTTGACTCGTACCAAAAATCGTAATTACCTGCATATAACTGAATCTTACCATAGTCAATATCTGCAATATGCGTACATACCTTGTTGAGGAAATAACGGTCATGCGATACTACGATTACAGTATTGTCAAAGTTAATCAAAAACTCTTCTAACCATCCAATTGCCTCCAAATCCAAGTGGTTTGTCGGCTCATCAAGCAATAATACATCCGGATTACCAAACAACGCTTGCGCAAGCAAAACCTTAACCTTATAAGTATCTTCTAATTCTGCCATTATTTTATAATGATGCTCTGTCTCAATACCTAAACCATTAAGAAGTGTCGCCGCATCCGACTCAGCTTCCCAACCGTTCATCTCTGCAAACTCAGCTTCCAAATCTGCAACTTTTGCACCATCCTCATCAGAAAAATCCGGCTTTGCATATATTTCTTCCTTTTCTCTCATCACGTCATACAAACGTTTGTTACCCATGATAACCGTATCAAGTACAGAATAATCATTATACTTAAAATGATCCTGCTGCAACACAGACAAACGTTCACCTGCATTCATCACAACGTCACCCTTCGTTGTCTCAATTTCTCCTGACAAAATCTTTAAAAAGGTGGATTTGCCGGCACCATTGGCACCAATCAATCCATAGCAATTACCTTCTGTAAACTTGATGTTAACATCTTCAAACAATGCTTTTTTTCCAAATCGTAATGTGACATTATTTGCACTAATCATTTTTCTACCTCATTTCATTCTATTCAATATTCATTACTGTAATTCCGGATCTATCAAAATTGCCACTCTGTCAATTCGATTCTTATCCATAGAAACAACCTTAAGCGTTATGCCATCTTTCTTAACCGTTTCTCCTTCAGTTGGCAAATGATCCAAAAGTTCAATCACATAACCGCCAAGCGAATCATAATTTTCAGACTCTAAGCAAATACCTATGTTGTCTTCCAAATCTCCAAGCTTTATAGAAGCATCAACCTCGTATCGATTCTCCTCAATCTTCGTAACAGCCTCTAATTCATCCATGTCGAATTCATCACGAATCTCACCAACAATTTCCTCTATCAAATCTTCGATTGTTATAAGGCCAACCGCCGTAGCATATTCGTCAAGAACAATCGCTAACGAGACAAATCGCTCGCGCATTTCTGCCATAATAGAGGATGTCTTTTGGTATTCATACACAAAATACGGTTCTCTCATGATATCTCGGACAGAAAAACTTTGTTTCTTTTTCTCTATACGGTTTTGATAAAGAAACAGATCCTTCATATAAAGAATACCAATCACACTGTCTTTGTTATCATCATAAACCGGCAATCTCGAATAATGTTCCTCGTTAAAAAGTTCATACACCTCATCAAATGTAGCATCTACCGAAACCAATACCATGTCCGCTCTCGGAATCATAACATCTTTTGCTTTCGAATCACCAAAATCCACCACGTTATTAATCATGGATTTTTCTTCTTTCTCTATAACGCCATCTTCGACGCTCACATCCACAATCGTACGGAGTTCGCCTTCCGTCATCTGTTCTTTAGCCTTATTTTGATCAATTCGCATAACAAAGAAGATAAACGCGGATAATTTATTCACAAACCAAATTACAGGTGTCAATATTGTTGTCAACGGAGCAACAATATGCACATATAGCAAGGAAATTTTCTCGTTATAGAGTGTTGCCAGTGTCTTCGGTGTAATTTCACCAAAAAGCAAAACCACTAACGTCAAGATACCTGTTGCCGCTCCCACATAAGCATTTCCAAATTTTTGTGTTACAAATGTCGTCGTAAGCGAAGAAGCTCCAATATTAACAATATTATTACCTATCAAAATAGCACTAATCATCTTCGCAGGATTTTCCACAAGATTCAAAACTTTTTGCGCCGACTTACTGCCCGCTTCCGCAAGTGCCCGCAAACGATGTCTGTTAACGGTTGTCAATGCCGTCTCTGCAGACGAAAAAAATGCCGACAACAAAATCATAACAATAATTGCAACTAACTGAATACCCGAATCAGCTTCCACTCGTTCATCATCCTCCTAAAACCATAAATAATTCTTTCATTTCCAGATTTACACAATCGAATCTAATTTTACTGAATGAAATATCTCTTGTCAAGTCATACTATAGTTGTAACTTATTCACCATTCTATTAGGAAAGGAACGTAATTATGAGAAGTTCAAAGAAAGAATACGAAGCAGTCGCCAAAAGATGTAGTTCTTATTCAAAAACAACAGAAAGCGAATTGTCTAACTGCGTTGGTGACAGTTGCACAAGTTGCCTCAACTGCGAGCATTTCGCCGAAGATGAGCACTGTGTATTAGACTTATACGATCCAATTGCAAAGAATTTGAAATAAGACTTAAAACACATGTATGATTTTCAAACAAAAAAGACTTAAAAAGAAAAAGCCGGTTGCATCGCAACCGGCCTATACATATCAATTAGTTATTAATTAACTTGTCCTCACCATTCCAGCTGTAAAGCTTACGGATATCCTCACCTACAACCTCAACAGGATGCTCTGCCGCAATCTTTCTCATTGCCTTGAAGTGAGCCTGACCACCTGCAGCTGACATATCCAACAAGAAGTCCTTAGCAAATGTACCATCCTGAATGTCAGCAAGTACTTTCTTCATAGCCTTCTTAGTGTCCTCTGTGATAATCTTAGGTCCTGTAATATAATCACCATACTCAGCTGTGTTAGAGATTGAATATCTCATTCCTGCAAAACCTGACTGATAAATCAAATCTACGATAAGCTTCATCTCATGTACACACTCGAAGTATGCATTTCTCTCATCATAGCCAGCTTCAACCAATGTCTCAAAACCAGCCTGCATCAATGCACAAACACCACCACAAAGAACTGCCTGCTCACCGAACAAGTCTGTCTCTGTCTCTGTTCTAAATGTTGTCTCGAGAACACCGGCTCTTGCTCCACCGATTGCCAAAGCATATGCCAAAGCCTTCTCCTGAGCCTGACCTGTAGCATCCTGATGTACAGCGATCAAACAAGGAACACCCTTGCCTACCTGATACTCAGAACGTACTGTATGTCCAGGTCCCTTAGGTGCTACCATTGTTACGTCTACGTCTGCCGGTGGCACAATCTGGTTAAAGTGAATATTAAAACCATGAGCGAACATCAACATGTTACCAGCCTCTAAGTTTGGCTCAATGTCCTTCTTGTACATAGAAGCCTGTAATTCATCATTAATCAAAATCATAATGATGTCAGCCTTCTTAGCTGCCTCTGCTGCTGTATATACTTCAAAGCCCTGTGCTACAGCCTTATCCCAAGACTTGCTACCCTCGTACAAACCGATGATAACGTTACAACCTGACTCCTTTGCATTCAAAGCATGTGCATGACCCTGGCTACCGTATCCAATTACAGCGATAGTCTTGCCATCCAATAACGATAAGTTACAATCTTCCTGGTAAAAAATCTTTGCCATTTCTCTATATCCTCCTAGAATCATTTTATATATGTATACTGATTACTTCAAATCAGCACTACCTCTTGTTAAACCTGTAAGACCTGTTCTTACAATCGACTCAATCTCAAAGCCATCTAACAAACCAATAAATGCTTCAATCTTGTTCGCATTACCGGTAAGTTCAATCATCAACGAATTCACAGAAACATCTACAATCTTAGCACGGAACACATCTGTAATTGAAATAATCTGTTGTTTCTCTTCACGGTTTGTCTTAACCTTAACCAAAACCAACTCTCTGCATACAGACTCGCCATCCTTCAGTTCTGTAACTTCAACAACATCTTCTAACTTATTAATCTGCTTTGCAATCTGAGCAAGAATCAAATCATCCCCACTGACTGCTACTGTCATACGAGAATACTTTGGATTCTCTGTCACTCCAACAGATAGGCTGTCGATATTGTAACCTCTTCTACTAAACAATCCTGATACACGGCTCAATACACCGGCATTGTTGTCAACCAACAAGGATAATACCATCTTCTTCACTTTTATCTTCCACCTTTCAAGTCAAAATGCGAATACACGCAACTATTGACATTTTAGCAACTTATGTATTCACTGTCAAGCACGATTGCTTAATAGTTTTTCCACTACCTTACACGCACTCGCTGCATCTTTCGCATACGCATCAGCACCTATCTCCTTCATAAAACTGTCGGTAATTACAGCACCGCCTATCATCACTTTTACATCTAAGTGCTGTTCTTTCACGTAATCCACAAGTTCTTTCATTCGCATCATTGTAGTTGTCATCAACGCAGACAATCCGATTACCGAAGCACCTTCTTTGACAGCTGTTTCTACAATCAATTCTTTCGGAACATCCTTGCCAAGATCTATCACTTTATAGCCATAGTTTTTCAACATCAGCACAACAAGATTTTTTCCAATATCATGAATATCGCCTTCCACAGTCGCCATTACAATTGTAGGCATTTTACCGCCGCCTTCTTGTCTTGGCAACAACGGTTCAATCTTAGAAATCGCAAGCTCCATCGCTTCCGCCGATGCAATCAGCTGTGGAAGAAAGTATTTCTTTTCCTCAAACAACGCACCAACTTCATTAATTGCAGGAATCAAATGTTCTTCAAGTGCAGCCTGTGGAGTAACGCCTGTTGCAAGCAATGCTTCCACATCCTCTAACATCGTTCTCTTATTCCCTTTCAAAACATTTTCATAAAGTTTAGAACGTGTCCTCTCATTTTCTTTTTGCACCGTCTTTTTCATTTCTCCCTTATCAGGATGTTTCGTATTCGATGCACCTTCATTACTCAGCGTCACTGACTTCACATTCTCAATATAACGAACATCCGCCTCTTCCTTATTCAACAAAAGATCTGACGCATAAGCTGCATTCATCAACAACTCCTGTGATGGATTTGCAATTGCCATTGTAAGTCCTTTCGCAATCGCCATTGTAAGAAATGCCGTGTTCACAAATCCTCTCTCCGGCAGACCAAAAGAAATATTGGACAATCCACAAATCGTTGCAAGTTCTAACTCATTCTTGCAATAAGCTATCGTTTCCAACGTTTCAAGTGCAGCTTTCTTATTCGCACCAACCGTCGTCACAAGACCGTCTACAATGATATCCTCTTTAGAAAAACCAAGTTCTAATGCTTTTTCATAAATTGTATCAATAATACATTTTTTCTCTTCTATATCTTTCGGAAGTCCCGCATCCGAAAGCGGAAGCAAGATAAACATAGCGCCATATTTTTTTGCAATCGGCAACAATCGTTCAAACTTTTCCTTTTCTAAAGAAATCGAGTTTATCAACGCCCTACCCGGATAAATACGAAGTGCATGTTCTATTACATCAACATAAGAAGAATCTATGCAAAGCGGCAAATCAACCACGCCGGTCACTTCATAGATAACTTTTTGCATCATGGAATCCTCATCAATCCCATTCATCCCGACGTTGATATCGAGAACCGACGCACCCATCGCCGCCTGTTCTTCTGCCATCTGTATTATAGTTTCAAGATTCCCTTCTCTTAATTGCTCCTGCAACTTTTTCTTGCCGGTCGGATTAATGCGCTCTCCAACCACCAAAAAGTTTCCGTCTATATCGATAGACAGCACTTGTCGTTCCGATGCCAGTACACGCTGTTTTTCCTCAGACACCACAGGCACCTGTAACAAGCGAACCACTTGCGATAATGCCGTAATATGCTCCTTTGTTGTACCACAGCATCCACCTATCATAGAAGCTCCTGCTAACACAAGATTTCTTCCATGCTCTGCAAATTGTTCCGGTGTCATAGCGTAAACTGTTTCACCATCTACCAATTCCGGCATACCTGCATTTGGTTTTGCCATAATCGGCACATTCGCATAAGACACCATACGTTCCACCAAGGGAATCATCTCTTCCGGCCCTGTCGAACAATTCACACCAATAGCATCCGCGCCAAGACTTTGCAATGTGACGACAGCCGCCTCCGGCGTTGTTCCATAAAGCGTCCTACCATCTTCGTTAAATGTCATGCTAACAATCACCGGTAAATCACACGTTTCCTTTGCCGCAATCAATGCCGCTCTTGCTTCAGGCAGACTCATCATAGTTTCCACAACCAACAAATCCACACCCGCTTTTACAAGGCACGCAATTTGTTCTTTATATACATCAATTAATTCCTCTAACGTCATTGTTCCAATCGGATACAACTGACGTCCTGTCATTGTCAAATTACCTGCAACATATGCACGATATCCGGTCTTTGCCACAGCTTCTTTTGAAAGTTCTACAAGCTTTGTATTAATTGCCTCTAACGCATTCTCTTTTCCGTATTCAGCAAGTTTAATACGGTTACCGGAAAATGTAGGTGCATATATAATATTACTTCCCGCATTTATATAATCCATCTGCAAAGCAATCAATGTTTCCGGATGTTCCAAAATCCATTCTTCCGGACATACACCAATCGGCATACCTGTTTTTTGTAAGTTGGTACCGGTCGCACCATCCATCACAATTATCTTTTGTTGTATTAATGTTCTAAATTGTTCCTTTGTCATATGCACTCCTTTCTAGCAAATTTCATCGCTATCTAATACAATTGTAAATGGTCCGTCGTTTTGCAACGCCACCTTCATGTCAGCTCCAAACACACCCGTTTTCACACTTTTGATTTCTTCTTTGCATTTTCTTATAATATAGTTATACATTTCGTTGGCCATATCCGGCTTCCCCGCTTTAACAAAAGATGGGCGATTCCCTTTTTTACAATCCGCATACAGTGTAAATTGTGAAACTAATAACAATTCCCCATCCACATCACGCAAGCTCAAGTTGGTCTTTCCCTGCGCATCTTCAAATATCCTAAGACCTAATAACTTTTTTACCATCTTATCTGCAATTTCCGCTGTGTCAGTATCAGCTACCCCTATTAAAACAAGCATCCCTTTCCGGATTTCTCCGGTTACAACGTCATCAATCGTAACGCTTGCATGTCCTACTCGTTGTATCACAAATCTCATATCGGTTACCTCATTTACATAGTTATATTCTGTGTTAGTATACCACAGCTATTGCTTTCATGATATAATAAAATCAATTTTTATAATATCGAGGTAATATTCCATGACTGAAGAACAAATTCTCATCGGACGCATCTGCGATTTGGCAAAGCGTTCATACACCCAAAATATATATACGTACACAAACTTTCTATCCCCTTCCGAATTGACGTCATTAGAGAATGTCCGCAAAGATATTTCTTATATTCATATGGAATCCTTTGGCGGAAATGAACTTTGCGAACGCCAGATTATTCGCTTTGGTTCATTAGAAGAATTCGGCTACGAAGGGGAGTATCCGATTGCAATCGTGAAAGTTTCTCCTTTGTTGGTAAAATTCAGTGATGATTTAAATCACAGAGATTTTCTCGGTGCATTGATGAACCTCGGAATTGCGCGCGATACACTCGGCGACATTTTATTAAAAGAAAACACCGCATATATATTCTGTCTTTCGCGCATCAGTGATTACATCTGTGAAGAACTCACAAAAGTAAAACATACCAATGTAAAATGCGAAAAAGTCAGCGCGGACATACCCGCACTGACTCCTACTTTAATCGATATGGAATTCCCTGTTTCATCCTTGCGCTTAGATAACGTAATTGCCGCTGCCTTAAAATGCTCAAGAAAAGAAGCACTTTCTTTTTTTGAAGAGAAAAAGGTAACATTAAATGGTCACACTACCGGAAGAAACAGCATACTTCTAAAAGACGGTGACATTTTCTCCGTCCGCGGTCACGGTAAATACATCTTCGATCATACCGGCGGAAACACCCGCAAAGGCAAGATCTATGTCTACATCAAAAAATATGTGTAATCAGAGTAATGCTTGCAACGTTTCGTAAACAAACTCCACACTTTGACTGCGAACATGATTGCGACCAATATCACCAAATTGTTTTGTAAATGTATGAACTTTGTCATCCACAAAAAAGCCAAAACACACCATGCCCACCGGTTTTTCATCTGAACCACCAAGCGGTCCGGCTATGCCGGTAATACCAACTCCAACTTGTGAGCCCGCTTCTTTCGCAACCCCAAAAGCCATCTGCGCAGCCACTTGCTCACTCACAACGCCAAATTGTTCTATCATCTGACTTTCTACAGAAAGGTATTGCATCTTCGCCTCATTGGCATATGTCACAAAACTCACATCCAATACTTTTGATGCATCAGGCACACTCACAAGCGCCGCGCACGCCATACCTCCTGTACAGGATTCCGCAAACGAAATACGATATCCTTTCTCAATCAACTTTTGAACAACCGTTTCATACATCGAAAAATCCTCTCTTTTTTCTTAATACAAATCTTTCATATCCTTTTTGTACTTTGCAGTGCCATACCACCATTTACCTTTGTTCCATGTATACTTACCGCTTTTTGACTTCTTCACAGTCGACTTCGTAAGTCCCGTTGAGTGATAAAAATCAGCACCTCTTAATTTCTTGTTCGCCTTCAAATCAAGACTCTTAATATTATCACAATAATAGAAATAAATATACCGAAGATCCTTGCATTTATTAACCTGTACTTTTTTCACATCACAGTCATATACATATAACTGCTGCAACTTCTCATATGCATTCGCATTCAAAGACTTGATCTTCAGATTTGACACACTTAAAATTTTGAGATTCTCTTTGTTCTTTGGCAATTTCACCGTCTTCGTTTTCTTATTGCCATATACAGATAAATCTACTACATTTTTACAAGTACTCGTATCCATCTTCATTGTCTTACCATCATGCGCAGCTTCAAGATGTATATACTTTGCATCCGGGGCTTTTAAAGTAAATTGCTTTGCTGTTATTTCTCGAACCCATACATAATCTATATTATTCTTAGTTAAATCTACTGTTTTTCCGCTATAGCGAGCCAAACTAAGTGTGCTCAACTTCTTCAAATACTCTATTCCTTTTAAATTGGAAATTGTAGGTGCTTTGATTAACTTAGATTTACCTTTTTTCTTCTTCGTTTCATCTAATGTAGTAAATGATGTAAGTTCATTAATTTCTTTCGCATCCAACCAGCCATCTTTGTTCTTGTCAAAGATTAACTTCTCTACTTTGTTAACACCATTGTACTTACTTCCGTTTAATAAAATTTTGTAAATACCCGGAAAGTTCTTTTTGCTAATCTTAACAAAAGTCATCTCGCAAACATCACTCCACTCACTATACAAGTCCTCCTTGGTCTCATCTGTGTAATCTACAACCACACGAACTTTTAAGTAGAAATTACCACCTTGTGATCCAAAAACTGATTTATTCAATTGCAACATTGAATCCTTTACCAAATACGTTTTGGCATCTTTAAAATCCTGATTCGTTGCAAGTTGCATCTCATAACCAACTTCAACAGCAGGGTCCGCCGTCTGTGTTGCGCCACCCTCCCATGCAATAACAGTATTTCCGTTCGAATCCAATGATGAATTCGCAAAAATATATGGTGCATGCGCTACCATATTACTGTACTCCGTTGCTTTCGCAGTATTAGATACCATACCAATACCTGCTACAGCAAGCAAACCAAAAATCAAACACTTTATTCTTTTCATCACTTTTGCTCCTCTCTCTTCTACACCAATATGTACTTTTGTTACACATACAATTATTCTTTACGAATATTCATAAACCAATACACCGGATATGCCAACACATTCAACATATATAAACCAATTCCCCATGCAAACTTCACGTCAAGATCAAAATCACGAAAAGTACGATCTCTTCTTCTCTCTTTTACCTCCTTTCCAAAGAATATTGTTTTATTTTCTTTGAGTATAGCAAATTTCATTTTTTCACACAAGCGACATCTTTCTCGCCAAGAAGCTGCAATTCATTTATATTTCGATTCTGTTAGTTATACTCCTTACAGTATATATTTTTCATTCAAATTCATTTGGTTCATTTTTTTCTAAATTTTTTTCATTTTATTTTTTTATAAGATTTTCCTCTTTCAAACACAAAAAAAGTTAGACACGTCATGAGCATTTTGCTCAATATGACGTGTCTAACTGTCATTTCATTTATTCCATTCGCAACGAGACTTCCTCTCCGCTTCGCTCCGACTCAGTCTCGTGCATTCGCACTATAAATTCATAAGCATTATCGCTTGTTTGCAAGTAAACTTGCACAAGCTCCATGCTATGAATTTGCATTGCTCACTATCTAGAACTTACCAGCTGTAGCAGCTTCCTCGATCGATACTGCAACTGCAACTGTCATACCAACCATTGGGTTGTTACCAGCACCGATAAGACCCATCATTTCTACGTGTGCAGGAACTGATGAAGAACCGGCGAACTGTGCATCTGAGTGCATACGTCCCAATGTATCTGTCATACCGTATGAAGCAGGACCTGCAGCCATGTTATCCGGATGAAGTGTACGTCCTGTACCACCACCAGATGCTACTGAGAAGTACTTCTTACCCTGCTCTAAGCATTCCTTCTTGTAAGTACCGGCTACCGGATGCTGGAAACGAGTTGGGTTTGTTGAGTTACCTGTGATAGAAACGTCAACACCTTCCTTGTGCATGATTGCAACACCTTCACAAACATCGTTAGCACCGTAGCAGTTAACCTTAGCACGAAGTCCCTCTGAGTAAGACTTACGGAATACTTCCTTTACAGTGTTTGTATATGGATCATACTCTGTCTCAACAAATGTAAATCCGTTGATACGAGCGATAATCTGAGCAGCATCCTTACCTAAACCGTTAAGGATAACGCGAAGTGGCTCTTTACGAACCTTGTTAGCCTTCTCTGCGATACCGATAGCACCTTCAGCAGCTGCGAATGACTCATGTCCAGCTAAGAAAGCGAAACACTTTGTCTCTTCCTCTAACAACATCTTACCTAAGTTACCATGTCCCAAACCAACCTTACGTGTGTCAGCTACAGAACCCGGAATACAGAATGACTGAAGACCCTCACCGATTGCTGCAGCAGCATCAGCAGCTTTTCTACAGTTCTTCTTAATTGCAATAGCAGCACCTACTGTGTAAGCCCACTTTGCATTCTCAAAACAGATTGGCTGAATACCTTCAACCATCTTGTATACGTCAAGACCAGCATCCTTAGTAATCTTCTCAGCTTCCTCGATAGAAGCGATTCCATACTCGTTAAGCTTAGCGTTAATCTGGTCAATTCTTCTTTCATATGATTCAAATAATGCCATCTTCGTCTACCTCCTATTCTGCTCTTGGGTCAATGATCTTAACAGCGTCAGCCACACGACCATACTCACCCTTAGCCTTTTCCCAAGCTGTGTTAGGATCGTCACCCTTCTTGATGAAGTCTGTCATCTTACCAAGACTTACGAACTGGTAACCGATGATTAAATCATCTGCATCAAGAGCGATACCTGTAACATATCCTTCAGCCATCTCAAGGTAACGAGGACCCTTCTTAAGAGTACCATACATTGTACCAACCTGTGAACGAAGACCCTTACCTAAGTCCTCAAGACCTGCACCGATTGGAAGTCCATCCTCAGAGAAAGCAGACTGTGTACGTCCGTAAACGATCTGTAAGAATAACTCTCTCATAGCTGTATTAATAGCATCACAAACTAAGTCTGTGTTAAGTGCTTCCATAACTGTTCTACCAGGAAGAATCTCTGATGCCATAGCTGCTGAATGTGTCATACCTGAACATCCGATTGTCTCAACTAAAGCTTCCTGAATAATACCTTCCTTAACATTAAGTGTAAGCTTACAAGCACCCTGCTGTGGTGCACACCAGCCAACACCATGTGTTAAACCTGAAATGTCTTTTACGTCTTTTGCTTTTACCCACTTTGCTTCCTCAGGAATTGGTGCACAACCATGGTTCACACCCTGAGCTACTGGGCACATGTTTTCTACTTCATGTGAATAAATCATGTTGAAACTCCTTTCAAAATGTAAATTATTATCGACCTTCGATATATGACCAAAGGCCGTATCTGACAAGCATTATCTCATATCTCGACAAAAAAATCTAGTCCTACTTTTTGATATTCCGTTTGTTTTCTGCATTTTCACGTGAATTTCACCTTGTTTCCATTTGCATTTCATGATTCCAATCTATATTTCGTAATATGGGCAACACAAATTAAAGAGGCAAGAGGGGCGAAACATGAACAAAGAACAGGTAGCACGCAGATTACAAAACTTACAATCTGCTATTAATAACAAGCAACCGGGAGTAACATGGATTCCGTATTACAAATACAGCGAAAAGGTAAATCAATACATTCAGCTTTACAAACAAAAAAGTGAAATTTCTATAGAAACAAATATTAGAGAAAAAACTGATTTGGCTTTAAAATCAATGTGCATCGACAAAGCAATCGATGATTATCTCAAAAGTAAACATTTTCACTTTCAAAACATCGGCATCATCCCACATCCGTTCCAACATGCCCCAAAAACCGCTGTCTTGTTGCTTTATTCGAAAGAACGTATATCAATCACTTATGAAGTATTAGACAAAAAGTCGGACGACATAATACACGCCGGTGTATCACGCAACAAAAAGTATCATCGTATATCCGTCACCAACTTAGATGACGGAAAGAACCGAATACGTTTGAAAATGTTGGATGGAGATGACAATTACGTATGTGAACGAACAATATCTATCTGGTTAAGGGGCGTCAACCCTCTAGTGAATCCAATTCACAAAACAGAAAACTATAACAAAAGCGCATATTCAAACATTTTGATAACCGGAGGAGCAGATAGACCGTTTGTATTCCACAATGATGGTTCTCTCATGCATTACCTCAATGTCAACACAACTTCTTACGGAATTCTGCCTTTAACAAAAGATCGTTTTCTTTGGCCGGTTGCAAAGATTTTAGCTCCGTCATATGCCAACCCACATTCGTGTTTATTATACGAGATGGACTACATGGGACGTATTCACAGAACACTTCGTGTGCCAAAGGGACTGCATCACTTTGCGTGTCTTCTTCCAAACAATCATATTGTATCAATCAGCAGTTCTAACGAAGAACATACTGAAGATATTTTGGTGGAAATTGACAGGACTACCGGTGAAATTGTTCGCACGGTCTACGCGAAAGATTTGTTCGGTACCCATCTAATGGATCAGACGGATTGGGCACATCCAAACTCTATCGAATACGATGCAAACGATGACAGCATGCTTGTGTGTTTCAGAAACATCCACACAATTGCTAAATTCAACTGGAGCACGCTCGAACTGCATTGGATAATATCGCCCGCCCAATTATGGAAGGGTACCCCGCTCGAAAACAAAGTGCTCCAAACTGTAGGCACATTCCATCACAGTTTTCAGGCACATGCTGCACACGAATTAAAAGAATTCGGCAACAAAAACAGAAATTACCGATTTTATCTTGTATTTGATAACCATCGTCTCAACAGACGTCCTCTTCCCGGATATACCGAAGACGGTTATTCGTATATTAACATTTATGGTGTTAACGAAAGCACAATGGAAGTCAAGCAATTCAAACATTTACAAATCGATATGTCGGTCATTCGTTCTAATGCATTGTATTGTCATGAAGAAAACCGCATTTTCAACATGTCCGGATGCATGCGAAAAAGCAAAAAACCAGAGTATCGGGGAAAAATTGAAGAGTACGACTACGACACACACCGTGTACTGAATCGTTGGATGATAGAAAAAGATTTCTTTAGTGCTTATCCTTTTGAATGGGAAAGTGATGATTATAGTGCGCCAATTGGTGATCCGGACACACATCGGTACGACTGCGGAAGCGCAGACCTTTTTATTCCATTTCCGGACAACCTGCCAAAAGAAACAAACGAATGTCTAAATGAAGAATGGTATGCAAATCCATATATTGAAGAACAATATCTGTACTTTTACACAACCGATCATGCGATAGATGCACTGGTATTACAGGGCTCTAATCACATTTATCACCGTGATTATACGGATACAGTTCAGACATACGACGTTCACCGCGACAGAAAATACTATTGTGTCGTTTCACTAAAAGAGCTGCCAACCGACCATTATAAAATCAAATTAATTAAAAACGGCCTCTTATATGACACAGGTGATTATATAGATATAAAACGAATTTAATCTATCTTTTTAAAAATAGTTATGTATAATAGATATGCATAACTATTTTTATTAGGAGATTACACTTATGAATACAATCGATTTGCATGTACATTCCAATGCGTCAGACGGTTCTCTTTCCCCTGAAGAAGTCGTATCTCTTGCTTCAAATGCAGGTCTTCGCTCATTCGCACTTACCGATCACGATACAATAGACGGAATCGAACGCGCAATTACTTTTGCAAAACAATTTGAAAACCTCTGTCTCATTCCGGGTATCGAATTGTCATGCTATTACGGCAAGCGGGAAATTCACATTGTCGGTCTTTATATCGACTACAAGAATCCTGTTTTTTTAGACGGTGTCCTACAGCTTAAAAGGGCACGCGAAGAAAGAAATGAACGCATGGTGCAAAACTTCATCGACGCCGGCATATCACTCTCAATCGAAGATCTAAAACACGGTAACCCTGACAGCGTCATCACAAGGGCACATTTTGCCAGAGTGTTAGTCGAAAAAGGATACTGCAAAGATAAACAGGAAGCATTTGATAAATATCTTGGCATTGGCTGTCCGTATTATCTGCCAAAGCCAAAAGTAACACCGGAACACGTACTGCATTTATTAAATGAAGCCGGTGCAACAGCAATCTTAGCACACCCTTATTCCTACAAGATGTCAAAACCGGAAGTGGAAACTCTTCTTGACTATCTCATCCCGCTTGGATTATCCGGCATGGAATGCTATTATTCCACTTACGATAACGGCCAGACATCCGAACTGCGTAGCATCGCACACAAAAAGGGGTTACTTGTTTCCGGCGGTTCTGATTTCCACGGCGTTGTAAAACCTGACATTTCTATCGGAACCGGACGTGGTAATCTTTGCATATCCGAAAAACTTCTTGAACGAATCAAGGAACATCGAATTGCAAATAATTTGCCAATATAAAATACAGAACAAAAAAACCGGAAGGTTCATCCCTTCCGGCTTTTTGTTCTAAGCTTACTCTTCTATCTCTTCATCTGCCTTCTGCACTTCAGCAATTGCATTCTTGTGCATTGGAATACGGCAGTTCTTGTTGTTACCAAACTCAACAATCACAGTGTCATCTACTACGTCTAATACTACGCCATAGAAACCACCTGTTGTCATGATGTTGTCACCTGCCTGAATCGCATTACGAAGCTCATCCATCTGCTTTTGCTGTTTCTTCTGTGGACGAATTAACAAAAAATACATAATTGCTAACCAACCTACTAACATAAGTACTGTCATAACCAACGAACCACCTTGCG
This sequence comes from Lachnospiraceae bacterium, assembly GCA_015057435.1. GTDB lineage: Bacteria > Bacillota > Clostridia > Lachnospirales > Lachnospiraceae > CAG-590. The sequence continues at coordinate 31,537 of SVEJ01000010.1, forward strand.
CTGCCTGCTGCGCATTTGCATTCAAAAATGTTGCATACATAAATCTAATCTCCTTTTACTATTAATATATTAGCTTTCATAAATCGCGAAATCTCTCATTGTCATTCGCATTTACTCTCCCTGTTCGAAGCCATCCAAACGCATCTTCTTATACTCTGCATAGCGTTCTTCTTCAATCGCTTCGCGAATCTCACTCATCATATTATTATAAAAATGCAAATTATGCAAGACACAAAGACGCATTCCAAGCATTTCTTTTGCTTTTAATAAATGACGAATATACGCTCTTGAATAATTCCGGCATGCAGGGCAATTACACTCCTCAGAAATCGGACGTGCATCTAGCTCATACTTTGCATTAAATAAGTTAAGTTTGCCGCGATTCGTATAGACATGACCATGTCTACCGTTACGACTCGGATATACGCAGTCAAAGAAATCAACGCCTCTATCCACCGCTTCTAGTATATTCGCCGGCGTTCCTACACCCATTAGATAAGTCGGTTTATCTTCCGGTAAAAATGGTACCGTCGCCTCAATAATGCGATACATATCTTCATGAGACTCTCCTACCGCCAGACCACCAATGGCATATCCGTCTAAGTTCATATCAGATATGACTTTAGCATGCTCCACACGGATATCTTCGTGGATACCACCCTGGTTAATACCGAACAATAACTGATTCTTATTAATGGTATCCTCTAACCCATTCAATCTCTTCATCTCTGTCTGACATCTGGCAAGCCATCTTGTCGTTCTCTCCACAGAGTTTTGAATATATTCCTTAGTAGCCAGACTTGGTGCACACTCATCAAACGCCATCGCTATTGTGGATGCCAGATTGGACTGAATCTGCATGCTCTCTTCCGGTCCCATGAAAATCTTACGACCATCCACATGAGAATTGAAATACACGCCTTCTTCCTTAATCTTGCGAAGCCCTGCAAGGGAAAAGACCTGAAATCCGCCTGAATCCGTGAGGATTGGCTTATCCCAGTTCATAAACTTGTGCAAACCACCCATCTGCTTTACAATCTGATCTCCCGGTCTTACATGAAGATGATAGGTGTTGGATAATTCCACCTGTGTACCAATCTCCTGTAAATCAGTAGTTGCCACCGCACCCTTAATCGCAGCCGCAGTTCCTACATTCATAAATACCGGGGTCTGTATCGTTCCGTGCACCGTTTCCATCGTAGCACGTTTTGCATTGCCATCTTTCTTAATTACTTTGTACATTTTTGTTCCTCCAAGAACATATCTTTTACACCGTCTCATTATCGAAAAACGAATGAGCCTCTACTGTCAAAACATCATAATCATCTGTCTTCGCAGACATTTAATCAAGTCAACATTGTACCGAACTCTTCCATTATTTTCAAGTGTATTCATGGCTTATTTTCATATCTGACATTTCATCTATTCTGCACGAAAAAATGTATGAATTTCCTCCGCCACCTTCGGCGTGATACCACTGACTTGTTCTAGTTCTTCTAACGTTGCATTCTTAATCTTATCGATCTCCTTAAAATGCTGCATAAGTGCCTTACGTCTGGCAGGTCCCACACCCGGAATATCATCCAATATACTTCGCACCTGTTCTTTCCCACGAAGCAGCTTGTGGTAAGTAATAGCAAATCGATGCGCTTCATCCTGTAGTCTCGTAATCATTCCAAATACTTCGCTATTCTTCGGAAAGCTAATTTCTTCGTTATTGTAGTAAAGCCCTCTCGTTCTATGGTTGTCATCCTTCACCATACCGCACACAGGAATATGCAGATTCAGGTTCTCTAACACCTTCAAAGCGACATTAACCTGTCCCTTACCACCATCCATCATAATCACATCCGGATAGACATCAAAACGCTCATCGGTAAAACGTCTTGTAAGCACCTCTTCCATACTCTTGTAATCATCCGGACCACTGACAGTACGGAGCTTAAACTTACGGTATGCATTCTTCCTTGCACGACCTTTTTCAAACACTACCATAGACGCCACGGATTGGTATCCGCTCGTATTGGATATGTCAAATGCTTCTAACCGGTCAGCCTTAGGAAGTCCAAGCATTGCAGCCAACTCATTCGCCGCACCCACTGTTCTTGCTTCCTCGCGCTTGATTTTTTCCAAATCTCTTGAAAGCACAACATAAGCATTCTCTCTTGCCAAATCTATCATCTTCGATTTCTCGCCCTTCATCGGCGTGATAATATGCACACGTCCTCCGCGGCGTTCTCCAAGCCAGCGTTCAAGCAATTCATAATCATCCACTTCGAACTCAGTCAGCAATTCATTCGGGATAAATGGTGTTCCCGCATAATACTGTTTGATAAAGGTCTCCATAATCTGCGAACCGGTATCCTCTCCGGTATGCTCCATGTGAAAATGTTCCCTTCCAAGGAGCTTGCCATCTCTCACAAAGAATACCGAAACGACCGTTTCTTCATCTTTTCTTGCCATAGCTATGACATCTCTGTCGATTCCTCCGTTTTTCACAACTCGTTGCGAACCGGTGACATGCTTGACACTTTCAATCAAATCTCTGAATTCTGCCGCTTCCTCAAATTCATACGCTGCGGCTTTTTCTTTCATTTTCCCTTCTAAGTCCTTGATGACTTTCTTATAGTCTCCATTTAAAAAAGCTAACAGATTGTCGATACGTTTCCCGTATTCTTCCTTCGAAATATATCCCTGACACGGTGCTGCACACTGCTTCATCTGATAGTATAGACAAGGGCGTCCCACCCCAATCTCTTTTGGTAAAGACTTGTTACAGGTACGTATTCCGTATAGTTTCTTCACAAGTTCTATCGTATCCTTCACCGCAGTCGCACTCGTATACGGTCCAAAATACTTCGCACCGTCTCTCTTCATCTGACGGGCAAACAACACCCTCGGAAAATCCTCCTGCACCGTCACCTTCATAAACGGATAGCTCTTGTCATCCTTTAACATGGTATTGTACTTCGGATGATGTTCTTTAATCAGATTATTCTCCAACACCAATGCTTCTAATTCTGAGTCCGTCACAATATACTCAAAATAGTGAATCAAAGTAATCATCTTCTCAATCTTCGGTCCACGGTTATTAACCTTGCGAAAATAAGAGCTTACTCTGCGCTTTAGGTTGATTGCTTTACCCACATAGATAATCTCGTCACTTTCTGCATGCATGAGATATACCCCCGGCTGCTCCGGTAATTTCTTCAGTTCTTCTTTGATATCAAATCCGTCTTTCATTGATTGCCTCATTCATTTACAAATTTGTACTATTTAAATCAGTCAGGCTTTAATTTTTGAAATAATCTTCTTATCATTCCTTTTTGCAAAATCACTCAAAGAATAAGAGCGAATCCTTTGATTGACTATATTCGGAATCAAGAAACCATTGTTTGTGAGCTTGGCACAACGATTAATAATCGTTTTATTGGTTACACCCACCACTTTACTTACCTCAATTGGTGTAAATTCTAACAACCTATTTTTCAAAAGGAAACACAAAAAATCTTTCTCTTTTACATTTAGATAGGATAGACTTCCATCCAAATCATCTACTTGCGCACCCTTTGACAATTCGTATACTTTGTTGGAATATAATTCCACCATACGCAAAAAATAATTCACCCAAATTTCCGGATGAGGCGGATTCTCTCTGCCTGAATAATACAATGTAGGCAACCCCATCTGAAGGGATTCATAATATTCATCAATATCATAAGCAAAATACTCTTCCAGCGAACCGATTCCGTTAAACCCATAGCCATACAAATCCAATATATAACCCGACATCAATCTTGCAGTTCTCCCATTGCCATCCTCAAAAGGATGAATCGTCACCAACTGGTAATGAACCACGGCTGCAATAATCAACGGGTGATCATCCGTCGTATTCACATACATGACCAGTTCTTCCAAAAGTTCTGGTACGTCTATATATTCCGGCGGAATATAATCCGGTTGTCCACTAATCGAGTCATATACCGCAAATAACACGCCTGGCGGAGTCGGGCCTCTTAATCCTATCTTTTCTTTTGCTGCACCCTTTTCAACTAGTGCCTGCACCTCCAAAATCATCTCTTTGGAAAAAGGTTCTTTTTTCTTTCGTTTGTCCTCCAAGAAATTAAGTGCCAGAAAATAATTTCTAATCTCCTGTTCAGGTTTTAGAAAATGCTTATGCTCATCTCTTTCAATAACTTCATCAGCTTGCTCCTCCGTAAGTGGATTTCCCTCAATCTTATTGGATGCATAAGAACTTTTTTTCTTGGAGTTTTTCCTTAATCTATTCTTTGTTATAGGTGGTAATTCTATGGTACTTAATGAAAATCGATTCTCGTCTATCGATGATATTTTTTTCAATAAGTCATTCGTTAGCGTAACCTTTATCATAGTCATTATCCTCCAATTCATTCTCTTATAGATATTATATGATATATGTAAAAAATATTCCATTATATTTTCACTATTTTTACACTATTTCACCTAATACATGATTGCTGATCATCTGACTTATCTTCCCCACTCAAAAAGGCTCATTGGTATTCTTTCTACCTCCGAGCCTTATCACATTCTTATTTCGCATCAATTACATCTGCCATATCATACATGCCTGCCGGCTTACCGGCTAAGAACTTACCTGCCTCAATGGCACCCTTAGCAAATACAGACTTAGAATATGCTGTGTGATTAAATGTAATCACTTCGTCTGTACCTGCAAAAATCACATCATGTACACCAACAATGGTTCCTCCGCGAACTGCCGACAATCCGATTTCCTTATCAGGTCTAGCCTCGCTTCTCTGACTTCTGTCATAGACATATTCGTACTCATTGCCTAATGCTTCATTCACTGAATCAGCAAGTGCAAGTGCTGTACCGCTTGGTGCATCCTTCTTCAATCTATGATGCTGTTCTACCACTTCGATATCGTATCCTGCCGGACCAAATACCTTCGCAGCATCCTTCAAAAGCTTTAACAATGTATTAATTCCAAGAGACATATTTGCAGATTTCAAAATCGCCACATCCTTACTTGTCTCTTTTACCTTCGCAATCTGTTCCTCTGTAAGACCTGTTGTACAAAGTACAATCGGAATATTCTTCTCCTTACCAAATGTAAGCAGATTATCGACAGCAACTGCTGCAGCAAAATCAACAATTACATCTGCTTCCACATTACAATCAAAAATGTTCGTAAATACCGGATAACCATTATCCCTGTTATCTACTACATCTATTCCGGCAACAATCTCTATATCTGAATCCTTGGCAACCAACTCTGTAATCACCTGACCCATATGACCGTTACAGCCATGCATAATCATCTTAACCATAAATTCACATCCTCCTTTTTATCTTCCCGACTTTTTCGTTATTGAGGACGATGAAACTTATGGTGTATATAAGAGAGTCTGTGTGCTGATGAATAATAACCGCGCTCCGTTTGTGCAAATCGTTCCACTGAGCCACAAACCATGTGTCCCCTTTTCAGCAAAGGCTTCAAGGGTACACTGTGTCTCAGTTCCACAGCACAAAATGTCGCACTTATTATTATTCATCAGCACACAGACAATCTAGTTTTTCCTAATAAATAAGTTTCATCTGTTCTTCAATAAATACAAACAAAAAGTCCCGCTTTTATTAAGCGAGCTTAATTCCGTACTCTACCATTGCCTTCTTAATCTTCTCAACGCTTGCAGGCTCTGCCTCTGTCATAGGCATTCTTACATATCCGTTGCAAAGACCGGCAAGTTCAACTGCCTTCTTAACAGGGATTGGATTTACCTCACAGAACATTGCATCGCAAAGGTCGATTGCCTTAAGCTGCAATGCCAACGAACCGGCTACATCACCGTCTAAGTACTTCTGAACCATATCATGTGTATCTTCCGGAATAATATTAGCAGTTACAGAGATAACACCCTTGCCACCCAATGATAATAATGGTACTACCTGATCATCATTACCTGAGTAAATGTCGATGCTGTCTCCAGCCAACTGTGCAAGCTTTGCAACCTGTGAAATATTGCCTGAAGCTTCCTTGATTGCCACAATGTTCTTAACTTCCTTAGCAAGCTTAGCTGCTGTTGCAGGCGCAATATTACAACCGGTTCTTCCCGGTACATTGTACATAATAATCGGAATATTCACTGCTTCTGCGATCATAGTATAGTGCTTGATCAAACCAGCCTGTGTTGCCTTGTTATAGTATGGAGTTACAACTAAAAGTGCATCTGCACCATGCTCCTCAGCTTCCTTTGAAAGCTTAATTGCTGTCTCTGTACAGTTAGAACCTGTTCCTGCAATAACCGGAACTCTCTTATCTACATACTCAATACACTTCTTGATTACTTCTGAATGTTCTTCCTCTGTTAAAGTAGAAGACTCACCTGTTGTACCACAGATAACGATTGCATCTGTCTTATGAGAAATATGATACTCCACCAAAGACTTTAACTGCTCGTAATTAACTGAACCATCCTCGTTAAATGGTGTTACGATTGCTACTGCTGAACCTGTAAAAATTGCCATAATTCTTCTCTCCTTTTCCTAGATAAATAATATGAACCACTCAAATAAGAATTCGCTTGCGAATTCTTCGCGCGCGAGTGGGGTCCGAAGGACCATCTACCGCTCCACGAGCTGCGCAACTACGCAGAGCGTCTTTTGTTTTGTATGATTTATCATACAAAACGGAAGACGCTCCGTCAGCAGTGCCAACGAAGCGTCATTAAACTCTCTTCATATCGTAGCACTCCACCTGACCAAAACTCGTATTCTGTGAGCTCATCATCCCGGTGACAAACGTACAGCTCTTAACTGCACATCCAGACAAGATACCAAAAAGGTGATATCTCTCTTCGGCACGGGCCCCTTTCCCGGTTCTTCATCCAGCCTTCTCTGTCCAAACCGTTACTCTTGACACATGCGCCTCTACACATCGACGAAAACGTCTTATTCCATATGTATGCAACATGGTTACAACCATATTACTTTCTAGATGATAACACCGAAAGTTATTCGTGTCAACTTTTGAACGAATATTATATAAAAAGCATCTCTTTTCATCCGGAAATCCCGAACACTATCAGAGATGCTTTTTCATCATTTTATTCAATTCGCCTCTATATGCGACAACATCGTCGCTTTCCGCTTCACAATATCCGGACAACAACGTCCGGTAAGAATCACCTTAATGTCGCTGTTTGCTGAGAGTAATTCCTCAATATCTTCTGCAGACAAAATGTTGTAATCCAAAAGACCTAACACTTCGTCTAGCACAATGACATCAGAACCTTCTGTGTCGATTACTTTCTTGGCATAGTGAAAACTGTTCTTCGCCTTTGCGCGTTGTTCTTCTCTCTCTTCATAAGAAAGCTCACCATAAGGCTTCTCACTATTTTCAAATGTGAAAAATCTGATTTCGTCAATCTGTTCTAATATACTGTAATTCGCATCCGTTCCTTTCAAGAACTGCACAACCGTAACGGTCTCGCCGGCTCCCGCTGCCTTAACCGCCAATCCCATAGCAGCAGCCGTCTTTCCGTAGCCTGCGCCATAAATGATATGTACGTCTTTCATTTCCTTTTCCTCTCCTAATCTGTCATATCCAAAAAAACAACAAATTACATTTCCTCATCTAACACGAATACGATATATCCTAGCACAGTTAAGAACAAAAAGCAATCTTTATTCGTCTTGCTCTAAGCACTCCATCTTACTTACAGAAACCTCATATGCAATACGATTAATTACCTCATCATTTTCTAATTTTTTCTGGTACTCACGACTCTGAATACGTCCCCAGACTGCTACATGTTCACCAACCTTTAACTTGCCGGCAAATCTCGCATTTCTGCCCCAGCAAATACACGGAATATAATCTGACTTTCCATATGCACGGTTCACCGCCAACAATACATCCGCAATTTCTCTTCCAAGCGGTGTCATACGATAAATCGGTGCTTTACAGATATATCCGTCAAGATAAATCTGATTCGGATGTTGCAACTCTTCATCCTCTTCTAATATATTCAACTCTCTTACAAAGAGAGATAAGACCAGACGGTTCTTTGTTTCCTCATGTTTATTATAAGAACGAAACTGTCCTTTTGCTTCAATGCGTTCTCCGATATGAGACTCATGCACATCAATCAACCGGTCCGAAACCATAAGCGGAATTACATCTGTGGCATCACTCAATCTGCTTACGAGCAAATCCACCATATAAAATCCCTCACCAAAAATCTCGTGGCTAAATACAAACTCTGAAATAATTTCTCCGGCAACCACCGCCTGATTGTTTGCTAATGCTTTTTCTGTCATACTATTTTCTCCTTTCATGTACCTCAAAAAGCTGATAGTCACGATAAATGCGTAATCCTGATGTCAGAACCATCGCTTTCATTTATCATGTACTATATTCTAGTACCGAAATTCGAATTACAGAACGGTGTTTTTTCTTCTAAAAAAGACTAGTTTTGTCGGAATCAAATTCTTCTTTGTCGCATTGCCTCATACATCAGCACAGTTGCCGCTGTTGCGGCATTTAACGACTCAACCTGACCCATCATCGGAATCAAAACTTTCGATGAAGTCGCATCTGAAAGTTCTTTCGTCAAACCATTGCCTTCATTACCAATGCAAAAAATTGTCGAATCCTTGTAGTCATAGTCGTAAAATGTTTTTCCTTGTAGATGGGCACTATATGTTGCATACCCCTCTTCATTATACGAGACAATACAATCCGTCAGATTTTCGACATAGCAAAACGGAATGCGGAAGATTGCCCCCATCGTAGCGCGTACTACTTTCGGATTATAAATGTCGACTGTATCTGCACTCATCAACACGCCTGTGACACCTGCGCCTTCTGCCGTACGAAGAATTGTTCCGAGATTACCCGGATCTTGTAAATTCTCAAGTGCCATAATCAGTGGTTTGTCTATCCCTAGCTTTTTCATATAGTCTGTTTTTCCGCAAACTTCATCCACATTATAATGCAATCGTTTGACAACACTGATTACACCTTGCGGTGTCTTCGTATCTGACACTGACTCCATAATATGGTCTGACACCAACTCATATGCAATGCCATTGAATAAATCTGCATGCTTTTCATAAAAGCTTGCCGTAGCATATGTTTCGACATGCAAGTCTTTTGGAATCTCCGTAAACATACGAATCCCTTCCACGACAAACACGTCCTGCTTTTTTCGCTCCTTCGCAGTCTTTATTAACTTGGATAAATTCTTAATCTTACTGTTTGCTGTACTCGTTATCATCCTTGTTTCCTTTTCTTTCCTATGCAGGGCGGCTGATGTTATTTCATAGAAAGCTTTGCATCCTTCACAATCACTTTCCCTTCACCCATTAGCTTCTTCATATCGTCAAGCATGTCCTCTGACACTTCGATGCCAAATTGTCTTCCGAGTGGTTTCATCATTTTTTCTTCTTTCAAAACAACAACGACTGCCGACTCGCCCGGATAGGCATCAATCACGTCAAATAACGATTCCTCTTTTTTCATGTAATCATCTTTGTTATCACATTGTACATAAACCTGTTTTGGCATGTCAGAAAATGGTACAACCTTTTCTAATAGCATTTTGCCTTCATCCTCACTAATTGAGGCACGGCCGTACACAAAAATTTTCGAATCCTGTTCGAGATACTGACGATACTGTTCATACTTCTTAGGGAAGACGACAACCTCAATAGAACCCATCAGGTCTTCTAGTGTAATAAATGCCATGTTCTGGTTGTTCTTTGTCATCTTCACTGTCTTCGCTGCAACCATACCGCCAATCGTGTACATAATCTGATCTTTTGCAACTGTCTCTCCGGTATCCGCATCCCGAATGAAATCATGTGTTGTTACATCAATATTTTTCAACATCATTTCCTGATAATCTTCTAACGGATGCCCGCTGACATATACACCTAACACTTCCTTTTCATAGGCAAGCTTTTCTTCTTTCCCATACTCTTCGATTGGTGGATATTCCACATCAAAATCTTTCTTTTCCTCTTCACCCATAAAGTCAAGCAACGACATCTGACCGGTCATCGCGCTCTTTTTCTCACGGTTAACCTGATCAATCACCTGCACATAGACCATCATCATCTGGCGTCTGTTCACGCCAAAGCTATCTAGCGCACCCGACTTGATAAAACTCTCTATTGTACGCTTATTCACTTCTTTGTTTGACAAACGATTCACAAAGTCTTTTAAATCCTTATATTCGCCACGCAAGTTTCGCTCTTCCACAATCGCATCAATCACCGGACGGCCAACGCTCTTTAACGCTGACAAACCATATCGAATTGCTCCGTCCGAAACCGAAAATTCACTATACCCTTCGTTAATATCCGGTGGCAGAATCTGAATACCAAGTCTTCTGCAGTGTGCAACATATTCTGATACTTTATCTGTACGATCTAGCACAGACGTAATGAGTGCTGCCATGAATTCTTCCGGATAATGACACTTTAAGTATGCTGTCTGATATGCAACCACCGCATAAGCTGCCGCATGTGACTTGTTAAATGCGTACTTTGCAAAATCAATCATTTCATCGAATATCTTGTTGGCAGTCTTTTCATCAATGCCGCGGTTGATACATCCCGGAACGCCCTCTTCTTCATTACCGTATACGAAATTCTGACGCTCACGTTGCATAACATCGCCCTTTTTCTTAGACATCGCACGACGCACAAGGTCACTTCGTCCAAGCGTATATCCGGCAAGCTCCATTACAATCTGCATTACCTGCTCCTGATATACGATACATCCATAAGTCGGCGCTAATATCTTTTCTAACTGCGGACAATCATATGTAATATCTTCCGGATGTTCCTTCCCCTTAATGTAAAGTGGGATGAAATCCATCGGACCCGGACGATACAGAGAAATACCCGCAATCACATCTTCTATATTTCTAGGCTTTAATTCTTTCATGAAGCTCTTCATTCCGCTACTTTCAAGCTGGAACACACCATCCGTCTGCCCGGTGCAGAGCAAATCGTATACCGCTTTATCTTCAATATCAAGATGATCGATATCAATATCAATTCCCTTGCTGCGTTTGATATTCTTCACTGCATCCTGAATAACAGTCAATGTTCGAAGTCCTAAGAAGTCCATCTTCAAAAGACCTAACTCTTCAATCGTTGTCATATTAAACTGTGTTGTGATTGCATCTTCCGAACCACGTGACAACGGAACAAATTCGTCAATCGATTTCTGACCAATTACGACACCTGCCGCATGCATAGAAGCATGTCTTGGAAGTCCTTCTAACTTCTGTGACATATCAATCAAATATCTTACATCATCTTCTTCGTTATATGCTTTTTTCAAATCCGCTGAAATCTCTACCGCTTCCTTGATGGTAATGTTATGACCTTGTCCGCCCATCGGAATCATCTTGGCAACACGGTCTACCGCTGCATACGGCATATCAAGTGCTCGCCCAACATCTCGAAGCACCATTCGTGCAGCCATCGTACCAAATGTTACAATCTGCACCACTTTTTCTTTGCCGTATTTTCTCACAACGTAATCTATTACTTCCTGTCTTCTCTCATAACAAAAGTCCACGTCTATATCGGGCATGGAAACACGTTCCGGATTTAAAAAACGCTCAAAAAGAAGACTATATCTGATTGGATCAATATCCGTAATACCAAGGCAGTAACTAACGAGTGAACCCGCAGCCGAACCACGTCCCGGACCTACTGCAATTCCATGGTCCTTACCATATTTGATAAAATCCCACACAATCAAGAAGTAATCTACGTAACCCATCTTCTCAATCGTCGTAAGCTCATAGTCCAATCGACTCGTCAATTCATCCGTAATATCGGTATAGCGTCTTTGTAAACCTTCTTCACAAAGTGCAGTCAGATAAGTAAATGCGCTAAATCCTTCCGGTACATCGAACTTTGGCACCTTTTGTTCACCAAACACAATCTCAACATTACAGCGGTCAGCAATCTTACCGGTATTCTCTAATGCTTCCTTTGCATAAGGGAACAACGCCTGCATCTCTTCTTCAGATTTTAAGTAATACTGTCCGCCGTCATAACGCATACGGTCCTCATCCGATACTTTCTTCGCAGTCTGAATACAAAGCAAAATATCATGCGCCTCAGCATCTTCTGCTTTTACATAATGAATATCATTCGTAGCAACCAGACCAATTCCTGTCTCCTTCGACATGCGCATCAAGCCCTGATTCACCGTCTGCTGCTCATCTATGCCGTGGTCCTGTAATTCCAAGAAATAATTGCCTTCTCCAAAAATCTCCAGATGTTCTAACGCTGCCTGCTTTGCTTCTTCGTAAAATCCCTGACGAAGCTTTGTTGCCACTTCACCGGCAAGACATGCCGAAAGTGCAATGATACCCTCGTGAAACTCCTCTAACACTTCACGGTCTACTCTCGGCTTATAATAATAACCTTCTGTAAATCCGCGGGATACAATCTTTGTTAAATTCTTATAACCGGTATCATTTTCTGCCAACAAAACAAGATGATAATATCTGTTATCACCCTTTCCGATTTCGCGGTCAAAACGCGAACCCGGTGCAACGTACACCTCACAACCGATAATCGGCTTAATCCCTTCTGCACGTGCAGCTTTATAAAAATCAATTACACCATACATAACACCATGGTCCGTAATGGCGATGCTGTCCATACCAAGCTCCTTGGTATGACGAACAAGCTCCTTAATCTTAGAAGCACCATCTAGCAAACTATATTCTGTATGGACGTGTAAATGTGTAAAACTCATGGTAATCAGACCTTTCTCTTTCCACTTTCTCTATCATTCGTAGCATCTGTTCGTCCGATGCATACGGACTATATCTTTTCTCTGCGAACCTCTTTCGTCAAAACTTCACTTTTTATATAATCAAATGTTGCATCTTCTCCCTTATCGGCCAACATATGAAGCAACGTTTCTAACAACTGTGCCGACTCTTCATGGAGAAGTGTCTTCGCTTTACCGCGGTAATAATAATCGCGCGGCAATGAATCTACATATCGTTCCCTATTATAATTCTTACTCGCAGCCACCCTGTCACAGAACATCTCGACTACGTACTTCACCGGCATTTTCATTCCGGTTATCCCACCATTAACAAGATCATAATCTAACCAGTATTCGAGATGATGCTTATTCCTTCCCTTGTGATGCAACCAGGCAGATGTATAACCCTTATCTTCCCGTTCCGCATTATTCGGACTTCTCGTCCCCTGATAATACTTCACACCTACCATAAACTCCACAGGGCTATATTTTGACAAATCATGAAGCAATCCCTGCTTATACATCCCAAGACGAAAACAGAACTTCATCACAAGCCATTTATGGTAATTAATTGTCTTCAAATGTTTCCACCAATTCATAACATGTTCCCTTCTAAAAACAGGTATCTAACACATCCTGATCAAGACCGTCCTTACAAGTCAAATGACCAATTATAAAATATGCAATTCCGCTGAATAATAATCCCCATACAACTGCATTAATATTCCACACAGTAATCTTAAACTGGTAACTCACAATATACACCAGCACGCCAATTACACTCGATGCTAATGCTGCTTGCTTGTTCCCTTTTTTATAGAAAATGCCGCCTACAATCGGCCAGAAAAATGCTGCTTCCAAACCGCCCATGGCAAAAAGCTGCACCCAAAAAATTATCTGCGGTGGTGTTAAGGTTAAGACAAACACCAACACGCCAATCAGCAATGTCACAAAGAAACTAGAGTAAGAAAGTGTCTTATTAAACTTCGCAAGCTTCTTCTCATCATCCTTTACAAAATATGTCTTCCATAGATCTTTTACAATCGATGCGGATGCCAATATTAAAAGTGATGAAACAGTAGACATAACCGCTGCCATAGGCGCCGCCAAGAAAAATCCTGCTATTCCCGTCGGCATAATCTGTTGCACAATTGTAGGTATAAAGTAATCTGTAGAAGGCAATGTCTGACCATCGCACAACGCACCGGCCCACACACCGCCAACATGCATTCCAATCATCAAAATACCCGCCACAATTGTTCCGACAAGCATCGCATTATGACAGCTTTTTGTATCCTTAAAACCCATTCCGCGAACAGCCGTCTGCGGAAGACCTAACACACCTACACCGACTAATACCCAAAACGATAAAAGTGCGCCCGGCGTATATCCCGTTTCTGTCATTGTATCCCAACCGGGTAAGGTTGTATCTAATGTAGTTGCCATCATCTCAAAACTGCCAAGATTAGAAACCACATAGAACAAGAACAAAAATGTTCCAACCAACATAATTACACCTTGTATCGTATCCGTAATGACAACTGCCGTAAACCCACCAAATGCAGTATAAGCAATTACCACAATCGCAAAAATCAACAAAGCAATCCAATACGGCAAGCCCGTTACCGTCTCAATCAACGTCGCTCCGCCCATAAACTGTCCAATCATCTGCGCCACAAAAAATACCAGCATAAGCACAGTTGTTATAATCACAAGTGCATCCGACTTATAGCGCGCCTTCAGATAACCGGCTATCGTCACTGCTCCCGTTTTTCTGGAAATCACCGCAAACTTCTTTCCCAAGACACCCAATGTCAAAAATGCTGCTCCAACCTGAACACCCGCAACCCATGCCTGACTGAATCCATATGTAAGGCCTGCTGCTCCCGGTCCGCTCACAAAAGAACTGACACTGGTATATGTAGCAACCGTTGTCATAGCAAGCACAAATCCATTCATTCCGCGCGAACCAATGAAATACTTTTTCTCGAATCCCATTGTGCTTTCTTTCTCTTGTTTTTTACTAAACAAAATACCTACAATAAAATTAACTGCCAAATATAATATCAATATACTAAGAATAAGAATCTGGCTGTTTGTCATACGACATCACCGCCTCTCTCCTCATCTGCTTCCTCGTCCAATTCAAAATTCACAAAGACCTTTTTCAACAAAACGAAAACTCCCGCAACAGATATCACAAAAGCACCTATGGTACTGACAAAAAACCATAACGGCATTCCAAAAACCAACACATCTATTCCGTCTAATAAAAATGCAAATCCAACATGCCACACTGCAACAATGGCAATCAGAATAAACGTTGCCTTAATCTCTCTCATCAATTGTTCATGAATTTCATTATCATTAAGCTTCTTCATCATATCCTCCATAAATCCACCCTACCTTTTAATATACCACATTCCCTCCAACATTGATATAAAAAGACAAATAAAAAAGGAGAGAAATTATCACAAATCTCTCTCCTAATATATACACATAATTCTTACTTCAAGGTAACTGTCGCTCCTACTGCTTCCAATGCCGCCTTGAATTCTTCTGCCTGTTCCTTAGATGTATCCTCCATCACAATCGATGGTGCTGCATCCACCAAATCTTTCGCCTCTTTCAAGCCCAAACCGGTCGTTTGACGAACAACCTTAATAACCTTAACAGAATCCGTTCCGACCTCTGTCAATTCAACATCCACATCGCCCGATTGCTCAGCTTCGGTTACTGCAACCTCCGTATCATCCGATTGTTCACATCCGGCAAATGCAAACATCATGATTGCCATTGCACCAAGCAATAATAATTTCTTTATCATGTAACAAGCCTCCTATCATATACTTTCACACCGACTTGGTATTATCAATCACGCGATTGATATTGCCTTTGTAGATATCCATCGCTTCTATAATACCATGCACCGCCTGTTGATTCTCAACCGAATACTGATGCATCTCGGAAACTCTTCCCTGAAGATCACCAAAGATCGCATCAACCTGATGCACATTTCTATTCTGTTCTTCAATATTGCCATACAGCGTACCAAACTGTGCCGTCAACTTTCCAAAACTGTCTTGTAACTCTTTCATAGCGGCTTCCGATTTCTCAATCGCTTCTTTACTACCTTCAAACTGCACGGCGGTTGTCTCTACCTTGTCCAACATTTCTGTAACAACATTAGAAACCTGTTTTGAGAACATGTCACTACTTGACGATAACTCTCTCATCTCAGATGCCACAACATCAAATCCTGCACCGGCTTCACCTGCATGTGCTGATTCAATCGAAGCATTTAGCGACAATAACGTTACCTTGAACGAGATTGTACTTAACTCGTCTGCAATCTTAGCAATATTCGCCATCTGCTCCTTCATATCCTGAAAGACTGCATTCGCTTCATAAATTGTACCGCTAACTGACTGCAGTTGCTGATTCATCAGTGCAATATTATCCTGATTCTCTGTAAGAGCTAATTCAAATTCCTTCACTTCTTTGTTCAACTCATCAATCTGCTGTTCTGTAACAAGAATCTTATCATGTACCTCATTACAACTATCAGACATCACTCTTGCACCATCTGCAATTGAGGTAGAACCTCGTTCTAACCCAATTGTACTTCCTTCAATCTGCGCTGAAGATGACGCATAATCCTGTTCCAAATCAACACCCATCTGTCGCATAGAAGCCAATAATTCTTCAGACTGAAATGCTCTTTGTCTACTCACTTCAATAAATGCACGACCTCTTTTGATTGCCTGATAGAACAAAATTGCAGCCAAGGTAAAGCAAACCTGACATAGAATAAACTGTCCCGTTGCGCCCGCTTTTTCCGGATGCACAAAATACATAATAATCAGTAAAATATTACTTTCTATAATCTGAATCTTCGTAAACTTCGGTTCAAGATAAAGTCCTGTCATACCGATTACTGCAAGAAACAACGAAAAATCATCACTATATGACTCTCCACTAAATAAAGAAATAACAAAAACCAAAACACAAAGACTCACTGATAATGCAAATTCTCGCCTTAACGCCGGTACGTTATTCTTCTTCATCAGTAAATGTGACCCGATAAATATAATCAGACAGATACCAATTACAATAGATGCCATCTTATTGGCCTTAATCAAATTAATCACAAGAAATGCTGCCGACACCACAATTGTAACACCTAACATAATCTTATATATCTTGTCGTGGGAAATCGGTTCTTGTTTCTGCTTCTCCTCCATCATATACCCCTCCTTTGTAACGATCCATACAAAAATGTATGAAAACTTAGTTTACAAAAATTGTATCACAGGAAAGAAAAAGAAACAATTTAATTATTCCTTAAGTATATGATTTTATCTGTTCATTCAATCGCAACACACCTTATCAAAATATTATTTGTATTGTTGTACCTTTACCAATCTCACTATCAAGAATCATCTTTCCACTATGATATTGTACAGCATGTTTTACAATAGATAAACCAAGCCCTGTACCTCCGGTTTCTTTGGAATGACTTTTATCAACTCGGTAGAAGCGCTCAAAAATGCGACTATGATGTTCCGTTGCAATACCAATTCCTGTATCAGCAACACAAATTACAGCACGTCCCAATTCCTTATTTACAGAAATTGTCACCTTCCCATTCCTAACATTATATCGAATTGCATTATCACACAAATTATAAATTATTTCATATATATACCGACGTACGCCCAAAATCGAACACGCTTCTCCTTCAAGAATCAATTCCACATTTTTCTTTAACGCAGGTTCCTCTAACACCTCTGTAACCTCTTTTGCAACCTCCATAAGCTCAACTGTTTCCATTGGAAGTTCTTGATTTTCATCAAGCTGAGACAAGCGTATAATGTCGTTAATCAAGTTAACCAGTCTTAATGCTTCTTTTTTGATATTTCCAATAAACCTTTTCGTATCCTCCGGTCTTGCAAGACCGGTTTCAAGAAGCTCAGCACTCCCAATGATAGACTGTAACGGCGTCTTTAATTCATGGCTAACATTTGCAGTAAACTCCTTACGGTTACGCTCCGCAAACACACGATCCGTAATATCAAAAACCAAGATAAGCACACCCAGCACTTTTCCATCTGAGTTAATAGTATTAACAGTAAATTGATATTCACTTCCGTTTCTTTCTTCGGAATATTCACTATGTTTGCCGTCCATTGCATTCCAAATAGCCTTACTCATCTTAACAGTACGGTCAATCAACAAGAAATCTTCACCTTTTACGTTTTTTTTCGCATCAAATATTTTCTTTCCGGCTGAATTCATACTCAACACCATACCATGTTCATCCAACAAGACAAGACCTTCACTCATCGATGAAATTATCTGATCAAATTCATCCGATTTACGACGTAATGTTTCTACTTGTTCTTTAATTTGCTTGTGCTGATTATGAATTTTTCTAAGTATTGGCGTCAATTCTTCATATGTATTATTCTCAGATGGATGTTCCAAATCAAGTTGGCGCAATGGTTCGGTCACCTTCCTGGCCATCGCATGCGCCAAAATCATTGCAACCATAGCTGCTATCAAAAGAATCACAATAATCGCCGGTAACATAGTCAATACAAGTGCTCCAATCGTAAGCTGACTCATCGAAACACGTAACACATCACCATTTCTAAGCCTCACTGCCTCATAAAATGTTTTTTTTGTTAATGTGTGCGAATTTCTTGCACTACTTCCTGAACCTTCTTGCAAGCATTCAACAAACTCTTCGCGCGCTGCGTGATTTTCCATTTCATCTGCATTTGCCTGTGTATCATAAAGTACTACACCATCTGCATCAATTAAAGTAAACCGAAATATCGTTGAATCAAATTTGTCAAAATATTCGACGCCTACCTCATTGACTGTATCCGCAACAACTGCCAACTCCGCTTTTAACTGATTTACTTGTGTTGTATTAAAATAATCATATAAAAAACTAGTTGCAATCCCTATACTTGCAAGTAAAACCACCAAAGCCACCGTGAAAATCGAACGAAATATTCGTCTTTTCATACTTCCTTCTCCAATCTATATCCAACACCAATTACTGTTTTAATTTGACCGCCACAATTTCCAAGTTTTTTCCGAAGTGTTTTTATATGCATATCTACAGTTCGACTTTCACCCACATAATCAACTCCCCATACCTTATTCATGAGTACGTCTCTAGAAAAAACCATATCCGGATTCTTCATAAAAATTCTCAACATTTCAAATTCCTTATGCGTCAAATCTACTTTCAAACCATTTGCCATTACTATATGCTCATTTTCTCTCATAATAATGTCACCTACAACCATATCCGTCGAACCTCTTTCTCCGGTTGTCCGACGTAATACAGCATTGACACGAGCGACCATCTCCATCACGCCAAACGGTTTCACAAGATAATCGTCAGCACCTGAATTCAATCCATCAATCTTATCCATCTCTGTTCCTTTTGCTGTTGCCATAATAATTGGAATTTTGCTATACTTCGATTCAGAACGAAGAGTTCTCAATACTTCTATTCCATCCATATCCGGCATCATAATATCAAGAATAATCAAGTCCGGTATTTCGTTCTGCAACGCATCCAACATACCAACCCCATCACAGAAACCGCGCGCTTTGTAGCCCATTTGTTCCAATGTGTATACTTCTATATCTCGAATTGTATTGTCATCATCAACGCACCAAATCATAATTCACATGCCTCTTCCTAAATATTTGATATTACTATTTTCCTTTCTATTATCATATGTTTTTTTTATTATTGCAATGCACAATTAGATTAATTACAAAATCGCAAGATACTTCTGCGTGTATTCTGTATATTTCTCTCTATAGAGAACACTATCACTTCTAAACAATTCAAGTGATTCATGCAAATTCATATTCTGTTCCTTTGTTTCAATGACACATCCTCCAATATTAGAACAATGATCCGAAACTCTCGCCATATTTGTAATTAGATCATTCCAAACAAAACCCGCTTCTATTCCGCAATTCCCCACACGCAAACGGTCAATGTGACGTGTACGAAGAACACTCTTCATCCTATTAATCACCTCTTCTAGCGGCTCAATTAAAGCTGCTATATCAACATTATTCTCAGCAAATGCATCATATGATAACCGCACGATTTCACAAGTGGCTGCCGACAGCGCATCCATCTCTACTTTTGCTTCTTCCGAAAAAACAATACCTTTCTCTCTCATTTCTTCAGCAGAAGCAAGAATATTAACTGCATGATCAGAAATACGTTCAAAATCTCCAATCGCTTTCAAGAGCATCGACGCCATCGCACCTTCATTTTCATTTAATTGTTTTGTACTAAGCTTCACAAGATAACTACCAATAACGTCTTCAAGATGATCTGTTTTATCTTCGACCTTTCTTATATCTTCTGCTTTTGTTTTATCATATGTCACAAGACATTCAATACTGTCCTTAAGTGCTTGTGTTGCAATATTCGCCATATCAAAAGTAAGATTACGTGCACATTCTAACGCAATCGCAGGAGTTGCAAGAAGTCTGTCATCAAGTTCTGATACAATTTCAACCTGCTCAGTATCAGGAATCACTTTATATGCTATTTTTTCAAGAAACGCTGACATCGGAAGAAGGATGAGTGTACACGCAATATTAAATATCGAGTGTGCTGTTGCAATCCCTACATAACTAGCAGCATCATCAAGTAATGCAGGTGCAAATGCCACCTTGACAATTAAAAACAGAATAAGACAAACAATTGTACCGATTACATTGAACGACAGATGAACAAATGCTGCTCGTCTTGCATTTTTCGTTGTACCAACAGAAGAAAGTATCGCAGTAATGCACGTTCCTATGTTTTGTCCCATAATAATCGGTATTGCTGCACCATAGGAAACTGCTCCTGTTGCTGCAAGCGCCTGAAGAATACCAACCGATGCTGAACTCGACTGGATAATAGCCGTAAGCGCCGCACCTACCATGACACCCAAAATAGGATTCTTAAACATTAGGAATAGTTCTTGGAATGCAGGAATATCTTTTAACCCTGAAACAGCATCTGTCATCGTTTCCATTCCAAACATTAAAGTTGCAAATCCAAGTAGAACAATACCGACATCCTTTTTCTTATTACTCTTTGTAAACATGAAAAGAATAATCCCTATAAGGGCAAGGACCGGTGTAAACGAAGAGGGTTTCAGTAATTTCAAAAACATGTTGTTGCCGGAAATACCACTAAGACTTAAAATCCATGCAGTAACAGTCGTTCCGATATTCGCACCCATAATTACATGAATCGCCTGTTTCAAAGTCATCAGCTTAGAGTTTACAAACCCTACAACCATAACTGTTGTAGCCGAAGAACTCTGAATAATAGCCGTAACCCCAAGTCCTGTAAGCAAACCTGCAATTTTGCCTGTAGTCATTTTCCCAATCATCATTTCAAGCTTACTTCCTGCGCTTCGTTCTAAGGCATCACCCATAAGATTCATTCCAAAAAGAAATAAACTAAGACCTCCTATTAACGTCAAAAAATCAAAAATATCCATTTTCATAACCTCTCATCTTCATATTTTTAAATGTAAACTATATCCTTTCTATAGTTATTTTGCGATGAAGATGTAAAATCCGTAATCAAATCCATGTAAAATCCATGTAAAAAAACCGCAGCAACATGTGATCCATTCACAATTGCCACGGTTTTCATTCATCCGTTAATCTTAGCTTTTGATGTGCCCACAGCGTATTACCATCAGCATCCACAACCGTCATCATAGTTTTCAAAGTTCCGTTCGATTGCTCCTTATATGGATTATCTGCGAAATCTACAGATAAACCTCCTTTCCGCTTCGCTTCAAGTCGGTCATTACTTGCATTCCAATGAATTACAGTATATAAAAAGAGTCCCATGAGTAAACTCTGGGACTTCTCATGTTCTATCTGCGATGACCGAGCGAATCTCGCCAATCCTTCGGATTGACTCGCCCATCTCAGTCATCCAATGATGGTCAGAATAACCACGGATTACTACGAATGCAACTGCAACCTCCTTTCCGTTGCCTGTCGCACTTCGTGCTTAACACTCTGCTCCACAGAGTTCAGGCAATCTTCAAGTCGGTCATCACTTGCATTCCAATGAATTACGGCATATAAAAAGAGTTCCTTGTGTAAACACAGGAACTCTTTCCATATACCGCAATTCGCAGTAATCCTTATCTCTTTGAAAACTGCGGAGCACGACGAGCTGCCTTCAAACCTGGTTTCTTTCTTTCCTTCATACGTGAATCACGAGTAAGGAAACCAGCCTTCTTCAATGCAGGACGGTTATCAGCATCTGCCTCTAACAATGCTCTTGAAATACCATGACGGATTGCACCAGCCTGACCTGTAAAACCACCACCACGAACGTTAACAAGTACATCGTACTTACCTACGTTATCTGTAGCTACAAATGGCTGATTAACGATTAACTTCAATGTGTCTAATCCGAAGTAATCATCCATATCTTTCTTGTTAATTGTAACTTTACCTGTACCAGGCATCAAATATACTCTAGCAACACTGCTTTTTCTTCTACCAGTTCCGTAAAATTTTGTTGTCTTAGCCACTGCTTTGTCCTCCTTAATTAATACTTAATCTCTAACTCTTTAGGCTGCTGTGCCTGGTGATTGTGTTCTGGACCAGCATATACATGAAGCTTTGTCATCATCTCACGTCCCAAAGGTCCCTTTGGAAGCATACCCTTAACGGCCTTCTCGATAACTAACTCCGGCTTCTTAGCTAACATTTCTTTCAAAGTGGTTTCTTTCATACCACCTACCCAGCCTGAGTGCTGGTAATAAACCTTCTGATCTAACTTCTTACCTGTTACAGCAATCTTGTCAGCGTTAACGATGATTACATAATCACCTGTATCAATATGAGGAGTGAAAGTAGGTTTCTTCTTTCCTCTTAAAATGCTTGCAACTTCTGATGCTAAACGTCCTAATGTATGTCCTGTAGCGTCAACTACATACCATTCTCTGTTGATTGTTGATGGGCTTGCCATATAACTCTTCATGGTATTCCTCCTTAAAATAATCCAATTAAAATTTCTGTCTTATGTACGCCTTATATCCAGTGTCGAAATGTCCGAAACAACACATGTCATTCACGTACTTCCTGACGTATCTATCTCGCTTCATTGACCAAGTGGAAAGTGTCAAATCACCAGCGAATGCTTAACTCGCGATACCGGGGCTATTGGCATCTGCGCAGTCTTCACCTATCGTCACAATTAGGTATTATATTATAAATGAACCTTGGTGTCAACGCATTTTTCTTCTAAAAAATGACATTTTACTAACTTTATCCACAAAGCACAATATGTGACGAAAAATTATCAACATATTGTGCTTTACACACTACAACTGAATCTTATATTTTATCTTTAACGTCTGTTTAACCTTGCCTTTTCCTTTGATAATTACTGTTGCAGTTCCCGGTCTTCTATTATTCTTATAGGTTACCTTATAATACTTCTTTTTCAAATTCTTAAGTTTAATCTTTGGCTTCACCGGTTTTCCGTTATACTTATACGACTTCTTCACATTGACATAATAAGCGCGGATATCATCTGAAGACACAACCTTTGCATCTTTATACGTATCATACACACCTTTCTTATTACCCGAGAATTTGTTACTCTTCAATGTAATGTTAGAGCCCTGCGTGCGAATTCCATACAACTTACTTTTTTTAATCTTGTTACTTTTAATAACCGCTTTGCTTCCATTCCAGACGGTAATTCCATTCGATGTCGCTTTTTCGATCACATTTTTCTGAACCGTAAAGTCACTGCCATTCGACACTGTAATACCATTGGCAGCTCTCAATCCGCTCGTCGTTATCTTTTTGAACGATTTATTCTTAGCATCATTATTCTTAATGCTACCGTCTGAACCGCTTGCATATAAAAATGTTGTAAAACCACTTGCCTTATTATTGCTTACATTTACATTTTTATAATTCATCAGGCTGATACACGCATTCGTAATATTTTCAAAACGATTATTCTCTATGCGAATGTTTTTCAGATAGACATCCGGCAAACTTCCATGACTTCCAATGCCGGACATATAATCATGAATCGTACAATTTCGAATTGTAACATTAACACACGCCGTCAAATCATGCGGTTTCATTGCCGGTGTAGTCGTACTTGAACAATAATCCAACTGGATTGCTTCTTTGTCTGACTGCAAAGCAGTATATCCTTTTTCTTTGCATTTTTTGTAGCCATACAATTCTACATTTTCAACAATTGCATTCTTAACTCCGGCCAACTCAATCAAGTGTGCTCCGCTTCCGTTTTTCACGATTGTATTATTAATCATAACATTTTGCGCATGACCAATATAAATGCAGTTTGCATCCTTGCTCCCATTAGCATTACCATCCCAAGTTCCACCCGTAATAGTAATATTCTTACACTGTTCGTAACCGCGCACACTAGATCGGATGCTTGAACGCAGCATCACTTTACCACCTGCACTGCTTTTTCTTTTAATAATTGCTTTATCTTGCAAACACAAACTCGTATCCGAATAAATCGTCAAAATCTTATCAATGTAATAGGTACCATTCGGCACAACAACAATAATCGGTTCATCGATCAGCTTTGCATAGGCTAACACTTTATTAATTGCACTTGCATCCGACTTTGTGTCTGTACCATTCGCCCCCAATTGCGCAACATTAAACACTGTCTGATACACTTTCACCTGAAACGTCTTCTTAAGTTCCGGATTTTCCTTGGACTCAACCGTAATCACAGCCTCTCCAATACTCTTTGCCGTAATCACGCCTTCAGAATTGACTTGTGCAACATTGTTATTAGAGGTAGAGTATGTCACCCCTTTATTCGTCGCATTTGCCGGCAATATCTGCACATCTAACGCATATTGGTCATTTATCTTTAATGTAACCTTATCTTCCTTATTTAACAATACAACATCTTCAACAGGAATCATTGTAACCGTAATCTGACACTGACTTGTCAAAGTCTTTTCTATCGTTTCACCATCTGCTTCATATGAAAACGTATAGGCACCTTCAATCGTTGCAATTTGCGGATAAGTCGCTTGCTCTAACGCTGTCACCTTTCCCGTTTCATCAACAATCGCTACCGCAGGATGTAACGAAACAAATGTCACCTTTGATGCATCCATTGGTTCACTCTTGCCAGAAGCATATGTCACTTCCGGTTGCAAAGTTACACAATCCGTTGCCTTTAACACATGTGCTGTCTTATCAAAGGATAATCCGACAGGTACGTCTAGAACCTGAAGCGTAAAAACAGCTGTAACAGAAGGATCTTCTTTTGCTGATACAATCACCGTTGTCTCACCTTCCCCAACAGCAGTCACAAGACCGCTTTCATCTACCTTTGCAACCTCTTCATTATTACTTTCATACACAAGTGTAACTTGCGTATCTTCCGGAGAGATTGACGGTTTTATTAAAAATGTTTCATTAACAATTAATGTTTTTTTATCTGTTTCAAGACTGATACTTATATTATCTAAGTCCTCTTCTGTATCATCTCCTGTATCATCTCCTATATCTTCTCCCGTATTATTTCCTGTATCTTCTCCGAGATTTTCTCCTTCTTCTACGGACGTTGCCTGCACCTGTTTCGCAGGAACAGAACCACACAAACCAACAAGCAATACAAACACCATTATATAACTAACTAATTGAATACATTTTTTTATCATTCTGCTATCAAACCTTTCGTTGTGCGATGCAATATGTTACATCTTATTTTATAAGTAAGAACTCAGTATAATCAGTGATTATGAAATTTATAAGAAATCACAGATATTCAACTTCAACCAACGTAAGACCACATGCTGCAGCCTTATGTCCTGCTTTCGTCCGATCCTTTGCCTCTAGAATGTTTTTTACTTCTTCCGGTGGAATCATGCCCATACCCACCTTAAGCAACGAACCAACTATAATTCGAACCATATTATACAAAAATCCATTTCCGTTAATTCGTATGCGAATCATATTCCCCTCACGTATCACTTTAATATAGTAAATGGTACGAACTGTATTTTCCACCTCGTCTTTTGGCGTACAAAAACTTTTGAAATCATGTTCTCCTACCAGATAATCAGCCGCTTGTTGCATTTTCTCCTCGTCAAGATGAAAGTACACAAAATGCGAATACAACCGCACAAGCGGATCAGGAAACTGATTGTTATATATGCGATATTCATAGGTCTTTCTTGTGTCGCAGTAACGCGGGTGAAAATCCGCCGCAACTTCTTCCGATTTTTGGATGCGGATATCATCCGGTAAAAGATTATTAATCGCATAACTAATCTTATCAGGCGGCATTGTAACATCGGCATCAAACACAGCTACATTTCCCATTGCATGTACACCGGAATCCGTCCTGCTTGCTCCAATTACCGTAATATCCTCCCGAAAGAATTTGCTCAAGGTTTTATTCAAAACCTCTTCCACCGTTATTCCATTTTTTTGAATCTGCCACCCACAATAGTTCGTCCCATCATAGGCAACTGTTAATTTGATACGCTTCATATTGCTTACTCCATTTGTATATTTGCTTCTCTATTCTTTTCCTCTCATTTTCTGCACCATCACAATGCCAACAGATATGAGTACAAGCGCAAAAATCTCTTTCATTCCAAATATCTGTCCATTTTCATTTAAAAGAAGGGCCGAAAGACTTGCGCCAAACACCGGATTAAAAAAACCATAGATTGTCACTTTTGAAACCGGATTATAACGTAACAACATTGCCCACAATGTGTACGCAACTGCTGATACCAACGCCAGATATAATAAAATAAGAACTCCGTTTCCTGTCCATGTTTCCAAGCGTCCACCCAAGAGATATCCAATCATCACCATACAGACTCCGCCCAAAGCAAATTGATACCCACTAAGCATAACCGAATTCTCATTTTTGCCATACAGACGAATCAAAGCTGAAGATATACCGTAACAAGTTGTCGACAGTATAATAAGACCTTCGCCATCTAAACGAAACTGAAAATCCATGTTCCCATCAAAGTTCACAATTAGTATTCCCAAAAAGCCACATATACTTCCTATTACCTTCACCCATGTCAGTTTTTCAAGTCGAAACACGAACACCGCAATAAGTATTGCAACAAATACATTCATCCCATTCAAAATCGAAGATTTCACACCGGTAGTATGGGCCAAACCAATATAAAAACAAATATAATGCATACTTGTCTGAAATACGCTTAATACCGCGATTTTTTTTATTGAAGTTCGTTTCGGAACCAACGCTTTTTTTGACAACAGGCTGCCTATCACAAGCGTAAGAATTCCTGCCATCGTAAAACGGCATCCTGCAAATAGAATCTGCGTCGCATATGCATCAGACGGAATATCAAACCACAAATACCCAAATTTTATAGCCGGAAATGCACTTCCCCATAATGCACAACACACAATCGCCACCAACGCAACAATTATCTGATTCTCCCATATTGTTTTCCTGTCATCCTTCCGGTTTATCATCATATCCATCCACACTATCTAATCTATCTTTTTCTATTAAAACAAAACTGCAAGTGCCAGCATTGACACCACATACACAACAATCCATATATAGGCAATATAATCTCTTTTTTCATACTGCAGCGGCCGCATCTTTGTTCTTCCTTCTCCTCCGTGATAACATCTCGCATCCATCGCCAATGCAAGGTCTTCACTTCTTTTCATTGCTGACACAATTAACGGAATCAAAATCGGCAAAATCTTCTCTATACGTTTTATAAAATTCCCCTCGTCAAAATCAACACCACGTGCCTTTTGTGCCTTCATAATCTTATCCAGCTCATCTACCAGAACCGGAACAAAACGCAGTGCAATTGCCATAACCATTGCAAATTCATGTACAGGAACACCCAATTTTTTCATCCAAGCCAGCATTTTCTCTAATGCATTTGTCAATGCGTTGGGTGTAGTTGTATATGTCATCATACTCGATCCGATAATAATCATTATAAGACGAAGTGTTGTATAGATTGCTGCTTCTACTCCATTTTTCGTAATCTTCAGTATTCCGAATTCCGCTAAAACCGGAACTCCTTTTACTGTAAACAAATTAATGGCGCCAGTCAATACGATAATCATCATCAGTGATTTTGTTCCTCTTAGAATATATCGAATCGGAACTTCAGATAAATGAATATAGATTCCCAAAGTCAAAACTGCCAATGTAAACAGTACCGGATTTTTATCAAAAAATAATGAGAGCATAAATACAACAGATGCAACAATCTTAACTCTTGGATCCAGTCTGTGTAATACCGAATTTACATTATAAAATTGTCCGATTGTAATATAATTCATCTTCTCTCACCATGTATTGCAACTCAATTACTAAGATTCTATTTTATTGTAATTGCAAGAGTTCTTCAAAAACATCCATTTTCCTTGTTACTTTTTTCACTGATAAAAGTGAATTTTTTCTTAGAGTATAGAGCATCTTCACACCTACCGGTATGATCATTCCTGCTTGTTCAAGTGCACCAACCTGATATAGAATATCATCTGTTGCACCATCTAAAATCTTCTCACCATCCTGCATCACCACAATCCGGTCCGCATACTCCGCAACCTCTTCAAGATTATGAGAAACCATGATAACCGTAATTCCCGTCACTTGTTGTAATTCCTTTAACAAATCAAGCAATTGTTTTGCTGCATACGGATCTAATCCTGACGTTGGTTCATCTAACACAAGATAGTCCGGTTTCATCGCCAGCACGCCTGCTATTGCAACTCTTCGCTTTTGTCCACCTGATAATTGCAACGGTGAAAGATCATATATCGTATCCGGCAATCCAACAAGACGAATCGCCTCATATGCTCTTTTTTGTGCTTCCACCTTCGAAATATTCATATTCATCGGACCAAAACATACATCTTTTTCTACCGTTTCTGCAAAAAGCTGATTTTCCGGATTTTGAAAAACAAGTCCTACTTTTTGCCGAAACATTTTCATAGAAAAATCTTTTTCCATAATATTTTGCCCTTCAAAATACACTTCGCCTTTTGACGGCAAATACAAGCCATTCAGCATCTGCATCAACGTCGTTTTTCCTGATCCTGTTGCACCTATCATTGCAACAAACTCACCTTTGTTGATTTGCAACGTCACATCCTTCACGGCAACTGTCTCGTTCGCTAATCCTTCATTATATATATAATCAACATGATTAAGCAAAAGTCCTTCTTTTGCTTTTTCTACATGCTCTCTTTCTATTCTTTTTTCATCGTCTGCCATCAAGCGATCAGACGGCATCCGGTTTTTTTTCTTTTTTGCTTTTGTACAAACCAACGCGATCAAATCTTCCTCTCCATAAACCTCGCTGGTATCTGCACGTTCTATTATCCTATTTTCCGTAAGAAAATTGATATATTCATACATAACAGGAAGTGTCAGCCCACATTCACGAATCAATTCCTTCTTCGAAAAAATATCTTTTGGCGTACCTGTAGCAACAACACGACCTTCATTCATCAAAAATATTCTATCCGCCCACATCACTTCATCCATATGATGTGTTATAAACAATATTGTTATCCCTTTTTCTTTTTGTAAGCGTCTTGCAGCAAACAAAATCTGTTCTCTTCCTTGTGGGTCAAGCATCGAAGTTGCTTCATCAAAAATGACACATTTAGGTTCCATTGCCAAAACACCGGCGATTGCTACCCTTTGCTTTTCTCCACCGGACAATTGATTAGGTGAAACACCCCACGCTTTATCCATCTCTACAGTTGCCATTGATTCCTCTACCCTGTTGATAATATCCGGTGTTGGCACACCAAGATTTTCCGGACCAAACGCGACATCTTCTTCTACAAGATTACCTACAATTTGATTATCCGGATTTTGAAAAACCATTCCTGTGTTTTTCCGAATAGATAGCCGGAGCTCCTCATCTGCAGTATCCAAACCATCCACGACAATTTCTCCTTCACTCGGAAGCAGAAGAGCATTGATATGCTTGGCCAATGTCGATTTTCCGGACCCATTTTTGCCGACAATCGCAACAAATTCCCCTTGTTCTACGTTAATCGAAACATCTTGTAAGGCTTCTATCATTTCCTCTAAGTTTCCATCCGTATCTCTTCGAAAATATTCAAATGTAAGATTTTTGATATCAATTAACTTCATCATCTTATCCTCTTGCTATGTTTCCCAACTCACCAAGCAGCGTATGTCCACATCGCAAGCACAGCTTGCTCTGTGTTGGGCAACGTCTTAACTCACCTTAAAACTCGCCAAGCAGCGTATGCCCACATCGCAAGCACAGCTTGCTCTGTGTTGGGCATTCGTCAAATACTTTCATAAAAACACACATTGGCTTGCAAGCAATCCAAGTGTGTTTTTTACGAAAGTGCTTGGCTCGTTGCTGACACAAAAAGGGGACTGTAATACAGTCCCCTATTAGATCAATCATATTATGTCTTATACTAATTCGATGATAACTTCCATAGCTGCATCACCCTTACGTGGTCCAATCTTAACGATTCTTGTGTAACCACCATTACGGCCTGCATACTTAGGACCATACTCGTTGAATAACTTCTCTGTCAAATCAACTTTCTTTGTTCCTCTCTTCTTACCGGCAGCATCAGTTGGAACCTCAACTACAGGATAAAGAACCTTTAACATCTGTCTTCTTGCATGTAACTTAGATGGCTGATCTTTCTTAACAGTCTTCTCAACTTCATCATACATAGTAACTTTCTTACCATCTACAACTTCCTTGATTCTCTTACCATCTTTGTCTTTCTTTGCAACCTTAGCAGTTACAGTAACCTCATCAAAGTTATCCTTTTCCTTAACTGCCATTGTGATTAAGTGCTCAGCAATCTTACGAATTTCTTTTGCTCTTGCTTCTGTTGTCTTAATCTTTCCGTTGTATAACAACTGTGTTACCTGATTACGAAGTAACGCCTTTCTTGCTGCCTGTTTCTTTCCAAGCTTTCTATACATTGCCATGATGTATTTCCTCCTTCACTTTGCTTACTAATCCTTCGGCTTAAGTGTTCTTCCTATTAATAATTATTCTTCTCCGTTGTTCAATGACAAACCTAATTCTTTCAACTTGTTAAGCACTTCTTCTAATGACTTGCGTCCCAAGTTACGAACTTTCATCATATCTTCCGGAGTCTTACTTGTTAACTCTTCTACAGTATTGATTCCCGCTCTCTTCAAGCAGTTGAATGAACGAACAGACAATTCTAATTCGTCGATATTCATCTCCAATACTTTTTCTTTTTCATTATCTTCCTTCTCTACCATAACCTCTGCAGATTTTGCATTCTCAGAAAGATCAATGAATAAGCTTAAATGCTCACTCAACACCTTAGCTGCTAAGCTTACAGCCTCGTCAGGTGCTAATGTACCATTCGTATATACATCTAAAGTAAGTTTGTCGTAGTCAGTAATCTGACCAACACGTGTATTCTCTACAGTAAGATTCACACGCTCTACCGGTGTATAAATAGAATCAACCGCAATTACATCAATCGAAGTATCTTCCTTTTTATTCTTGTCTGAACCAACATAACCTCTACCCTTAGTGATAGTAAGTTCCATATCGAATCTAGCTTCTGAGCCACTCAATGTAGCAATCACTAAATCCGGATTCAAGATTTCGATATCTGCATCTGCATGAATATCTGCCGCAGTAACAACACCTTCACCTACAAATTCGATGTAAGCCTGCTTTGGCTCATTGGAAGTACTATTGTTCTTAATAGCTAATTCCTTGATGTTCATGATAATCTCAGTTACATCTTCTTTTACACCTGGTATAGAACTAAACTCATGCAAAACACCTTTGATCTTTACATAGCTTACGGCTGAACCCGGTAATGATGATAACATAATTCTTCTCAAAGAGTTACCAAGTGTTGTACCATAGCCTCTCTCTAAAGGTTCTACTACAAATTTACCGTATCTGTTGTCTTCTGAAATCTCAGCGATTTCAATTCTTGGTTTTTCAAATTCAAACACGTTACGAACCTCCCTTTTTTAGGTTTTTACCTAATCTTACTTAGAATATAACTCGACGATAAGTGTCTCATTAACAGGAACATCAATCTGCTCTCTCAATGGTAACTCTGTTACTGTACCTGAAAGTGTTTCCAAATCAGCATCTAACCAAGCCGGAACTAATCTTCCTTCAGTTACTGCTACGATGTCCTTATATCTCTGAAGAGACTTGCTCTTCTCTCTGATCTCAATCTTATCTCCAGCCTTAATGCTGTAAGAAGGGATATTCACGCACTTGCCGTTAACCAATACATGCTTGTGGTCAACGATCTGTCTAGCCTCTCTACGTGTTCTTGCAAAGCCCATACGGAATATAACATTATCCAATCTGCACTCCAACAATACCATTAAGTTTGGACCTGTCAAACCTTTCATTCTCTCAGCCTTTGCATAAAGGTTACGGAAAGGTTTCTCTAATACACCATAGATGAACTTAGCTTTCTGCTTCTCACGAAGCTGTAAACCGTACTCGCTCATCTTTCTGTTTGCTCTGTTTAACTTTCTGTTTGATTTCTTATCAATTCCGAGATACATTGGCTCCATACCTAAAGATCTGCATCTCTTAAGAACTGGGGTTCTATCTACTGCCATCTAACTGTACCTCCTATTACACTCTTCTACGTTTTGGTGGACGACAACCATTGTGTGGAACTGGTGTTACGTCGCGAATACTAAGTACCTCAAGTCCTGCTGCCTGAAGCGCACGAATAGCTGCCTCACGACCTGAACCCGGTCCCTTAACCATAACGTCAACTTTCTTTAAACCGTGAATAAGAGCTGCCTTAGTTGCAGTCTCAGCTGCCATCTGTGCAGCATAAGGAGTAGACTTCTTAGAGCCCTTAAATCCCAACTCACCAGCACTTGCCCATGAAAGCGCATTACCTTCATTGTCAGTTAATGTAACAATTGTATTATTAAAAGATGACTGAATGTGTGCCTGTCCGTGTTCAACGTTCTTCTTAACACGCTTCTTAGTCACTTTTTTTGTAACTTTAGCCATTAAACTTAACCTCCTGATTAAATATAAATGAATCTTATTCTATAAATTATTTCTTCTTGTTTGCTACTGTTCTCTTTGGACCCTTACGAGTTCTTGCATTTGTCTTAGTCTTCTGACCACGAACCGGCAATCCCTTTCTATGACGGATTCCACGGTAACAACCAATTTCCTGTAAACGCTTAATATTCAAAGCGATTTCTCTACGTAAATCACCCTCTACTAACTGTGTCTCGTTAATAACTTCGCTAAGTCTCTTAACCTCATCGTCTGTTAAATCGCGAACACGAGTATTAGGATCAACATTTGCTTCTTTCAAAATACGCTGAGATGATGGAAGTCCAATACCATAAATATAAGTAAGACCGATCTCAACACGTTTTTCTCTTGGTAAATCTACACCTGAAATACGAGCCATTGTGACTGTGCACCTCCATAAATTAATTCTTTTTGTTAAAATGTCCGGACATACTAACGTATCCGCATGGATTCATCCACACGGGTGAAATGCATACGCTTTCTTTCCATTCTATTCATATGTTGCGTAGGCTAATGACAACCTACACTACAGCCGCTTTCAAAATCATCTTCTATACTTAATAATGATCATATAGAAGGAACTTCACACTGGGAATACAGTGCTACTTTGGTTAACAAACTACGCAAGGACTAAAGATGGGCTATCATCTAACCTTGTCTCTGTTTGTGCTTAGGGTTCTCACAGATAACTCTGATACTACCTTTTCTTTTAATGATTTTGCACTTATCGCAAATTGGTTTTACTGATGCTCTAACCTTCATTAAAATCTCTCCTTTCAAAACGGTCACTAACTTTTTCCATAAAAAAGTCCGCTACGAAATAATATTCTAGCACTCTTGCAATTTTAATGCAAGCAAAATTTTCTATTTTTCTCAAAAAAATTTTATATTGTATAAACTGATACGAACAGCTTCTTTTTCTTTATAAAACGCTATATCTACATATATTATATATTCACGATTTTTAACGAATTTCTTCTATATATTGTGTTCTTTCTTTTCGGAATCAAAAAGTCCTCAATCATCTGCAAATTCACAAACAAAAGAGGACTTTTTAACATTATCTTATTTTTCTCTCCATTTGATTCTTCCCTTTGTCAAATCATACGGAGATAATTCCAATGTAACCTTATCACCAGGTAAAATTTTGATATAATTCATTCTCAACTTTCCACTAATGTGTGCTAACACTTCATGTCCGTTTTCTAACTCTACCTTGAACATCGCATTTGGTAATTTCTCAATTACAGTTCCTTCAATTTCAATTACGTCTGCTTTAGCCATATATAAATCCTCCTACAACGCTATACCGGGAGCCTGTGAAAGAATTTCCGGTTCTCCCTCTGTAATCAATATTGTATTTTCGTAGTGAGCTGACGGAAGACCATCCTCTGTCACAACAGTCCAATCGTCATCTAACCAATATACATCGTACTCACCCATATTAATCATAGGCTCTACTGCGATTGTCATACCCGGACGAAGCTTTGCACCACGTCTTTTTCCGACAAAATTCGGAACTTCCGGATCCTCATGAAGCTTTGACCCCACTCCATGACCAATCAAATCTCTTACTACAGAATAACCAAATGATTCTACATATTCTTGAATTGCTCTCGAAATATCAATTATATGATTACCCGGAACCGCTTGCTTCATCCCCTCAAAAAAAGACTGCTTTGTAATCTCTACCAGTTTCTTCACTTCCTCAGATGCACCCGGCATAATCAATGTTCTCGCCGCATCTGAATGGTAACCTTTGTAGATTACACCAGCATCCAGGCTCACAATATCATCTTCCTGAATAATTCGATCCTTATTCGGAATTCCATGCACCACCTCTTCATTAATCGAAACACATATAGATGCAGGATATCCATTATAGTTTAAAAAGGAAGGGATACAACCATAGCTTCTGATAATCTCTTCACCGATTCTGTCTACTTCTAATGTCGTCATACCCGGCTTAACTTGTTTTGCCAGTTCATCATGTGTGATGGCGAGAATTCTTCCCGCCTCACGCATAAGTTCAATTTCTGCTTTCGACTTATAAGAAATTGCCATTATTATTCACCTAAAATATTAACAATTGCATTGAATACATCATTCATATCAACAGTTCCGTCTACTTCAGCGATGATACCCTTGTTTGTGTAGTAGTCAATTAATGGCTGAGTCTGCTCATGGTATACAGAAAGTCTATTCTGTACAGTCTCCGGCTTATCATCATCACGGATAATCAACTCTCCACCACATGTATCACATTTGCCTTCTTCTTTTGTTGGGCTGTATACTACATGATATGTTGCACCACAACCTACACATGCACGTCTTCCACCCATTCTGTTAACAATATTCTCATCCGGAACTTCAACATTGATTGCATAGTCCACTGTCTCACCAATTGCTGTCAATGCCTTATCCAATGCCTCAGCCTGAGGAATTGTTCTTGGGAATCCGTCTAACACATATCCCTTTTCACAATCCGGCTCTTTGAAACGGTCAATTACCAAATCAACAACCAACTCATCCGGAACAAGTAATCCCTTGTCCATATATTCTTTTGCTTTTGCACCAAGCTCAGTACCGTTCTTGATGTTCGCACGGAAAATATCTCCTGTTGAAATATGTGGGATACCATACTTTGCTGCAATCATCTTTGCCTGCGTACCTTTTCCTGCACCAGGAGCACCTAACATAATAATCTTCATAATCGCTTCCTCCTTGTCATCTTCTATTTAACCACCGAAACCGCAGAGAACGTCAAACGTTCCCTACGGTTTTATACACTTACGTGTTAATCATTCAAAAAACCAGAGTAGTTACGAACTAACATCTGTGATTCCATCTGCTTCATTGTTTCAAGAATAACACCTACGATAATAATCAAAGATGTTCCACCAAATGATACATCTGCCTTGAACATTCCGCTAAAGAAGATCGGAATCAAAGCGATAATAACCAATCCGGTTACACCAATTAAAACAATGTAGTTAAGAATCTTATTCAAATAATCCTGTGTTGGTTTTCCCGGACGAATACCAGGAATGAATCCACCATTTTTCTTCATATTGTTAGCAACTTCCATCGGATTAAATGTAACTGATGTATAGAAATAAGCAAACAATACATTAAGAACAATATACACAATCACACCGATTGATGCATATGGATACTCAGGATTAAACCAAAACTGTTGGTTCATACCCTGCAAAACCTTCTGTACAGTTGTTCCCGGTGTCAAATTAAACAAGTTAATAATAATAGAAGGAACTGACAAAAGGGATGAAGCAAAGATAACAGGAATAACACCTGCAGTATTTACCTTCAACGGAATGTAACTTGACTGTCCGCCAGCCATTCTTCTTCCCTGAACTTTCTTCGAATACTGAACAGGAATTCTTCTCTCTGCATCCTGCAAAATAATAACAAGAATTGTTGTCGCAATAACAACCGCAATAATGATAGCGACTGCAACAATTGCTTGAACAGTATCTTTGTTCTTTACAAACATTTCATAAAGATTAGCAAAGTCTGCCGGCATCTTTGAAACGATGTTTACTAACAAGATAATGGAAATACCACTACCAATACCCTTGTCAGAAATTCTTTCACCAAGCCACATGATAATACAGCTTCCTGCTGTTAATGTAGCAATGATTGTCAAAACAGTAAATGCGTTAGAGTCACCAAGTGCTCCCTGTCTATGGAAACCAATAGCCAAACCTGCACTTTCGATAATAGCAAGAACTACAGAAACATAACGTGTAATCTTTTGAATCTTTTTCTTACCATCTTCTCCATCGCGGTTCATTTCCTCTAATGCAGGAATTGCAATTGTCAAAAGCTGCATAATAATTGACGCTGTGATATATGGTGTTACACTAAGCGCAAACACAGACATTGACAAGAATGAACCACCTGTAAACGAATCAATAAAACTGAAAGAATCACCAACAACGCTCTCTAAGAAAGCCTGTACCTGGGCAACGTCAATACCAGGAATTGGTAATTGACTACCCAAACGTACAATGATTACAATCCAAAATGTGTAAAATATTCTCTTTCTTAGTTGCTCAATTTTAAATGCATTTACTAAGGTTTTGAACATATTACATCACCTCTGCTTTTCCACCAAGAGCTTCGATCTTCTCTACAGCTGAAGCACTGAAAGCATTTGCCTTAACAGTAAGCTTCTTTGTCAATTCGCCGTTTCCTAAGATCTTAACTCCATCCTTTGGATTACTAACGATACCTGCACCAATCAAAGAATCAACAGTTACTTCTGTGCCATCTTCAAAAGCATTAAGTGCAGCTACGTTGATAGCAATGATTTCCTTTGAGCTAGGACATGTAAATCCTCTCTTAGGAAGTCTTCTATACAATGGCATCTGACCACCTTCGAAACCAGGTCTAGTTGCTCCTGAACGAGCCTTTTGTCCCTTGTGTCCCTTACCTGCAGTCTTACCATTTCCTGAACCATGGCCACGACCTTTTCTGAAATTATCGCTTTGCTTAGAACCATCTGCTGGCTTTAATGTAGATAAATTCATTAACGTGCACCTCCTTATCTCAAATTATTGATTAAATCTCTTCTACCTTTACTAAATGCTTAACCTGGAATACCATTCCCTGAGTTGCCGCATTGTTAGGAAGCTCTACAGTCTTGTTTAACTTTCTAAGACCTAATGCTTCTAATGTCTTTTTATGCTTTGGAACTGCTCCGATTGGAGACTTTACCAAAGTAACCTTTACCTTATCTGCCATTTTTCAAATCCTCCTTAACCTAGAATCTCTTCAACAGATTTTCCGCGAAGCTTTGCAACTTCTTCAGGAGTCTTTAAGCTTGTAAGTCCATTGATTGTAGCTAATACTACGTTCTGCTTATTGTTTGAACCTAAAGACTTAGTACGGATATTCTTGTATCCGGCTAACTCAAGTACTGAACGTGCAGGACCACCTGCGATGATACCTGTACCTTCTGGAGATGCCTTTAACAAAACTGATGCGCTTCCGAACTTTCCTGTCCAGTCATGTGGAATACTTCCCACTTCATTAATTGGAACATTAACCATGTTCTTAATTGCATCTTCTTTACCTTTACGAATTGCTTCTGGTACTTCAGCAGCCTTACCTGTTCCGGCGCCTACATGACCATTTTTGTCACCTACAACTACAAGAGCAGCAAATCTCATGTTACGTCCACCTTTAACAACCTTGGTTACACGTTTGATGGCAACAACTTTTTCTTCTAATTCGAACTGACTAGCATCAATAATTGTATGCTTCATAAAATGTTTTCCTCCTTAATTAGAATTCGAGACCAGCTTCTCTTGCTGCATCTGCTAATGCTTTAATCTTACCCTGATATATAAATCCGCCTCTATCAAAGACAACTGTTGTAATTCCCTTATCCAATGCTTTCTTAGCGATTACCTTTCCTAAGTAAGCAGCAGCAGCAACATCATTTGTCTTCTCTAACTCTGCCTTAACATCCTTTTGTACTGTTGAAGCAGACACCAAAGTATTACCAACTGTATCATCAATAATTTGAGCGTACATATGATTATTACTTCTGAATACAGCTAAACGTGGTCTTTGCGCAGTACCACTAAAGCGGTTACGGATTCTTAAGTGCTTCTTAGCACGAACCTTACTTCTTGACTCTTTATTAATCATCCTATCTCACTCCTTTAATTATTTCTTACCAGTCTTACCAACTTTACGTCTGATAACTTCATCAGCATACTTGATACCCTTACCCTTATATGGTTCAGGCTGTCTCTTTTCTCTGATTTCAGCAGCATATTGGCCAACTTTTTCTTTATCAATACCTGAAACAGTGATTACATTACCTTCTACTGTTGACTCGATTCCTTCCGGATCTTCCATCTCAACCGGGTGAGAATAACCTAAGTTAAGTGTCAACTTCTTACCCTGCTTAGCAGCTCTGTAACCAACACCGTTTACTTCTAACTTCTTAGCATAACCTTCTGTTACACCTACAACCATGTTGTTAATTAATGTTCTTGTAAGACCATGTAAAGACTTCATTCTCTTTAAATCATTAGGTCTTGTTACAACTACCTGATCACCTTCAAGCTTAATGTCCATTTCCGCAGGCAATACTCTTGTAAGTGTACCCTTTGGTCCTTTTACAGTCACTTGATTATTTTCTGCTATATCAACAGTAACTCCTGCTGGTACAGCGATAGGCATTCTTCCGATACGTGACATGCCGTTACCTCCTTAATTCAATAACCCTTGTGGGTTGATTCATAATTATTCTCAATCTCTCATGCCTTCCACTCCACTAATATTCAAACTTCGCTCGCGCTCGTTTTCATTAAGTGTTGGGAAGAACTTTCGCACTAAGTTTGAACCACGCTTACGCTTGTTCTCACTAAATGCTCAATGTTTACCAAACAAAAGCTAATACTTCGCCACCAACCTGAGCTTCACGAGCCTGCTTGTCAGTTAACACACCCTTGTTTGTAGAAATGATAGCAATACCTAAGCCACCTAATACCTTTGGAAGCTCATCCTTGCCAGCGTAAACACGAAGACCTGGCTTAGAAATTCTCTTAATACCAGAAATGATCTTCTCGTTTTTGTCCTTACCGTACTTCAATGTGATACGGATTGTCTTAAATTTACCTTCTTCAACTATATCAACAGCCTTGATATAACCCTCTTCTAAAAGAATGTTAGCAATTGCTTCCTTCATCTTTGAAGCAGGAACATCAACTGTATCATGTTTAGCAGTATTCGCATTGCGAATTCTAGTAAGCATATCTGCGATTGGATCTGTCATTGTCATTTACCTCCTTCAAAAATTCTACCAGCTTGCTTTCTTAACGCCAGGGATTTCACCCTTGTATGCTAACTCACGGAAGCAGATTCTGCAGATTCCGTATTTTCTTAACACTGAGTGTGGACGACCACAAACGTTACAACGTGTATATTCTCTTGTAGAGAATTTCTGTTTGCGCTGTTGTTTTACAACCATTGCTTTTTTAGCCATGAATCTCTTCCTCCTATTATTTCTTAAATGGCATACCGAATAAAGTTAACAACTCACGAGCTTCCTCGTCTGTCTTAGCTGTGGTAACGAAAATGATATCCATACCTCTAACTTTATCTACCTTGTCATACTCGATTTCAGGGAAAATCAACTGCTCTTTAATACCTAAAGCGTAGTTACCTCTACCATCAAATGCGTTTGGATTAATACCTCTAAAGTCGCGAACACGTGGTAATGCAAGATTGATCAAACGATCTGCAAACTCGTACATTCTTTCCCCTCTTAAAGTAACCTTACATCCGATAGGCATGCC
This sequence comes from Lachnospiraceae bacterium, assembly GCA_015057435.1. Classification (GTDB taxonomy): domain Bacteria; phylum Bacillota; class Clostridia; order Lachnospirales; family Lachnospiraceae; genus CAG-590. The sequence goes on from SVEJ01000010.1 coordinate 71,853, forward strand.
CTCTCTCAACTTGAAGTTCGCGATAGACTTCTTAGCGCGAGTAATAACTGCCTTCTGACCAGTGATGATCTCCAAATCTTGAATTGCTGTATCTAAAAGCTTATGGTTTTCCTTAGCTTCACCAACACCCATGTTGATAACGATCTTCTCAAGCTTAGGAATCTCCATAACGTTTTTGTAACCAAATTTCTTAGCCATAGCGTCTTTAATTTCGCCATTGTACTGTTCTTTTAATCTACTCAACTTCTGCGGCCTCCTTCCTACAATTAGTCAATCTTTTCTAACTTACCGTTCACTTTAGCCACACGAACTTTGTCCTTCTTCTCGCCCTGGAAACCAACTCTAACTGGTTTTCCTTTGTGAACATACATTACGTTAGAAATATCGATAGGTGCTTCTTTCTCAATAATTCCACCCTGTTGGTTTGCCATACTTGGTTTAGAGTGCTTAGAAACCATGTTGACTCCCTCAACTAATACTTTATTATTCTTGGTATCTACTGATAAAACCTTGCCTTCTTTGCCTTTGTCTTTACCAGTGATAACCTTGACTAAATCATCTTTTTTAATCTTACTAGTTGCCATCTTGACACCTCCTTATAAAACTTCTGGTGCTAATGAAACGATCTTCATGAATTTCTTATCTCTAAGCTCTCTAGCTACAGGTCCGAAAATACGAGTTCCTCTTGGGTTCATATCGTCCTTGATGATAACAGCAGCGTTCTCATCAAACTTGATATAAGAACCATCTTTACGGCGAGCACCCTTCTTTGTACGAACGACTACAGCCTTAACAACGTCACCCTTCTTTACAACACCGCCTGGTGTTGCATCTTTAACAGAGGCAACGATGATATCACCGATATTAGCATATCTTCTAGTTGAACCACCTAATACTCTGATGCAAAGTAATTCTTTTGCTCCGGTATTATCAGCAACTTTAAGTCTTGTTTCCTGTTGTACCATTGTATTTGCCTCCTTAATTATTTAGCTTTCTCTACGATTTCAACAAGTCTCCATCTCTTATCCTTAGACAAAGGTCTTGTTTCCATTACTTTAACTCTATCTCCGATGCGACATTCATTGTTCTCATCATGTGCCTTTAACTTATAAGTTCTCTTTACAATCTTACCATAAAGAGGGTGCTTAACGTTATCTATGATTGAAACAACAATTGTTTTATCCATCTTATCACTTGTTACAATTCCTACACGTGTTTTTCTTAGATTTCTTTCCACAATAATTCCTCCTTCCAAGATAACTAAGCGTTAGCCTTCTCTGTCATCACTGACTGAATTCTAGCGATATTTCTTCTTACCTCTTTAATTCTGCTTGTATTCTCTAACTGGTTAGTTGCATTCTGGAATCTTAAGTTGAACAATTCCTTCTTAGCAGCTACTAACTCTGCGTTTAACTCTTCAATATTCTTAGATCT
>SVEJ01000058.1 GCA_015057435.1 Lachnospiraceae bacterium
AGCTAACAGGACTTGCAGTAGCAGGAATTATCAATGATATTGAGACTCCGGAATTCTTTGTGGTACAAAGTGGCAAGCAATGTACATTTGAAGTTGATGTATTGTCAGATGAAAGCACACAAGACCGAGTACTTACTGCAATCAGTGCAGATGATAGTAAGATTAAGATAGCAAGTGTAGGAAAAGTAAATGCACAAGGAAAAGCTACAATTGCATTCAATGGTCAAAGTGCAGGTGTGACAGAGGTGACACTTGGTGTTGAAAATTCTTCATTTACAAAGACAGTTTCTGTGATGGTAATTGACAATGAAACAGTATTTGACAAGATGTTCGAGCAGAACAACTTGGCAAAACCACAGGTTTCCGATAAGAACAACAATGAGAATAAACCATCTGTTCCGGGCACATCTGTTGATATTGCAAAAGCAGTCGTAACAGGAATCGAGAACAAGGTGTACACAGGTACTGCTATTACACAGGAAGTGAAAGTGGCAGTAGATGGCAAAGTTCTTGTTAAAGATACAGATTATACAGTGACTTATAAGAATAACACAGAAGCAGGAACTGCTGAAGTTGTTATTACAGGTAAAGGTAACTATAAGGGAACCAAGACGCTTTCATTTACAATCGATAAGGCAGACACGACTGCCAGATTTGAAAAAGATGTTTACAAGAAGGCGTATGGTGCGAAGAAATTTACCGTCAAGGTAGTTGACGCAGCAGGTGCTGTAACATTCAAGTCATCAAGTAGCAAGGTTGCTAAGATTGACAAGAAGGGTAAAGTAACGATTAAGGGTACAGGTAGAGCAGTGATTACGGCTACGATTGCAGAAGGCAAGAATTACAAGGCCGGAACGATAGAAACCGTAATTGAAGTTTCACCTAAGAAAGCATCTATCAAGAAGCTTTCTGCAAAGAAGACGCAGCTAACCGTGACTTGGAAAAAGGATAAGCGCGCAACCGGATATGAAGTAAAATATTCGACAAGTAAGAAATTCAAGAAGGCAAAAACAGTACTTGTTAAGAAGACAAAGACAACTAAGACAACTTTGAAGAAGCTCAAAAAGGGTAAGACGTACTACGTGAAAGTTCGAGCTTACAAAGAAGTGAAAGTTGGCAACAAGAAGGTTAAGATTTATAGTCCTTACAGTAAGACACTTAAGAAAAAGATAAAGTGATAAAAGCCATAACAATCCCCGTCCGCAATGCGATCATGCGGGTGGGGATTGCTGCTTTTTTTGATTCTAGATGGTAGAAGGTGCTGCCATGCAACATAAGAAAGGAGGAGCATGTTTGGAAAAGAGAATGAAACACAAGAAAATATTACGTATTTTTTGTGCCATGATTTTCATGTTTTATATGATTTTTACAATCTGCGACAAGGTCTATGCAGATGAAACAACATCTGATGTGAAGGAGGAAGGGAGAACCGAATTTGCAATAGACTATGATCCGAATGAAGGTAAAATTCATTATGGTCATTCGGGTGATGTGGGAATGCGTGCGGAGAATGATATTAATAATTCCTATGAAAAAGATAGTAATGTGGTGTATTTTCCGGATGATGTGATGAATGACCTTGATGAAAACGGAAATCCCAAATTTCCGGACTATGATCCCAAAGACCCTTATTATGATTATACGGATATGCTTAACGAAGCATTAAGCAAAGCCAGAAAGTTGAATAATGCAGATGTTTTTGTAAAAGAAGGTGTGTACTATTTTACAAAGTCAATATATTTGTTTGGATATACCAATATCAATGCTGAGGCGGGAAAAACAGCATTTGTAATTAAACCGAATTTTCAGGATAAAGATGGTAATCCGGTAGACGCGAATGGTTTCTTTACCAATGGAGATTTGTCTGCTACATATTCATGGTATTTTGGTAAAATTAGTGATATTGCATTTGCGGTAGAAGGTACACATGATTCTTTTAAACCGACAAGTTCGGCTAAGACGATTATCAGCAATTTGTGTAGCGATGATGTGAATGCAATTGATGACTTTAGTCTGTTTTATCGTGTTCGAATCAAATATGGTGCAATCGATAACATTGGAGTGAGCGGTTTTTACGCATTTTTACGCTGGTGTTTTATGGATATGTTAACCAGGGTAACGAATGTAACAGTTGGTCCGACAAGACTTGTCTATTTTGGTGTGGAAACAAATGATGCATTTTTTTATGATAGTTATTATTACGGCGGTTACTTTACACAAGATGATTTGCATGAAATTCCGATTTTTCAAATCAACTTCAGTATGGGAACAACGGTATTTTCAAATTCATATCTTGAGAATTATTTCTTTTCACGTTCCGGTGCAGGTACATGGTGTCCGCATACAACGTATTCGAATCTGACGTTAAAACGGGTTTGTAATTTTGTGATTGATACAACGGTGGTTTCTTCTTCTGTAAGCGGCTGTTTGTTTAAGGATTGTGCTTATAACGATATCGAAGCTTATTTTCAAAACCAGGGATTAGAACCATATGATCACGAAACGAGATATTATGACCATGAACAGAAGAAGTGGATGTATCCGGGCACAGGATATGTGATTCGTGATAACATTGTCGGCGATAGTGCATATGATAGAAAACATAGTGCCAATCACTGGAACGGGCAGATGCTTACGATGATAGAATTGCACAGTGGTATCGCATTTACGCAGAATAAAATAGAGTGTGATTCCTTGGATTGGACAACGTTAGTGAGAATTACAGACTCGGAGTGGAGTGCAAGATATTCGGGACAACGTGGTTCTAATAATATACATTTTTCAGACAATGCATTTCAAATCAATGAATGGAAATATAAAGATTTGATGATAGATGATTGGAGAACCGGTCGTCCGTATACAGAGGAGTGGAGTGATAATACCATCATAGTCTGGGGTGAAAACGGAAAAATGAATTCTGATGGAACGCCGGAAATGGGATGGGTTTCTGCGCAAAGTGAAAATCCTGTATGCTGGTTAAAAGACGGAATCTATGTCTCAGTTGATCTGGAGCGATATATAGATTTGTCAGCCTTTTTGAATAAAGATAAGCAGGGCTTCGGTTATGCGGCATTAGGAGATGTAGGTGCGGACGAGCAGGGCCTTTGGGATGCGGGTCTGGAAGACCGGTATTATAAGGATATGCAATCTAAGAAATATGAAATCGTATCATTTGAAGATGATTTTGACGGAATGGGATGGAATACAGGAAGTAACCACGAAAAACTGCAAAAAGCATTCGATTATGTGGCGACACATGATGCGATTTTACGCATAGAAAAGGGTACTTATTATACCAATAAACCAATTGTTCTTCGTGGGGGTAAAACGTATCGTGTTGTGTTTGAAGGAACAATAAAAAGTCATAAAACACAAGACATGAACGGAGCCGGAATCTTTGTGATGAGTGCAGATGACAATGAACCGATTAATGGATATTTTATCAATACGGATTTGTATATGCAAAATTGCAATACCAGTGGATTTTATAATGTGAATACAGATAATTTTTATATGAAGGTGGGCACAATTGCGCGAGGTGTAGGTGCATTTACAAATTGTAAACTCAAAAACACAGTAATTCACGAAGGTCAGATTCAATATTGTGATTATGGATTCTTTTATAAAACAGTGACCGATAATATCCTTGTAAAAAACGTATATGGCACAGCAAGTACCTGGGTGGAAACAGAAGATGCAATTTCACCGGGTGATATGAATTATCGCTATTTTATTTCATCTTCTGATTTTAAAAAATCGACATGGCGAGGTTGTTGGCTGGAGTTTGGACAGTTTTCAAATGGAAAAACATTAACCGGCGCAGGTAACAGTCTTTATCGAGGAAATATTATTGACTATACGTATAACTACAGTTTTGGAAGAAATGATGTAGTATGCGGTAACACGTTAACCCGGGCAAATTATGGTTCGATTGTAAATCACATGGAAAACTCCAATTTTTCGATTGACAAGCCCGATATCCTAACGGACAAACCGATGATAATGTTCCATGTAAGTGATGGGTTAAGATTGATTGGAAATACCGATCTCGGTTCGATGAACCATGATACGCATTTTATAGAATTTGACAGTCCGGGTATTTCTTATCAGGACAGTGACGGAAATGTCGTGAAGTCGATATCGAATGCGCGTGTAGCAGGAAATGTGGTATACACTGAAAACAAAGGGGAATACAAACAAAAGATTCCGATTACACCATTTGGAAAAGCGGATAATATTATATCGGAAAATTGTAAGAATAATCAGTTTGAATTGCAATACTGGTATCTTGTTAATCAGGCAGATAATCCGGAAACAGAGGAAGAAGAGATAACATTTACCATACAAGAAGAAGATGTCCGTAGTTGGTCGATTCCCGGTGTAAAGACATATGTGAATGGTGAGTATGTCGAGGTGGCTGAATTGAATGTTCCGGAAAAAGAATTAGAGCAGATAGAGATATTGCAGCCGGCGCAGGAGAAGATATACGACGTACCGAACAAGTGGCTTAGTGAAACAAAACAGACAGCGTATCTGCTTTATGATTTTAAGGGGCGAACTGTGGAAGAAGCACAAGTATTAGCACAAAAGATGGAAGGCTACATTGACGATTCTACGATTGTACCATATGTACATTCGCAATATAATGTTGCGCAATTTGGAGAAGAAGAGCGAAATTATAGCTACGCTGATATAAAAGATCTTACTAAAGAAGAAAGATATAACATTTTGTCCCAGACAATACAGTATGGTTTGTCGCAAGAGGAAGATTTCGGCAACGCATTTTTAATGGACGGTTCTCGTGAAATTGTGGATTTGGAGGGAACTACAAATAATGTCAACAATGCGAACAAACCTACTTATGCGATTGTTTTCAAAGACGAGATGATACCGGATGATAACTTGCTAAGTGTTAATACTAGCTTTTATTACGATTACAAATTGTCTCATGCATGGCAAGGAAAAAGACCGACGTTTATCATCTTATCTGAGGATGATGCGAATTACTATGGTGTTGTAATAGGGTATTCTTGTAAAAACGATGACAATGGAATCTTTGCAGCGTCTTGTTACTTTGAAAAAGATTATTTTAACAAATTGGTGGATGGTCGTGCTGAGAAAAATAATAATTTTCCACAAGCACATTTCGAAAATGGTATTTTTTATGAAAGTGGCAAGGTTAACAGATTAACGCATATCGATCCACTTAGTAAAATAACGCGTCCTTATAATGGGGAGCAGCAAAAATCTGTTTTGGGAGATTACACACAGATTCCAATGTTTGATGGAAACTCGTTAAACTATGAATCAGTAGTGCTTGGAGTAGATTTGAGTTGTGAATACGATGATGCTTATGGAACAGTATCGCTATATGCCAATTTTGATTTTTCAAGGATTGGGGAAGACACATCTCATACACCTTCATTAAAAGCTTCTACCAGAAAAGTGTGGATTGGTACATATGATATAGAAGGTGATAATAAGGTTTTTGGTATTTGGAATGGTGATAAAACGTGGTTGCAAAGTGTGCAGTTTGAATATGTTCCGGATGAAGTATCGGCATGTGAGCATACGTTTTCTGACAAAGTGACGAGACAAGTGACTTGCAACAAAGAAGGAGTGGTGCGACATACATGTGATGCATGCGGATACGAGTATGAGGAGAAAGTGAAAGTAACCGGTCACAAATTCTGGGATAAAGAGCATGAGGATGGAGCAACCTTGCGTTCTTGTAGTGTGTGTAAGTTATCATTTGTTACAACAGAACCTGCAAAATACAAATGTGAGCATCAGTATGAAGATAAAGTCATACAACAGGAAAATTGTGAACAGGATGGTGCGGTGACGCATATATGCAGTATATGTGAGGAGCAATATACGGATGTTATACCTGCTTTGGGACATCAATACCAAGAGAAGGTGATTGCACCAACTTATACGGAAGAAGGTTACACATTATACACATGTAGAGTTTGCAATCATACATATAAGGATAATTACACACCGATTCTAGTGGATGATAGTGTCGATGAGAATGGCAATAGTAAGAGTGATGTGTTGCTTGGAAAGAATTTTAAAGATAAAAAAGGCAATAGATATAAGATTATCTCAGTGAGAAAGAAGATGGTTGCATATGTAAAACCGAAGAACAAGAAAGTGAAAGATATTACAATTCCGGCTTCAGTGAAGTATAAAGGAGTTATTTTCAAAGTTAGTGAGATATCTGATAAAGCCTTTTATAAATGCACAAAACTTAAGAAAATTATAATCGGGAAAAATGTGGTGAGAATCGGAAAAAAAGCATTTTATGGTTGTAAAAAATTAAGAAAAATTTATATAAAGACATCCAAGTTAAAGAGCAAGTCTGTAGGGAAATCGGCCTTTTCTAAAACGTATGCAAGAGCAAAGGTAAAAGTACCGAAAAAGAAGGTAAAGGCTTACAAAAAATTCCTGAAGAAAAAGGGTTTGCATAAAAAGGCAAGTATTACGAAGTGATAAATCAAGTCAGTATAGGTAAAAATGTGCATAACAGGTGAAAAATGACGGCTAAGATGCCAAAATGTAAAAATGGAAAGTTGAGCGGTAAAAATGGCATCTTGTACGCGAGAATGACAACTTATTCGGTTTTAAAAACCTCTTATTCCGGAGTTCTTGTTGAGGCTTTTTCTTTGCTATAAAATAGAAAACGGATAGGAGTATCCAGGGAGATAATGTAGAGCAATACATGTGAAAGGGTATGTTCGTATAATAGGGAGAATGAATGAAATACCCGGATAGGAGGACGAATGAAAAAGGAAAAGGGAACTTGGAAACGAGTGCTGGCTAAGATACTTGTGTTTTCACTGGTGTTTCAGTTGGCATTTCCAGCAAACGTTATGGCAACGTCTGCAGTGGAAGAGGTTGTAGCGGAAGATGCAACGCCTGTAGTGGAAGAGGCTGCAGAGGAGGCAATGGTAGAAGAAAGTGCAGAGGTGGCAGAAGAGGCAGTAGATGTGGAAGAAGCGCTTAAAGATAGTCAATCTGAAGGTACAGAGGAAGAAGTAACGCCTGAAGGCGAAGAAGAATTCACCCTTACGATTGATAAGTATGGACGGATTACCGGTTTTACCGGTACGCTTCCTGAAACACTTGTAATACCGGAAAAAATCAATGATATTACTGTTGTGACTATTGCTGACGATGCCTTTGTAGGAGAACTTGGGTTAAAACATGTAGAATTACCGAATACGTTAGTGGATCTTGGTGGTTTTAAGGGATGTACTAATTTAGAGACAGTTAGTATACCGAGACCTCATAGTAAATTATATATTTATCCTGAAGCCTTCAAAGATTGTAAAAACTTAGAACCTTTTAGTTTTACAGATATTACTTATTTACATATCTATAAGTATGCTTTTTCCGGTTGTGAGAAATTTAAAGATTATGACTTGGTATTCGACAGTAAAATTATATATTTATATGATAATTCACTTGCAGGTTTAAAAGTAAAATCTTTGACTATAGCGACGGATGTTAGTGTGCCTTCTAGTGCGGTTTCGGTCTGTGGTACAGGAGATGAGGCGTTTGAGAATATTACCAATGTCTATAACGTGGAGTCGTGGGTGATTTGTAATGAATTTGACCAGTTTATATCGTCTAAGCCGGGAGCAACTGTAGTTGTTAATCAGCCTGATGGCGCGGCTGATATTAAAAAATTTGATATAACGGGTGTAAAGGAAATCCAGATAGCACCAAATGAAAAGGGTTGGCAGATTATTGATGGCGTTTTGTATGGACCGTTAAAAAATAATCCGAATATTAGAGCGCAATACATGTGTAAATATGCAGAATTGGAAAACGGCGTATATTATCTTCCGGATGGTATTGATCCTTATTATACTTTCTGGCAAGGTAATAATATAGTAAAGGAAATAGTTTTCCCGGAAAGTAAGACTACAATTAGTGTGGAGGTTAAATTGAATTCATATCCGGTTACGGTTCATTTCCCTAAGGATGCAAACGTAAAGCGTGAATATTATGGTATTACTGATGAGGATCCGTATTATAGAGAGAGACAAGCAGAAATAACTGTTGTGTTACCATCTACACTCGATAACTATACGATTAGGGGAAATTCATACGCAGATAAGGTTATAGTACCATCAGATATGACTGTTTTTGATGCTGCTAAAATATCTGCTATGTTCGAGAAGCCGGAGATTATTCTTGCAGAAGATCATCCAACCTTAATGAAGGTAGGAAATTCGATTTACAGTAAAGACGGTAAAACACTATATTGGTGGGGGGATAGTCTTAACCAGGGTGATAAGGTTGAAATTCCGGAAGGTGTTGAGACGATTGCACCACATGCAGTTAGGGTTTCGACATCAATTCAGCCAATAACAGTAACGTTACCATCTACATTGAAAAAGTATGAAACAGATGCAGTTTATGCCAAAGATGCGGACCTTCGTCTGGTGACTACCGAATGTAATGATGATGTGACGGTCGAGCCTTCAAGTTTTGTTGTTAAGTATTTGTTTGTAAATGATCCGGAAACTAGTCCGTTCGTAGAAGCTTGGGGCACAGATAAAATAGGAAAGGTGATTTCCGGCGGTGTAGCAAGCGTTAAAATTAATGTTTTCGTGGAAAATGAAAATGGAACTGCTGAGAAAGCTCCTTATGGTGTGTGTAAAGTAAACTTATCAAAGAATACAGACAGCGGGGTGGTATCAGCCAAGAGTGAATGTACTTACCTCGAAGACGGAAGTGTGGAAGTTCTTCTTGCAGAAAGCGGAAACTATATCTTTGAATTTGAACCTTTGATTGCAAGTGCATATTTTCCTGCAACTGTAGAGGGTGTGGAATTAGCATTAGTTTCAAGGGAAGAAGCAAATGACAATGTGACAGAAGTTACCGTTACACTTAAGAGAAGACCTGCGTTAAGAGTGGAAACAGATAAAGAGGCTAGCGGATATATTTACGATGCGGATGGAAAGCGTCTTTCGTCTTTGAGTTCTAGAGAGTATGGTCTGATTTCAACTTCTCTTGCTCCGGGAACTTATAAGGTAATGATACATAAAGCGTCTAACAAAATAAAAGGTCAGGCTAATCTTGATGAGTATTTTTCGCTCGGATATTTTGAAAATCAGGATTATTTGATTAAAGAGTTGGTAATTGCAGAAAATGTTGCCGAAGATGTTGTTTGGAATTTGCATGATGATCCGAATTTCAATCAATTAAAAGATATTCATCCTAACTTTTTAAACGAAGTTAAGTCGAGTTATACAGCTTCAGCAATGGATGCCCGTATGGGATATACAAATCTAAATATTGAGTATGAAATCGACCGCGAGAAATGGGATGCTTCAGCAGAAACAGTAAATATCATGGTAACATTACCGGAAGGTGTTACATACATAGAAAATTCTGCATCTTATAAAACGGAAGCTGATGCACAAAATAGTCAGTGTACAGCCCAAATAGACGGAAATATAGTCACATTTACATTGGATAAGGAAAGTCTGAAAGGAAAACTTCTTTTTTCGGTGAAACTGGAAGATGGTGCAAACGGTGTATCTACTGCATGCATAAAAGGTACTGAAACGAATTATATTGGTGCAGTAGAGTTTGGAAATAGCCAGTTGACCATAAATGCACCGGCCCAGTTTTCGAAAAACGAAGGTATAGAGCTTTCGGGTAAAGGAAAAGCGGGAGGAACTGTAGAGCTCTTCGTAGGAAACGCAAAGGTAGGAGAAGCAGTAGTGGATGATAGCGGTATGTGGTCTACTGATATATCCATTTCGAATGCAGTAGAGGGAAGTTCCTACTTGATTACAGCGTGTTTGACAGGAAAAATAGTTGGCGTAGATAGTGTCAGTGATGAAACCTGGTGCGTTGAGAAGCCGATTAAGGTGACAAATATTGCTTACGAGTATTATGGTAACATTTTAAAATCATCGGTTGATATGTCCAAAATGGTTGGTAAGCAGACTGTTTCAACAAGGAGTTACGGATGGTATCCATTCTACTTGTTCGTTGATATAAGAAATGATGAAAATATTCAGGAATTATATATTGCTTACGACAGAGGAAATGGTCGTGAATATGAAAAATTGGTTCAGGAAGAGACAGGTAAGTGGGCATTATATACATCCGTATGCAGCTCTGGACTTCCAAACGATTTAACAATTGTAGCAAAAGTGAAAAACGGAGACGAAGTAAAAGAAATCGATATCTGTGACTTTGTCATCAAATGGTGTATCGATCCGTCAGGATACATTTATGAAGTAGTACCTGAAAACAGAGTGGAAGGTGCAACCGTAACCACATATTACAAGGATGAAGACGGAAATGCAGTGAAATGGAATGCAGAAGAGTTTACACAGATTAATCCGGTGATTTCTGACGGAGACGGTAACTACGGCTGGTACGTACCTGCAGGCGAGTGGAAGGTTAGAGCGGAAAAAGAAGGCTATAGCACAGTAGAAAGTGACTGGCTTCCTGTACCACCACCGCAGCTTGATGTGAATTTGGAACTTGTAAGTACTAAGCAGCCTAAGGTGGCAGGCATTGATCTTGCAAGTGATAAGATGCTAGTTCGTTTTGATAACTATGTCCTTGCAGACAGCTTCACAAAAGAAAACGTAGCATTAAAAGACAGCACTGATACAACAGTTGAAATTGCCTCAGTAGAAGCAGTGGATGCGAAGGAAAGAAACGAGAAAGCAATTGCAAAAGAGTTCGTAGTAACTTTTGCAACAGCACTTGCAGAAGGTAGCTATACAGCAACCGTTGCAGCAGGCGTTACAAGCTACGCAGATGTCGTTATGAATGAGAGCCAAGAGCTAACAGGACTTGCAGTAGCAGGAATTATCAATGATATTGAGACTCCGGAATTCTTTGTGGTACAAAGTGGCAAGCAATGTACATTTGAAGTTGATGTATTGTCAGATGAAAGCACACAAGACCGTCTACTTACTGCAATCAGTGCAGATGATAGTAAGATTAAGATAGCAAGTGTAGGAAAAGTAAATGCACAAGGAAAAGCTACAATTACATTGGATGGTCAAAGTGCAGGTGTAACACAGGTGACACTTGGTGTTGAAAATTCTTCATTTACAAAGACAGTTTCTGTGATGGTAATTGACAATGAAACAGTATTTGACAAGATGTTCGAGCAGAACAACTTGGCCAAACCACAAGTTTCCGATAAGAACAACAATGAGAATAAACCATCTGTTGATATCACAAAAGCAGTCGTAACAGGAATCGAGAACAAGGTGTACACAGGTACTGCTATCACACAGGAAGTGAAAGTAACAGTAGATGGTAAAGTGCTTGTTAAAGATACAGATTATACAGTGACTTATAAGAATAACATAGAAGCAGGAACTGCTGAAGTTGTTATTACAGGTAAAGGTAACTATAAGGGAACCAAGACGCTTTCATTTACAATCGATAAGGCAGACACGACTGCCAGATTTGAAAAAGATGTTTACAAGAAGGCGTATGGTGCGAAGAAATTTACCGTCAAGGTAGTTGACGCAGCAGGTGCTGTAACATTCAAGTCATCAAGTAGCAAAGTTGCTAAGATTGACAAGAAGGGTAAAGTAACGATTAAGGGTACAGGTAGAGCAGTGATTACGGCTACAATTGCAGAAGGCAAGAATTACAAGGCCGGAACTGTAGAAACCGTAATTGAAGTTTCACCTAAGAAAGCATCTATCAAGAAGCTTTCTGCAAAGAAGACGCAGCTAACCGTGACTTGGAAAAAGGATAAGCGCGCAACCGGATATGAAGTGAAATATTCGACAAGTAAGAAATTCAAGAAGGCAAAAACAGTACTTGTTAAGAAGACAAAGACAACCAAGACAACTTTGAAGAAGCTCAAAAAGGGTAAGACTTACTATGTAAAGGTGAGAGCTTACAA
>SVEJ01000059.1 GCA_015057435.1 Lachnospiraceae bacterium
AAAAAGAATAAGGAAGTCATAGTGTACTCAGTATTATCGGTATTGTCTTTGCTTAGTTTGTATCAATCTTACAATTTATGTGCATCGCTTGATATCATTGGAGACACTGGTTTTATTACAATAGATTATGATGCAAGTACAAATGATATTAAGCAAGCAAATCAGCTTGGCATAAAAAATAAAGTATCGAATCCGAATGGTAAAAAGGGTGGAGATGCACATCAATCTACTGTTGGTAACATTAAGCCAACGGCAAAAGGTGGAGAAATAAAAAACGAAGTTAAATTTGATACATCAGGTGGACATAAGAATTATCGTTTTGCTGATGCGGTGGAGGTTGATTCGGAAGGTAAAATAATTCGAATATATCAAGCTGGAAAAATGAATAAAAACGGTACACCTGTCAAGAGAGAACGGCTAGCAATAGAAGACATTCTGGGATCAGATGATTATAATGGTGTTAAAATATACTTTCTACCATACAATATAGATGCTGACCCAGTGATTTATCAAGGAGGAATATGATATGGGAAGACAGATTAATTTTTATATGAGCGAAGCGGTTGAAAGAGAATTCTTTGAAATTATTTGTTCTAATGGATATAAAATTTTATATAGGAATTTTATTGATGAAAGAATAGAAAAAATAGTGTCTTATGATGATGTGAATAGAAAAAAATGGCTTCTTGTGTTATATAAAGATTCATATGGTTCTATAATATATAATGATGAAAAAAAAATAGAAATAAATAGAAATTATAGCCCAGTGATTGAATGGTGCCGAACTATACTCGACAGTGATGAGAAAGTTGTTCGCCAAGGGCGAATATGGATAAGTAGTTGGATTGAATTCGAAGATTTTGCAATCGAGGAACAGTTCAAGAAAGACTATAATTCTTTGGTGCGTTGGATTAAAAAGAAGGTTCCTAAACAGGAATATATGAAAAAGGGTCATACTTTGACAAGATACATGAATGAAGAGTTAAAAATATACGAAGACCAAGGATATAAATTCACCATATAGGTAAAGAGACTAAAAAAAGAAGTATTTACTCATATATGTTTAAGTGCTTCTTCTCATTTATAGCTGCCACCTATGGATATGATAAGGTAGGAAACCTGTTAACCCAGACCGATGCAAGAGGCAATATAACCTCATACACTTACGATAAGAATTACAATGTGAAGACCATTACCTCTCCGACCGGGACGGTAACGACTTATACTTATGATGAACTGAATCGTGGACCGCGGTGGAAAAGTGACACCACTCTATTTTTGAAGGGTATGAGTAAGGTTTAGACTCTACACTCAAAGAAAAAACAAATTAGTATGAATATATTCATATTTTTCAAAATTGCTATAAAGTTATCTTTCAAACATGCCGATACTATTAACAGATAAGACGGAATAGCATCATTTTTGTTGTTTCGTCGTTGCAAATGTATTTATTATAATAACCAAGGAGGGTATGAAGTATGTCAGTAGGTAACATTGGTAGCAACAGCTACACAAGCAATTTGGTCTCACAGATTAAGGGTAATTCAAGCAAGGATGCGAAGACGACAGAGACCACTGCAGCTACTACAGAGGATGTAGGAGTTGTATATGAGCCATCCAAAGAGACGGATGTCAAGGTAAGGAATAAGAACAACAAGGTAGACGCAGAGACAATTGCGAAGTTAAAAGCGGACGCAGATGCAAGATTATCTCAGTTGAAGGGCATTGTTGAACAGTTGATTAGCAAGCAGGGCAAAGCTTCTGAGACAGTAAGTATCTGGGAACAGTTTAAGAATGGTATCTTAGATGGTTCTATTGAAGTAGACGAAGCAACAGCGAAACAGGCGCAGGAAGATATTTCTGAAGATGGCTACTGGGGCGTGAAGCAGACATCTGAGCGTATCTTAGATTTCGCAAAGGCGATTACAGGCAATGACGCTTCGAAAGCAGAAGAGATGCGTGATGCGATTAAGAAGGGATTTGAAGAAGCTGGAAAGCTCTGGGGCGGAGAGTTACCGGAGATTTCACAAAAGACCTATGATGCAGTAATGAAAGGTCTTGATGAATGGAAGAATCCACAAGTAGAAGCATAAGTTCTTAGATTAATAAGACGGTTAGGACCACCATGGGCGTACGGACTGCCTCCCCTGCAGATCCGTCCCTATGGTGGTCTTTTTCGTTTGTCAGAAATTTGTGGAATAAATGAGTGGAAAATGGTATACTGTATACAGTATACAAGAAAGTGAATGATTACGAAAATTACGTAGAATTAGGAGAACACGTATGAGTGACACATTACAATTAAAAGCATATGCCAAGATTAATCTTGGGTTGGATGTAGTGAGAAAAAGAGAAGACGGCTACCATGAAGTTCGCATGGTAATGCAGACAATCAAGTTGTATGACAAGCTTACATTTCGTCTGTTAGAAGAAGATGAGATTCGCATGAAGACGAATCTGGGATTTCTTCCGATTAATGAAGATAATCTTGTCTACAAGGCAGTTAAGTTGTTAAAAGATACGTATCATATAGAAAAGGGAATGGAAATCGATCTGTTCAAATGTATTCCGGTAGCAGCAGGTATGGCAGGCGGAAGCACGGATTGTGCTGCTGCATTGGTTGGCGCATCTAAGTTATTCGGATTAGGACTTAGTAAGCAGGAATTGATGGAATTAGGAGTGAAACTGGGTGCGGATGTACCGTATTGTATATTGCGCGGAACAGCACTTTCGGAAGGAATCGGAGAAGTGCTTACGCCGTTACCACCGATGCCGGATTGTCATATATTAATTGCAAAACCACCAATCTCCGTTTCGACAAAGTTTGTATATGAGAATCTTCGCGCGAATGAATTAGAAAAACATCCGGATATTGATGGTATGGTGGATGCAATTAAGCAAAACAATCTACGAGGAATTACTGACCGTATGGAGAATGTATTAGAAACGGTTACGATTCCGGCATATCCGGTTATAGAGGAAATTAAGAATTGCATGAAAGAGCACGGCGCAATCAATGCGTTAATGAGTGGTTCCGGTCCGACTGTTTTTGGAATCTATGCGGATGAAGAACAGGCACAACTTGCAAGAGAACGTATCCGTGAAAAGGAGTTGGCTAGCCAGGTGTATGTCGTAAGACCATTTAATCAGAAGATATAGGGGGATGAAGCGATGGAATTAAAGTATGATGGACAGAATGAATATCTACCGTTACGTGATGTTGTGTTTCAGACTTTGCGTCAAGCGATTGTCACAGGAGAATTTTCTCCGGGGGAACGTCTAATGGAGATTAAGCTTGCCAATAAGCTTGGGGTAAGCAGAACACCGGTCAGAGAAGCGATTCGAATGTTAGAATTAGAGGGACTTGTTGTGATGATTCCGCGACGCGGTGCAGAAGTTGCCCGTATTACGGAAAAAGACTTGCGCGATGCATTAGAGGTACGTACCGCAATTGAGGAACTCTCGGTAGAACTTGCATGTGCAAGAATCGATGAAGAGGGCAAAGAAAAGCTGAAAAAAGCATGTATGGCATTCAAAGAAGCAATCGACACCAAGCATGTACAGAATATCGTAGACGGAGATGTGAAATTCCATGATGTAATCTTCGAAATTACGAAAAATGACCGTCTGATTACATTGGCACATAATCTTCGCGAACAGGTATATCGTTACCGTGTAGAATATGTAAAGGATTTTTCGTATCATGACATTTTGGTGAAAGAACATTACGATCTCACCAATGCAATCTTGATGAATGACGTCAAGACTGCCAAGGAAATTATGCGCAAACATCTCTATAACCAAGAACTTATCGTAATTAAAAACTTGAAAGGTTCGTTATAAAAGTTAGTGTATGGTCCAATTGCGAATCGTTTGTGACGTATGTTTAGTTGTATGCATTTAACAAATACCATAAACAGGTGCTGACAATCCGTCGGTACTTAGTGAGACATAAGTCGAACTTAGTACCGCTACGCATTGTCGCAAGTGCGAACGTCCTGTGTTGGTTTGTAAAATGCATGCAACTACCAAGAACGTACAATGATTCGCAATTGGACCATAAAATGAATAAAAGGAAGATACCTCATGCATACTAGGATAAGAAGTATGTGTGAGGTTTTTTTATGGAGATAAAATATAATGCGGTAAATGAATTAGAACTACCGGTTTTTGCCGATTTGGAAAAGAATATCGATGCTTTGGAATCCATTTTTTCAGACTGGGGAGATATTGTAAGGAAGAAGTTCTTTTTAGAACGAGAAGATGGGATGTTATCCGTCTATATCATTTATATAGATGGTCTGACAGATAATGAGATGGTGGAACGAACCATCACCAGACCATTTTTGTATGAGTGGAAAGAAAAAAAGGTATCACATAAGGAATTGATAAAAGCTGACGAAGCATATTTTCGTGCGCTATTTCATAATCAGGCAGAAGCGGTTGATTTGGCAGAAAAAACGACAATCATGGATGTATTAGACGGCGTTTTGAAGGGTGACACCGGTGTGTTTGTAGACGGTGTGGAAAAAGCGATGCTGTTGTCGACAAAAAAGCTTCCGACAAGAGCGGTGAACTTTCCGCAAAAGGAACCAGGATTAAAAGGACCAAGAGACAGCTTTTTGGAGAATTTCCGAATTAACACAGCGCTTATCAGACGTCGAATCAAAGATCCGAAGATGAAGCTTAAGCAAGGGTTTGTAGGACAACGCTCAAGGACACTATACGGTCTTATGTATATGGAAGACTTGGTATATCCGTCGTTGCTAGAGAAGATAGAAAAAAAGCTTGCAAGCTTTGAGATTGATGCGATATTCGATACCGGTATGCTTGTACATCTGCTAGAGGACAAATGGTACTCCCCATTTCCGCAAGTACAGACGACAGAACGCCCCGACAAGGCTGCTTCTGCAATTGCGGAAGGACGTGTCGTATTAGTGGTTGATAATTCTTCTGAGGTGATTATATTACCAACAACGTGGAATACATTTTTCCAGGCAGCAGACGATTACTATAATCGATTTGCGGTTGGTACGTTTGCAAGACTTTTGCGTTATGCGGCAGCATTACTTGCCGTTTTGCTACCGGGACTTTATGTTGCGGTTACCTGTTATTATCCGCAAGTGTTACCTGCGAATTTTCTGCTTGCAATTGCTGCAGCGAGAAATGATGTGACGTTTCCGATTATAGTTGAAATTTTGCTGATGGAATTGCTGTTTGAACTGTTGCGGGAAGCGGGGATCCGTCTGCCCGGCCAGATGGGGAATACCATTGGCGTAGTAGGAGGCTTGATTGTCGGACAGGCAGCTGTAGATGCATCACTTGTGAGCACAATCGTGGTGATCGTTGTTGCATTAGCTGCGATTGCCTCTTTCGCAATACCAAATGAAGAATTTGCATCTACATTTCGTCTCTTGAAATTCGTGGCAATCTTCCTTGGTGCGGTCTGGGGACTCTACGGTATCATGCTTGGCGTTTTGGCCTTGTTAATTCATCTTGCAAAACTACAAAGCTTTGGCATTCCTTATATGATGCCGCTTGTGTCTGGCAGCATTGATGAGGAAACGGAGTTTCAGGATTTTGCCTTGCGAAAGCCGATCTTTACAATGAGGAGACGTCCGTTGTATACGAGGAGAGGAAAGAGAGTACGATTCTGGTGGAAAGAGAAAGGCAGGTGAGCGTTATCTTTAGTAATAATGGAAAAATATCAGCCAAACAACGAAAGCGGTCTTTGATGTTGTCGATATTTGCAAGCATAATATTTATCTTGCCGTATCTGTCGGCAAATCTGTTTGGTGAGAGTGTTGTTGTAGGACTTTTGGTATTTTTGATTATGGCGGGAATCTATATTCTTTGCTTAGACAGACTTGGTGCGTGTTGTGATATCAATAACAAAAAAGGATTTCTTACTTCCTTTGATCATATCGGATTGCCGGGCAAATTGGTATTATGCATCTCACTGACACGTCAGATTATGCGGCTTTCATTTTATATTCTGATTACGATTGCCGTTTTAGAAGAGGGGCAGGTTCCGTTTATGTTAAAGACGAAGGAACCGCTTATCAGTAACCTTTTGGTCGTACTTCCGCTTTTGGTGATCGCGTTCTACGGTGCAAAAGTAGGTGTGGAAAACCACGGAAGAATCAATGAGCTTATCTTTTGGTTTTTGTTTCTACCGTTTGCTTTGTTGCTGCTTTTCGGATTGAAAGAAGTAGATTATCAGATATTCATACCGCATAATGAAAAAAAGATAGGTACGTTGCTGCTTTATGCTTATGCCATGCTGCCATTTGTTCTGCCTGCAGAGTATGACTTGTACCTTAGACCGCATCTGGCGAAAGGACAAGAGAATAATAAAAACGGACTTGCGATGTTTGGGATTGTAGGATTGTCTGTTTTTTTGACGTTGTTTATATTAGGAATTTACGGAATACAGGGTGCGAAAAGTGATGTGATGGCGACGATCGGAATTATGCGTTACATCAGGCTTCCATTCGGCTTACTCGAACGAATCGATGTGTTGATGATCTGTTTTTTTATGATTGGATGCTTTGTTTTAATCAGTCATACACTTTTCTTTGGCGGTTATCTGTGGAGCAAAGGGAAAGAAGAAAAACAGTCAGCCGGATTGCTCGTTTTCATGCTTATAGCAGCTGTCGCAGTTGTGTTATGGGCACGTAGCCTTGAGAATGGCTTGCTTGTCTTTTTGTGTTATGGTGCAGTGATAGATGTTCCTTTATCGCTACTGCTTCCGCTTCTTTCACCGGTTGCGAAAAGTATGGAGAAGGAGGAGTCGGAATGAGAAAATGTTGGATGTTAGTAAGTTTTTTCTTATGTTTTTTTCTTAGCGGCTGTAACAATACGGTTCGCTTGGAAAGTGATTTGCAAAATGTTGAGCAAAGAGATTATGCGACGCTCTTACTCGTAGATAAAGGAAAAGACGGAAAATTATACGAATGTTCGGTAGGGATTGCCAAGGAGAAGAAGGTTGGGGAGCAAGGGCAGCGGGAAGATGTGAGCACATTTTACGTCAATGATTTTGCGGAGCTTTCTAAGCAGTATGCATCAGTAAAGGGTAAATCACTGTCGTTGTCTCATTTGAAAGCAATCTTACTTGTGGCAGACAAAGAAACCGTTATGGGGACGCAATGGTATCTGTTTGAACAAATGGATAAAAATATGGATATTGCCAAAACGGTTCCGGTCTTGCAGATTAAAGATAAAAAAGCTTTTTTAAAGTATGTGAAGGATGCAAAAGAACCGGTTGGAATCTATCTTGGAAATCTTGTGCATATGAATGGGAAAGAGGGAACGGATATTCCGTGGCTTTCGGATTATCTTAGGACATTGCGAGACGGTAAGGATTTGTCCGTTTATTATCTTGAAGAGCTGGAAAACGGATGGTGTATAAGATGTAGGGCACGTATTCAGTTTTCGAAGCTCTAGGAATCATAAATATGATAGAAAAAGCATATCTTGTATCAAGAACATAGAAGGTATGCTTTTTTTATGAAAGAATATATTGAAGAACGTGTCGTAAAGATTGCCGACTATATTGTTGAACATAACGCAACAGTAAGGCAGACAGCAAAAGAGTTTGGGGTGAGTAAATCAACAGTACATATGGTAGTAACAATATAGAACGGTGGAATGGTAAGGTTGTTTGGGTAATTGAGTAATAAAGAAACAGTAGTAGATGGATAGAGATGTGTCGTGAGGCACATCTCTATTTGTGCATAAGAAATACTAATGGAAATGGGAATGGTAGAGTGATAAAATGTATTTAGAATAACAGAAGAAAAGAGGTTTGAGTTGTGAAGAAAGAAGAATCAAATGATCCTAAAACGTGGGAATTTGAACTAAATATAAATAAGCACATTAATAAAAGAAGTGGGATTATTGTTTTTATTCTTTTGCTATTAGTACTTATTGTATTAATAATGGAAGTGGTGCTGCTTACTAAAAATTTGGGAAGTGTTGAAGCTGCGATTAGAATAGTTTTAAGAAGTGTGTCTACTATTTTACTAGCTATATTATTTGTTGGATGGATATTTAGTAAAATAGTTAGGAAAAAATATTGGCCCATCATAGTGGTGCCAGTAATTGCATTGATAATAGTTATCTTTTTAGTGAATAATTATCCGAATGGGGGACCGATACAGCGTAATGATATACTTTCCTTTGCTGGGGATTATTTATCATTTTTAGGTGCATTTTGCCTGGGGTACTTTATTTTTTTAAAGGATGAAGCAAGGCGAATTGATGATAGACGCTCAAAAGTAAAATTGCTTATAGAAATGATAGAAAGTGCACAAACAGATTTATTAAGACTAGGGAATATAGTAACATCTTCCAACCGAAAAACAATATTAATAGCTGTTACTTATGATGAAAATTGGCGTGTGTATTATCATGAATATGAGGCGTTGAAAGGAAGTAATTTTGATTTAAAAAAGACACTAGATTATTATTTTATTAAAATTGAACAGATAAATAACGCATTACGACAAGGAGAATATGAATTTGCATATGAGTTACATAGGTCTTATGTAAAAAGTCAATGTTACTCTACAAGTAAATACAATTTGTTGGAAGCACAGCTATGTTTACAAGATGCTTGTACGGATTTCAATATAATTAATAGTAAGAGCTGGATTGAAAGGAAAGAAACGATTAAATTAATAGAGGAGTTGTGTGGAAAGTACTATTACATCATAGAAAACTATATTTATGTGTGGCTATTAAGAAAAGATTCTGCGACGACTTCGGAGGAGACAGATTTAGCTAAAGAGACAACGGATTGGCTCATCAATAATTCTCCAGAAATAAAAGAAATAGCTAAATTTCCAGATGATAAAAGAATCATTAGTAAAGTTGTGTTTAATTGTAGTCTTATGATGAATAGAAAGTCTAAGAAGGTACAATATGTATGGGGAGAATATAGTTTGAAGAAGTGAGTTTGGCAGGATTTGAAATGAAAAGAGTTTTTAAATAGTGACGTGTAGTGACACTCTCAGATGGAAATCTGGGAGTGTTTTTGGTATAATCGAGACTGAGTACATTTAAGGAATTCGTAGAAAGGCAGAGATTTTTTTATGAAAAGAATCATGGTGATTGGTTGCCCAGGAAGTGGTAAAAGTACATTTTCTAGAGAATTACATAGTATTACGGGCATACCACTTTTTCATTTGGATATGATGAATTGGAATGCAGATAGAACTACCGTTGATAAAGCGGTAAAGTGCTTGTAAAAGTTGATAGACCAATGGGAAGTTATCATCCAGAACATAAGGATATGTATTATCCTATAAATTATGGATATATAGAAGGTGTTATGGCTCCAGACGGAGAAGAACAAGATGCATATATTTTAGGCATAGATGAACCAGTAGAAGAATTCTCTGGAGTTGTCATTGCTATTATACACAGAGTAGATGACGTTGAGGAAAAGTGGGTTGTTGTACCGGAAAATGTAAGTTTTACTCTAGAAGAAATTCAAAAGCAATAGCTACGGAACCATTTATCTTAGTAACAAAGCCGCATCCAAAGAGAGTAGAAGGATTTCCGTTGGATTCGTTATCCGTTGATGTTGAATCCGGTAAATACTATTACGATTTGGATGTGAAAGATGTAAGTACATCTGTAGATGATGGTGTTCGGGCATTTTTTACGGAAATTTTCTCGGTTAATTAAGATGTTGACAAATGAGTTTATCGGAACTATAATACATAAAAAATTAAGGAGAGCCATACAATGCAGAACTTACATTTTACAATGAACTATATGTACATGTATTACGGACATACTCGTTTGTAACTGTAAAGAATCCGAGAAGGATGCACGGTTACAGCAGGTAGGTCTGATATGTCTGTGCAGAAAGTTCGGATGATGTAGGTTTTGATTTTTATATAGTTTTACAGAATAACCGTATGAGAACTCGTGCACCAGACATATCAATGTTTGGTGTATTTTTTTGCGATGAGTGGCGGAAAGGAGATCTATATGAAATTATCAAATGGTAGAGAGGTAATTGCAAGACGATATCAGGAGCAAGATGCAGAGGCAATTGTAAATCTGATACGAAGAAATTTTTTAGAAGTCAATGTAAAAGATTATGGTGAAAAGGCAATGAAAGTACTAGCGGAACATCATGATGTTAATTGGTTTAAGGGTGTGGCAGCTTATGCGAATGTGTATGTTTTCTGTGTCGAAGATGAGATTATAGGTGTCGGTTCAATATCAAGTTTCTAGGGAAGTTTGACAGAGAGTATTCTTCTTACTATTTTTGTATTGCCAGAGTTGCATGGCAATGGAATTGGACGATATATTATACAGACATTAGAACAGGATGAATTATTTTTACGCGCAGATAGAATAGAAATTCCGGCTTCTATCACTGCGGTAGAGTTTTATAAAAAACAAGGATATGATTATAAAAATGGTGTAAACGAATTAGATGATGAAGGTCATTACAGATTAGAAAAATTTAATGTTAAGAAAGGTGTAGATTAATATGGTACGTTTTGCAGAAGAAAAAGATTTGGATATAATTAATGAATTGAGAAAACAGGTAAATGATATTCATGTAGAAGGACGCCCGGATGTATTTAAGGCTGGTTTTGGACGCGAAATAAGAGATTTTGCCAAAGCAATAATGAATGGAGAAAATAGTGATATTATCGTTGCGGAACGTAACGGAGTAATATGCGGTATGGTATGTGTGGATTATGTAAATAAACCTGAAACACCATACTCTAAAGCAAGAAATTTCTACCATGTGCAAGAAATTGCGGTGGATGCAAATCATAGACGTCAAGGTGTGGCGAAAGAATTGCTTGAATTTATGATTGCAGATGCGAAAAAAAGAAATCTAGGCAAAATAGAGCTTGATGTATGGGAGTTCAATGATTCAGCCATCGAGTTTTATCAAGCAGTTGGGTTTAGACAGACGCGAAGATGGATGGAATATGAAGTGGAATAAGAGATTGTGGGTCATAGGGGTACCCTAACGCAAACGACATAGGAGTTTGGCAGAACAGACTACTCTGTTCATGCAACCTGTTGCGTATCCTGCTACTTTCGCCAAATATTGGCGGAGGCTATTTTGTTACAGGTTCAAGAGTGAACCTTAAGAATAATAATTGAATAAGTTTACTGTAGATAGCAGATGTGCTAGGCTATGTTGCCGGAAGGCACCGATTACCAGATGAATGTTTGGAAGTCGGTGCCTTTTGCTATGCCTTCGATGCACAACTGCCAGTCTCTGCAGTCAACTTATGAGAAAAATTTTAAGAGTTTTTTGTCATCAGCTTTTTTTGACTCCAAATGGGAAGCAGATAGAAAACCGAAAGAGAAGAAAATTTGATAGGATTTTTCAAGAATAAACTGTCGATTATATTAGTAAAAAAGGCAGGTCTAACTTAAGAATCATTCTCATAGTATTGAAAAGAAGGACAAGCAAGCGAAGGAGGTGGAGATTCCGCTTGAAGCAGAGAAAATTGAATTATCGCTTTCATAATCCGAATTCGGCGGAAGATACCGCTGACTTCTTGTGTAAGCTTTTAATTAAAGCAAATGCAGGCAAGGTGGAACGGGCGATTGAAGAGGCTGCATCAAGGTGTGCAGAAAGAAGTGAGTACATAGCAGTGCCGGAGGAAATGAAGACAGATGCACCGGAGGAAGAAACGGTGAATATAAGACGAAGAAGAGCAAGGTAGAGATGCCTTGCTTTTTCTATAAAAACTTAATTGTAAAACGAGAAGCAACCTCTTGTTGGATTCTCATTTTACAAAATGTTATCAAACATATATTAACCATCTGGTTGCGAGATGGTTTTCAAAAGGATTATTACCTTTCGAGGTAGTAGTC
>SVEJ01000060.1 GCA_015057435.1 Lachnospiraceae bacterium
TGTATCCGCCTTCGCCATTAAGATACGCGGACACCACTTTCTTTTTAAATTCATAACTATATTTTGCCATGAAAAAACCGACCTCCCAATCGTTAGATTTTGGTCTAACTTTTGGGGGTCGGTTCAAAGTGGTAGCTCTTTTTTAGTTTAATTTCATTGAATGTTAATTGATTGTTCATTGTTTTTTTTGTTAAAGATTGTTATCATAATAAGTAGGTGTGAGTAAGGGGGAACGGAGGAAAAATGTATGTTTGATGTATTGATTGGATTACATGTTTTTGGAGCATTGTTAATTATATATTCGTTATTTATCATGTTTCGCGGAGAATCAACGT
The DNA here is from genome assembly GCA_015057435.1 of Lachnospiraceae bacterium. Classification (GTDB taxonomy): domain Bacteria; phylum Bacillota; class Clostridia; order Lachnospirales; family Lachnospiraceae; genus CAG-590. The sequence continues at coordinate 336 of SVEJ01000060.1, forward strand.
ATGCGCAAAAGCTTGTTATTTATTTTATGGTGGCGGAAATTATACAAAATATGGGGTATGTATTAGAATTGACGTCCAAAACGCAACAAGAGGCGATGATTGCACTTAAGTTTGAGTACATTGGTTCTAGTCTGATTGTTATATTCTTTATGATGTTCATTCGCAATTATTGCGGTATGCGAGCATGTATCGTGTTTGAACGCGCACTTTTGCTGGTGGCGGCATGTGTGGTGATTATGGTTTGGACAACACCATTGCACAGTTTTTATTATAGAAGTATTTCTTTTTCAGAGGAAGGGTTGTTTCCGCATTTGATATTAGAATACGGCCCCGGCTTTTTTGTTTATATGGTGGCTTGTGTGGTGATTCCGTGGTGTGCAATTGTACATGCCTTAGTACGTACGATGATTTGTGAAAAACAAAGAAGTAAGGAGTCTAAGCTGATTTGGATCGTACTTGGTGCTTTGTTCGCTTTTGTTGTATTTGTTTTCTATATATGTGGTGCATTTCCGAGTGGTTATGATCCGACGGCGCTTACGATGTCATTTATGATGTCGTTGATGGTTATTTTTATTTGGAACAGAAAGGATTTTAATCTTACAAGAGCAGCTGCTAATACGGTTTTGAACTCACTTGGTGACTGTATGATTACATTGGATGAAGGATATAAGGTCCTTATCTATAATCATGCTGCGAAGCAAATGTTTCCTGATATTATGATTTATCAGTCTATAGATGAAATAGCAGGTTTTCCGATTCATTTTTTTGAAGGTGAAAGTAAGTATGAATTTGAGATAGAGGAAAAACATTATGAAGGACATATTAGTCCGCTTGTTGATTTTGAACAAGTTGTACGAGGTTATACAGTACTTATTACAGATGTAACGAAGGTACATAATCAGATTGTTGAACTGAATGAAATGCGTGAAAAAGCAGAAGAGGCGAATAGGGCAAAATCAGATTTTCTTGCAAATATGTCGCATGAAATACGTACGCCGATGAATGCAGTTGTCGGAATGAGTGAATTAATTATCGAAGAAAGCAGAGGGCGTAAAATGTATGATTACGCTTGTGATATTAAGTCGGCTGCATTGAATTTGCTTTCTATTATTAATGATATTTTGGATTTGTCAAAAGTAGAAGCCGGAAAAATGGAGTTAGTGGAGGATTCCTATTATCCGCAAGTATTGGTACAGGATACTACGAATCTTGTTCGAATGGCAGCAGAACAAAAAGGATTACAGATGAATGTAAAGCTGTCGGATGACATTCCTTACAAATTGCATGGTGATGAAGGGAGAATTAGGCAGGTTCTTATTAATATTTTGAATAACGCAATCAAGTTTACCAAAGAAGGTTGTGTCAATTTAAGTATTACGAAAGAGTGGGAAAAAGATGGTAATGTGGGACTTTGCTTTGTGATTGAAGATACAGGTATCGGAATTAAGGAGGAGGATATTCCTCATATTTTTGAATCATTTAGACAATTGGATATGAATAAGAATCGAAAAACCGAAGGAACCGGTTTGGGATTGGCAATTACAAAGAAATTGGTGCAATTAATGAATGGTGACATCGATTTAGAAAGTTCGTACGGAAAGGGAACACGGTTTACAATTCGGATTCCTCAAAAAATTCTTGATGCGAAGGTGATTCGTGAAGCGCCGATTACAAGAAATGTTGCGTATGAGAAAAAAGCAAGATTATTCCACTGCAAGGACTTTAAAGTATTAGTTGTAGATGATAATTTGATTAATCGAAAAGTTGCAACGACCATGTTGGCGTCATATGCATTTCAAATTCATGAGGCAAGTAGCGGGCAAGCTGCGATAGATTTAGTGAAGAAGAATGATTATGATATTATTTTTATGGATCATATGATGCCTGAGATGGATGGAATGGAAGCAACAAAGATTATTCGTGAAGAATGTACAAAGAGAATGGAAAATCCTACGATTATTGCTTTGACTGCGAATGCAATACAAGGAGCAAGGGAAATGTATCTCGAAAATGGATTTCAAGATTTTCTGTCCAAGCCTTTTGAACGTACGCAGATGCATGAATTGCTGGAACAATGGGTGCCTGAGGAATTTCGGGATTATCAAGAAGAGTCTGTTCAACAGGATAAAGTATCAGAAGATGAAATGGCACAAGTGTTTATGTCGGGTGTGAATGTCAGAAATGTGATTCAATCGAAGAACTTGAGTATAGACGAGTATGTAAGATTATTAGAGTTTTTTAAGAAAGATACGAATCCTAAGAAGGCACTTTTATGTCGTTTGGTTCAAGAAAAGCGTTACGAGGACTATCTTGCAGAAGTACAGATGCTAAAGAATGCAGCAGCTAATATTGGAGCAGACGCTTTGTCGAGAGAAGCATTGACTCATGAGGAAGCTGTTCAAAATGGTCAATATGATTTTATAGATGCGAATTATGCATTGTTAGTAATGAATTATGAAAGAATTATTAATGAGATAGAACGAGTTATTCGGAAAAGAATGCGATGATCGTTATAACCAACTATTTTCATTTTAGTTGTTTATGTGATATAATGAGTGACGGGAATGTAATGTTTTGTTACACAGGAAAAGGGGGTCTGTGAAGTATGCAGAGCGAAAAAATACTAATTGTTGATGATGAGAAGATGAATCGTGCATTGTTGAAACATATTTTCAATGAACAATATGAGGTGCTCGAAGCTGCAAATGGAGAAGAGGCAAATGCATTGATAGATGAACATATTGATGATTTACAAGTTGTCTTTTTGGATTTGATGATGCCTGTTATGGATGGGTTTGGCGTTTTGAAACATATTTCTGATTGTTATTATACGAATCGTTTGCCGGTTATTTTGATTACAGGCGAAGCGACGGATGAGAGTGATGAAAAAGCATATGATTATGGTGTGTCGGATATTATATATAAGCCGTTTGCGCCAAGGGTTGTTATGCGACGCACACGCAATATTATTGATTTGTATAAGAGTCGATATGAGATGGAGCAGACGCTTGAAGAAAGAACGCAAAAGCTCGTTGATAGTGAAAGAAAATTGCGAACCAATAATGAATTTTTGATTAATGCATTAAGTTCAGTCGTTGAGTTTAGAAGTTTGGAATCCGGAGAACATATCCAACGTGTAAAGAAATTCACCAAGGTGCTGTTAAAGTATTTGGTGCAATACTATCCGGAATATAATCTTACGGATGATGATGTAGATGCAATTGTAAGAGCCTCAGCATTGCATGATATCGGTAAGATTGCGATACCGGATTCTATTTTATTAAAACCGGGTAAGTTAACCCCTGCTGAATATGAAGTGATGAAGACACACGCAATATATGGGGCGGAACTGTTAGAGCGCTTCAAACAGGACGAGAACAAGTTTTATCGGTACTGTTATGAAATTTGCAGACATCATCATGAAAGATATGATGGAAAAGGATATCCGGATCGCTTGAGCGGAGAAGATATTCCGATTAGTGCACAAGTTGTTTCGTTAGTTGATGTTTTTGATGCGTTAGTAAGTAAAAGAATATACAAAGAAGCATATACGCATGATTATGCATTTTCAATGATTATGAGTGGAGAATGTGGAGAATTCTCTCCTAAGATATTGGATTGTTTCGAACTTGCAAAAGCGGAATTCTTTGCGATTATTGAAGGGATTGAATAGCATGGTGGAAACCAAGAGAGAATATTGCATTTTCTCTTGGTTTTTTGTTTTGGAAGGGAGGTAGATAAGATGAAACCATGGGAATTTTATGAAAAGTTAAATGAAATCGTATACGCAGCAGATGTAGATACTTATGAAATGGAATATATGAATGCGAAAGGCATGGAGATGTATGGATATAACAGTCTTGATCAAATAAAGGGTAAAAAGTGCTATGAAATTTTACAGAACGAAACAAAGCCATGTGATTTTTGTACGAATCAGTGCTTAAAAGAAGGGGAATTTCATGAGTGGAAACATTATAATGAGATACTAAGACGTACATATTCTTCTAAAGATACCCTTTTGCATATAGATGGAAAACGTTTTCGTTTCGAATTGTCATTTGACATGACGGTTGAAGAAGAACAAAAAAAGGCGATTCTTGATTTTAGAAATAATGAGCAGATGGTTAATCAGGGATTGAAAGTGGCATTAGAAAAGACGGAACCGGTAGAATCAATACAGTGTCTGTTACAGTATTTGGGACAACGTTTAAAAAGTGAACGTGTATATATTTTCGAAGAAAAGAAGTCTGGATTTTTAGATAATACATTTGAATGGTGTGATGAAGGTGTTATTCCGCAAATTGATAATTTGCAAAATGTACCGTTTGAAGTGGTTTCCTTGTGGTATCAGGCATTTGAAAATAATGATAATATCATTATCAAAGATATAGAAGATATTAAAGATGAAGATCCGCTGGCTTATGAATATCTTCTGCCACAGGATATTCATAGTTTGGTTGTAAATCCGATTAGAGACAAGGAGCGAGTGATTGGATTTTACGGAGTAGATAATCCGCCAAAAGAATCTTTGAATCATGTTTCTGAGTTGTTTGGAATTATTGGTCATTTTATTACATCTATGTTAAAAAGACGAGATTTGGTTAAAAGATTAGAAAATCTCAGTATGAATGATCAAATGACGCAAGTGGGTAATAGGCATGCGATGCACAAATATCAGCAAAAACTACATGTGGGTGACTCGGTTGCGCTTCTTTATTTTGATGTTATGGGATTGAAAAAAGTCAATGACATGGAAGGTCATAAAGCAGGTGATGCGTTGTTGCTCCGTGCTTGTAATTGTATTAAAAAGCATTTTTATGATTGGTCTGTTTTTAGACTGGGTGGAGATGAGTTTCTTGTTGTTTCTAATCATGCAGATGAGCAAAGTATATACGAGAGAATGCAACGTTTAAGAGAAGATATGGTGAAAGATAATGCAAGGATGGCGGTTGGTAGCGTATTTGAAATGTCATATCAAGGTGATTTTGATGCATTGCTCACAAAAGCAGATAGTCGAATGTACGAGGATAAGCGTAGTTTTTATGAAAAAGTCTGACAATTTTAGCACTCACCTCTTTACAGTGCTAATAATATGTGTTATGCTATGAGTGGCGAAAGCTTATGGATGATATCGTATTAAGAAAGGTGGGTATTGAAATGAATGCAGAAAAATTTACAAAGAAATCATTAGAAGTCGTTGAAAATTGCGAAAAACTTGCCTATGAATATAACAATCAGGAGATAGATCAAGAGCATATTTTGCTGAGTTTGTTGACAGTAGATGACAGTTTGGTATCGAAGCTGATTGAAAAGATGGATATCAATTTGGAGCATTTTTCGAAAGAAGCAGAAAAACTTGTTGCTTATCGACCAAAAGTTTCAGGTGGTAATCTTTTTACAAGTTCTGATTTTTCTAAAACGTTTGTCTATGCCGAGAAGGAAGCAAAACAGATGGGGGATACTTATATTTCTGTAGAGCATGTCTTTTTGGCTTTGTTAAAAAATCCGAATAAAGCGTTAAAGGGACTATTTATGGGATACGGAATTACTTCAGAACGTTTTTTGCGTGTGTTGGCGGAAGTCAGAGGACATCAAAAAGTAGAAAGTGATAATCCGGAAGCGACATATGATAGTTTGGAAAAGTACGGATATGATCTGGTTGAGCGTGCAAAAGATCAAAAGCTTGATCCGGTAATCGGACGTGATACGGAGATTAGAAATATTATTCGGATTCTTTCGAGAAAAACGAAAAACAATCCTGTTTTGATTGGTGAACCTGGTGTTGGAAAAACAGCTGCCGTGGAAGGACTGGCGCAAAGAATTGTGAGAGGTGATGTTCCGGAAGGGTTGAAAGATAAGAAGATATTTGCGTTGGATATGGGGGCATTGATAGCGGGCGCAAAATATCGTGGTGAGTTTGAAGAAAGATTGAAGGCAGTATTGGATGAAATAAAGAATTCGAACGGAGAAATTATTTTATTTATAGACGAGCTTCATACAATTGTTGGAGCCGGTAAATCCGACGGCGCATTGGATGCAGGTAATATGTTAAAACCTATGCTTGCCAGAGGAGAATTGCATTGTATTGGTGCAACAACGTTAGATGAATATAGAAAATATATTGAAGAAGATGCAGCTTTAGAGAGAAGATTTCAGCCGGTTATGGTAAATGAACCTACGGTAGAGGATACAATTTCTATTTTAAGAGGACTAAAAAGTCGTTATGAGGTATATCATGGTGTGAAGATTTCAGATAGTGCAATTGTCGCAGCGGCAACATTATCCAATCGCTATATCTCAGATCGTTTCCTGCCGGATAAGGCAATTGATCTTGTGGATGAAGCCTGTGCGCTCATTAAAACGGAATTGGATTCTATGCCGGTAGAACTAGATGAGATAAAGCGTCGTATGATGCAATTAGAGATTGAAGAAGCGGCGCTCAAGAATGAAGATGATCGATTAAGTATGGAACGATTAATGAAATTGCAGGAAGAATTGTCTGACCTTCATGAACAGTTTGCTACAATGAAAGCTGATTGGGATAATGAAAAACAGGGGGTTGATAAGGCTCGTTCTCTGAAAGAAGAAATAGAAAAGGTAAATCAGGATATTCAGATTGCGCAGCATAACTATGATTTGAACAAAGCAGCAGAATTGCAGTATGGGAAATTACCATCCTTACAAAAACAACTGCAAGAGTTGGAAGAAAAAGAATGTACAATGAAAAAAACACTTGTGCATGAAATAGTTTCGGAAGAGGAAATAGCGGGAATTGTTTCCAAATGGACGGGAATACCGGTTGCTAAGCTTACACAAAGTGAGAGAAATAAGACGTTGCATCTAGAGGATTCTTTGCATGAAAGAGTAGTTGGGCAGGATGAAGCGGTTCGTCTTGTTGCAGATGCAATTATTCGATCTAAGGCAGGGGTTAAGGATCCAACCAAGCCGATAGGATCATTCTTGTTTTTAGGTCCTACCGGAGTGGGAAAAACAGAGCTTGCAAAAACATTAGCACATGCACTTTTTGATGATGAAACGAATATGATTCGTATTGATATGAGTGAATATATGGAAAAACATTCTGTTTCAAGATTAATAGGAGCGCCTCCGGGATATGTGGGGTATGACGAAGGTGGTCAGCTTACAGAAGCGGTTAGAAGGAAACCATATAGTGTGATTTTGTTTGATGAAATTGAAAAAGCGCATCCGGATGTTTTTAATGTCCTTTTGCAGGTGTTGGATGATGGCCGCATCACCGATTCGAAAGGAAAAACGGTAGATTTTAAAAATACAATTTTGATTATGACGTCGAATATAGGCTCTTCTTATTTGCTTGAAGGGATAGATGAAGACGGAGAAATTGAAGTGCAAGTGCAAGAACAGGTGATAGAAGAGTTAAAACTACATTTTCGACCGGAGTTTTTAAATCGCTTAGACGAAACAATTATGTTTAAACCTTTGGCAAAAGAAGAAGTGGGGAAAATTGTTGATTTATTGATAAAGGATTTAAAGATACGCTTGCAAGAGAAAGAATTAGGCTTGATTGTGACGGATTCTGCAAAAAACATGGTAATCGAACATGGTTATAATCCGATTTACGGGGCAAGACCACTAAAAAGATATCTGCAAAAAAATATTGATACATTAGTAGCAAAAACGATTTTATCAGGTGATGTTTTGAGTGGTGATACAATTACAATTGATGTGATTGACGGAATGCTTGTGGCAAAATAATTTTTGGAATAAAAATACCTTTTTTAATGAATGTATTTATTCATAAAAAGGTATTTTTTCTTGCATAAAGATTGAAATCATTGTAATATATATGTGGGGTATTGTGAAGGTGAACGTGATTTGAATAAAATGGGGATTACAAGTCATCTATCATTACAAGGAGAAAGATGCCAAAGGAGGAGAAGTGATGAACGAATGGCCATGGATATACTGTGCAGAAAGGGATCCGAGTGTAGAAGAAATTCGTAAGAAGAATCTGTTTTTGTGTAGTGATGGATATAATACATATGTTAGAAGTTATAGTTATCGTTTGCATGGTTTTGTTATGGAGTTACGTGGTAGAGAGAGTAAGGATAGAAGTATTCTTGCGTGGATGACTTTGCCGGGACCGTGTGCAATTCCGGAAGTGGATGATGATGGTAATTTGATTATTGAGTCGGTGTCTACGAATAAGCCACAGAAAGCGACGGTGACCGAAAAACCGTCGTTAAAACAAGATGTTCAGGCTGAACGAAAGGTAGAGAAGACACCAATTACTTTAAGTCTGAAGATGGAAGAAAAACCGATTGAAACGATACCGGTTCCTAGGAGAGCACAGTCAAAACCTGAAGAGGCAACTGTGTCGGTAGAGGAGCCGATACCAGTAGTAGAGCCGGTACAAGTAGTAGAGCCGGTACAAGTAGCAGAGCCGGTACAAGTGGCAGAACCGGTGCAAGCAGCAGAACCGGTACAAGCAGTAGAACCGGTGCAAGCAGCAGAACCGGTGCAAGCAGCAGAACCGGTACAAGCAGCAGAACCGGTACAAGTAGCAGAACCGGTACAAGTAGCAGAACCGGTGCAAGCAGCAGAACCGGTACAGGAAGCAGAGCCGGTACAAGTAGCAAAACCGGTACAGGAAACAGAGCCGGTACAAGTAGCAAAACCGGTACAGGAAACAGAGCCGGTGCAAGTGGCAGAACCGGTACAAGTAGCAGAGCCAGTTAAGAAGATTCCTACTGTACAGATGCCTATGACATCACAAACAAAGGAATTATCGGAACAAGAAAAGTCTGTAGAAGCGAAGATAGAACAGATTATGAAAGAGGCTGATCCTTCGAGAAAAGAAGGATTGAAGTTATCAGGAGGTCCGACTACTTCCGTACAACGTGGTCGTGTGTCTGCTGTTTTGGCTGCACAGCAAATAGCACAGCAAAAAGAAGAAGAGGAAAGAAAGCGTGCAGAAGAAGAGGCTGCAAGAAAAGCTGAGGAAGAGAGAAAGCGCGCAGAAGAAGAGGCTGCAAGAAAAGCAGAGGAAGAAAGGAAACGCGCAGAAGAAGAGGCTGCAAGAAAAGCTGAGGAAGAAAGAAAACGCGCAGAAGAAGAAAAGAAGCGTGCAGAGGAAGAAGCAAGAAGAATAGAAGAAGAAAGACGTCGTGCAGCAGAAGAAGCTGCAAGAAAGGCTGAAGAAGAAAGAAAACGCGCAGAAGAAGAAGCCAAGAGAGCTGAAGAAGAAAGAAAACGCGCAGCAGAGGAAGCTGCAAGAAAAGCGGAAGAAGAGAAGAATCGCTTGATTGAACTTGCAGTTAAGAAAGCAGAAGATGAAGTGAGAGTGGAAGCTGCGAAGAAAGCAGCTGAGAGACAGTCACTTTCAATGCAGATGGAAAGAATTGCTCCACGAACTGCCAATATGACACCTCAGGAAAGAATTGCAGCAGCTGAAGCAGCACAAAAAGCCGCACAGGAACTTGCGAAAAAAGAGGCGCTTGAATTAGAGGAAGCATTATATGCGGCTTCGGAAAAAGCGAGAGAAGAAGCTTCTAAGAAGACTTTAGAAGAGTTACGGGAAGAATTGTTCACTACGTCGCAGGAAGAACAAGAAACCGGTACGATGTCTGTAGCACAACAACGTATTGCAGCTATGGAAGCGGCTCATGGTGGTGAAACAGCAACAGTGAATGAAGAAGATGCATCAGTTGCGAATGAATCGCCTAGAGAAGAACAGGCACAAGAGAATGAGCAGCCTGAGGAACGAGAGGAAGAGGATGAAACAGCTGTTGCATTGGTAAAAGCTGCACAGCAAGCGGCGAGAGAATCATTGAAGAAGGAAGTAGGTTCGACAAAAACATCTGCACCGATGTCTGTAGCGCAGCAGCGTATTGCAGCTATGGAGGCAGCACATGGAGGTAAGAAAGAAGAGGTAGCAGAAGAACCGGTAGCTGAAAAGCAGAAAAAGAAGAAAGGTTTTGGTTTCCGCTTAAAGTTCTAAATAATAAAATAAATATATCTTGGAGGTAAGAAAATGTACAGTTTTGATGAAGTAATGAATTTGGACCCGGAAGTAGCAAAGGCAATGACGGATGAGATTAACAGACAGAATGACAATATTGAGTTAATTGCTTCGGAAAACATTGTCAGCAAGGCTGTTATGGCAGCAATGGGTAGCCCGTTGACCAACAAATATGCAGAAGGATATCCGGGCAAGAGATATTATGGTGGTTGTGAATATGTTGATGTTGTAGAAGATTTGGCCAGAGAACGCGCAAAAGAGTTGTTTGGTTGTGAATATGTAAATGTACAGCCACATTCGGGTGCTCAGGCAAACATGGCAGCATTTTTTGCGATTATGGAACCGGGAGATACATTTATGGGTATGAATTTGAATCATGGTGGTCACTTGACACATGGTTCACCGGTTAATTTGTCGGGCAAATATTACAATGTAGTTCCTTATGGTGTGAATGATGATGGATTTATTGACTATGATGAAGTTCTTCGAATTGCCAAGGAATGCAATCCGAAGTTGATTGTAGCCGGTGCATCTGCGTATGCAAGAGCAATAGATTTTAAGAGATTTAGAGAAATTGCTGATGAGGTTGGAGCTGTATTAATGGTAGATATGGCACATATCGCAGGATTAGTTGCAGCAGGACAACACATGAGTCCGATTCCTTATGCGCATGTAACGACAACTACCACACATAAGACGTTGAGAGGTCCTCGTGGTGGTATGATTTTATCTAGCAATGAAGTGAATGAAAAATACAACTTTAATAAGGCAGTTTTCCCTGGAATTCAGGGTGGACCTTTGATGCATGTAATCGCAGCGAAAGCGGTTTGCTTTAAGGAAGCATTGTCTGATGAATATAAGGCGTATCAGGCGCAAGTAGTTAAGAATGCGGCAACGCTTGCAACAGCATTGCAGGAAAGAGGTTTCAAGATTGTATCAGGCGGAACGGATAATCACTTGATGTTAGTAGATTTACAGAATCTTGATTTGACAGGAAAAGAAGTTGAGAAATTACTTGATAGTGTTCATATCACAGCTAACAAGAATACGGTGCCGAATGATCCAAAGTCTCCGTTTGTAACAAGTGGTATTCGTTTGGGAACACCGGCGGTAACAACAAGAGGCGCAAAAGAGGATGATATGATTATAATTGCAGATGCAATTAAAGCTGCGGTTATCGATAAAGACGAAGCAAAGGCAAAAGAGCTTGTTAAGTCTATTACTGACAAGTATCCGTTGTATGCGTAATAATACAGTTGATAAATGCGTTGATTTACGGCTCTTTGTCAAGAGTGGGGGTAAAACCCGTTAATAGCAGGTGTGGAGAAATCCACACCTGTTTTAGATTAAGTTGTAGTCAACAGAATACGATTTCTAAAATTCTTAAAGTTACGATATCCGTAA
>SVEJ01000061.1 GCA_015057435.1 Lachnospiraceae bacterium
TGGCTGTGATTGCTCTCGTAACATCATTTTCAAATCTAATTTTATTTTCATCAGAAAGTTTATTAAAGTCCTGTTGTATCTCTTGTACTTTATGTGCTAACCCTATCACAAACTTATCATATTCAATGTTTTCTTCTTGAATTGATTTCATTATAGTTGCTCCCTTCATTGATGATACCAATAAGTCTACATCAATTCTCTCAAAAAATCCACCTCTATTTTCTTTCACAATAAGTGAATTTATATAAACCATATCCCATGAGATAATATTCACAAATAGTGAAAGAGGTATTTATATGCGTTTCAATAATGACACTGACCTATATCGTGTTATAGGTTCTAATATAAAACATTACAGAGAACAAGCCAAACTAACCCAAGTACAACTAGCAGAACAGGCTCAAATCAGCATTAGCTATCTTTCTAAAATCGAGGCTGCAGGATGCAATAAAAGCTTGTCCATATCTGTTTTAAATCAGATTGCTAATGTACTTAATGTTGAGATTAGCGAATTTTTTAAGGAGGTATCTGAATCATGAAACTTATCGAAGCACAGTCAAGAATAGAAAAACTTGCCTATATTCCCTTCAAAGAATACTTATCCCCTGAACAAGTTCAAGATGCCATGATGAAAATCAACAAAGGGAAAACCGGACAACTTTTAGAACTGACCATCGGACTAAATCTTTCCAACACCACTCTAGATTTTGAAGATGGCGAATTAAAAACCAACAAGTGCGACCGAACCGGAAAACCTCTAGAAACGATGTTTATCACACAAACAGCATCCATCATAGATGAATTATTATCAAGACGAAGATTTCAAGACACAAAGTTATACAAGAAATTTCAACGATTATTATATGTGCCAATCAGCAAGGATGGCAGTCCCGCGGACTGGATGTATTTAGCTCCAATCCAAGTAGACTTATCACTACCAAAATACTATGAACTAGCTCAACAGCTAGAAGCAGACTATTACAACATTTGCGAACAGTTAAATCAACAATTATCAGAATCCAATAGAGCAACTTTACATACTGCCAGTGGTGAATTTATTCAAATTCGTACTAAGGATTCAAAACCATATCACCCTATCTATTCCAATATTTACGAACGAGAAATATCTGACAAGAACAGAGCATTTTACTTTAAAAAGGAGTTTATGAAATATATTGTATCTCTTGAAGATTAATAAGGTGGAGCCGAGGCTCCACCTTGTCATTTACTACAATTCAACATTATGTCATGTCAAAAGTATTAACTCCACCCACATTATATAATACCGCCAAAAATTCTCTTTGTACTTTAGTCTGTTTCTTAAATTTGTCAGGTTTCATTTCTATTTTTAATTTTACATCACTATACAATAATATGTAAGGTGGTTTTGCAATCATATTACGTTCTCCAATACACTTTGACTGTTCAAATGTTATTCTTGCAGTATTTCCTTGCCAGTCCGTAAAACCTCCCTGATTAACATATTCAACCCAATTTTTCCTACATTCATCAAATAAAACTTTATTTGTGATGCCTGAACTATCTTTATACAAAATACCATCCTCGGTTACATCAACTACATTTTCTATGTTTATTATTCTCTCTAACATATATTTTCTCCCATCAGTACAATTAGTCCTCACATAAAATCCCATCATATAACTTGGACCAATTCATAGTTCCCTTTCTTCTCTCTACAATCATCTCTGTAGTAATATATTTCGCCAAGTTTTTCATATCAATATTTGTAACATATATTATATCTTCTATTGAATAACCGTCATAAAACATGCTAAGAATCAGGCAATTCTTCAGAAATTTAGGTGAATACACATCTCCATACTCTTCTACCTTCTTGAATTCATTAAACACATCATTAATTGTAGATTCATTAACTTTTTTGTATTTACCATTATACAATGCAACAAACAGATATCCTTTTTTTCTACCTTGTTCTTTCTTAAATAACTGCAAATATCTTCTTAGCATATTATTTATTTCAATTTTTCTACCGTATAAAGTGATATACTTAAATTCTGAATCAAAATCTTCCCATTTCATGTTGAGAATTTCCGATCTTTCCATCCCAAGCGATACACACATTAGGTAAACAACTATATTTCTCGCAGAATTCTTTTTACTATTGTACATATCAATAGCTTTTGATATATCATTTCCTCTTAATCTTACCGGAATTTTTTTATTTTCAGTTTCCAGAAAACTTTCTAAACTCTTAGCTCTCACTGCAACATCTACATTTACAGAAAAATGCTCATCGTCCACTTTGCGTAAGCTGACATCCTTGCCAAATCGGTCAATAATCACACCTGCGAAATGATTCTTACATTCCAACTTCACAGTCTGTTCTTCTCCGTCAAACATTCCAAAATGCTTTTTTGCATAAGCAGCCAAGTCAAATTTCTCAAACAGTTCACGACCTTCACGTTTGTCATCTGTCAGGCTAATCTTTAACATCTTGTCTACTCGGTAATGCTTAATCTTGCCTGCATTTGCATCATAACCCACCAAATAATAATTCTCGTCATCCCACATCAACTGCCAAGGAGAAATCTGATAAAATGCACCATCGTGTCTTAGCTCCATTTCCTTCTTCACGTTCCATTGGAAATACTGAAAACGAATCTGCACATTTTTACCAATCGCTTGATGTATCTCATCCACGTTGTAATAGATACTTTCATTCATGGTTTTAATACGACCATGCACATATACCTGACGATGAAGGTCCTTTGCCTCGTGTATGCTGGCAAACCCTTCTAACTTCTTAATCAACTCATTGGACTTCTTCTCTGTAATAAACTTCGAAGACTGTACAGCATCTACCAAAAGCTTTAATTCTGCAAGTTCAAATTCTCTTGAAGCTACCTTGTAATAAACCGTTCGACTTCTCTGTTCACTAATTACGTCTATTCCATAAGTCTTGAGCGCTTCAAAATCCGCATACAAACTTTTTCGCTCCGCTGTAACCTCATATCTCTCTAATTCCTTCATAATCTCTGCCAGAGTGAGACCATGTTCATCATCTGTCTTTTCTAGCAATACGTTTGAAAAATCTCTATTATGTATATATTGATTACGAATATACATACAATACGTAAAATGATAATCTAAAACGCGAGGATTTCTAATAATATACTCTTTATCCTTTTTTGCCATATGCAACAGACAATCATCTACCACTTCATTAATAAATTCCATTTCCGTTTCATAATGCACTTCTTTCATTCATCAAAATCTCCTCTACTAGTCCTCTTCTATATCTTCATCTCTTGTAAAACCATACTGTTTTTTCATATAAATATCTGCACACATTATCAAATCATTATTATTTTCACTCGAACACCTACCATAATTGATATGACTTCCTTCCTGAGTCCAACTACAAACAAAAGGGCAGGTGCTATCATTATCTTCTGCTCGCTCTATACAAAAATAATCAATCTTGTCAAAATCCATATTGAAGAACATATATGAACAATAACATAATGGTACATCCTCAGGCTCTGGAAAAATGATTTTAAGCATCATAACCTCATCTGTTATTTTTGCAGCATCGACATCAAAATCTTCCTTCTTATACGGATTTTCAACTCCTTCTTTTGTAAAGATGTCATCAATCAATTCAAATAAAATGCTTTTTTCATGTAAAAGCATAGCAACCAATTGTTTCCCTTCATCAAAAAACCAACCAGGTAATAATCTGTGTTCAAACATATATCTTACACCGTGTAAATCTTCCATAATACGTTCCTCCTCTAATCTTTTTTTCGCAAATAGCTTCCTATGGCATAGCTTTTCCCTTGAACAAAAATCGACACTGTTTTTAAATACCATTCTGGAATCTCATCAATGAATCTTATCATTTCAAACGACCTGACAACAAACTCATTACCTCTTTCATCCACCAAGAAATCTCCTATAGTAATCTTTTCAATCGGTTCAAAAGTAAGTAAAAAATTAAAGCCCTCCTTTATATAACACTCACATCTACATATTATTTTTGAAAAATATTTACCGGCACAAAAAAGATATCGTGTATCATCATATAAATATTCTCTATAAAAGTCTTCCATTGTATCTTTTTCATCCTTTTGATATGGTGAATATAATTTACCTAATGTGCTCATGACCTCACCTCTTTTTAAACCTTTTTTCTCTGGAGTATTCCTTCTTGATCCTTACGATAGCATGATGCGATTTCCGTTTTGCCATCATTTTGTCGGATCACCAACAGATGCAACAAGCAACGGTATATTGTATCTACTAACTGCTGCTATGAATGGTCTATCTAGTATAAATTCCACCTCTTCTAAATCATCATGACTCATTGGACATCCTGTGTACATTATAATTTCAACATATGATGCGCCTTCGATTCCCTCTTCATCTATTGTTAATCGCGTATTTTGCTCTATATTTGAAACGCACAAATCGTTCATATTAATTGCAATTGGAAGAAAGTTTGCCTTGGTAACATCAAACACATCTAACATTCCCATATCCGTCATATACTTTTTGATATTGAGTTTACTCTTTATATCAAACTTAGGAATTCGCATATGAACACTCGCGTACGTTCCAACCGCTCCTTTTCCTGTCAGCAAAAAGTCCATACAAGAACTTGAATCCAACAACTCTTCTATCGTATTCCCCTGTGTTGGTAGCACAAAAGTCATTTCATAATCATCTTCTAATTCAAGGCTGATTGCACTGTAAGTATCCCCCCTATAAATACCACAATTGCATTCTTTATCCATATATTCGCACTCCACATTTTCTCCAGTAGACGAGAAAAATGTACCACTAGAAGTGCTCTCTTCATCAAATGCATGACACCAACTTGTCTTCACGTATAAGGTTGAAAAGAGTGCAAGGAAGGTGTCGACATCCAAACTTATATCACTCACTTCCTCTGTAAGCATATTCCCCGTATTCTCGTCAACCCACTTTTGAACAGTTTTGTTAAACTCATCACTTCCCATCTTCCCTGCATAAGCTGATGTATTCATTTTTCCGCATAATGCCTTGACAGACTCATCATTCACATGCATTAGTTCATTTAACCACATGGAAGTAGCAACATTGCACGTCGAATGTTCTGAAAGATCATGGGTTGCCATATATTCCAGAAAACCACACAGATTCAGCAAATTATCATCTAACCCCAGGTTCTCCGTGATTTGTGCTCTCGTATCTCCTTCTGTCATATGAACCAACGCTACCAAAGCTTCTAGTAATGCGACCGGAGAAAATAGCACATTCTCTTCTTCTCTGATTATAGTTCTAATCAGTTTACCAAATGGCACTTTTAACCTAGTGCTTAAATTGTCACATAGATCCACATATTCCTCATAAGGCATCTCAAATTCCGACCCCATACATTGTTCTGATATTACTTTTATATTGCCCATCTTAACTCCCCCTTTGTTTCAAAAAATAAGAACCAAGATAGAATAATCTCTATCTTGATTCTTATTGTAATATATTAGGTGTACGATAAAACTCTCTGCTGGAAACGATGGTTTTTCCAAACCCTTCCAATCCGTCGTAACGTGAACATAATGTGCATTTTTTTAATTCACCGATTTTACTTTCTATATTAACCAAAACTAATAATACATTATAAATTATCATTTATGTCACTTTACAGTTTGAATACCATTTTAATTTTTTATCTAATCTGCATCTACCCACAAATGATACTTTTTGCAATGTAAACACTGAAATAAATATCCTGCGGTATATCCTTTTTTTACCATATATTTACGTGCATCCTCATATCCACCACGCTCAATAAACTCAGCAAAAACTTCATCAGCTATACCCATTTCTTCTAATTCCTTTGTTCCAACATCTCCAATGAATGCACAATAATCTTCACAACATGCAAGCCAATACTCACCTTGCCAACTCATATATCCTGGTGTTCTGCAATATAATTCTTCTCTCTTACTCTCATCATTGACCTTGAAATCCTCAGCCGATTGAACAAACTCTCCATGAAATTTTTTTGAAGCATCGCCTGATGCAATACACTCAGGACACAAACATTCAACATCCTCAGTTGAATACATTGTTTCATAAGCGTATTTGGTTTCTCTACCACAACACTCGCATGTAAGATATTCCCCTTCTTTGGCTTCATAAAAAATATTCATATCCCATACATTAGGATGATACTTAAATTGTATTTTCTTATGCTCCATAACTAATACCTCTTTTACATATAATATGATGCCATAGCTTTCCAAAACTCTTTTCGGATTTTATCAAATGTATCTCTGTCTTTAAATTCGCATTTTTAAAAACTTTGTATTCATCCATGTTGTGAAACTGCTTTATAACACTCGCCGGATAACCCAATTCTTTTTGTATCAAAGCAACCTCATTTAGACTCAAATACTTTGCACCCTTGATTAAAGTGAATGTTTCAACTGCTCCACCGGTCGCACATCCGGTAATTGCTCCCCACTTGAATCCCTCACTCGCTGAAAGCATTGCTGCATCCATCGCTTCATCAAAATCGCCGGTCTCTATTCCCTTTACTATACCAGTTGATACTCCACTAATAACTGCATCTGATACAGCCACCGCCGTTCCAGTTTTTGCTGAAACTGCAAATATCATACTAACAGCTGTTGCTCCGGATGCTCCTGCAATCACAGATACAGTAACACAAACTAATATTACTCCTGCTCCGGTCACAACATTCTTAATTACTTGTTCAAAATTATCCTCCTCATATTTTTCAAATTCTTTAACCGTTGTCTGTCCATCATCACCAAGGGCAAATACAAATTTTGAACCGGTAAACTGCTTTTGTATTTCATCAAGCGCATATCCAAAATATATATTAGACATTGAATTATACTGTAATTCATCTACATACTCTTTTGATACAAATACCGTTTCAACATCTTCCACAAAATATTTATCACTATCAAGACTTGTAACAATATCCTCATACAATAAGTCTTCATAGTATTCCAAAAAACCGGATATTTTGGTTCATAGCGTTCTCTTACTTCTTTCCTTCTTTGATATCTTTTGCACTCTGCATCAACTCATCCACAACGGACTCTTCTTGCATCTGCAACCTATGCTCATCGTAGATTTCATACTGCTTTAATGCATATTTCTTCGCTTGATCAGCCGACACACATCCAGCTCCGAAAAGCACTTCTCTTCCTGTCATATTCAAAAAGGAATTTAACTTTTCTTCCCAATCTTTCATATACATCGGAATATGTCTTCTCGCTTGATCTTCTGCAAAATCCAAATACATAGTAACTACTCGGTTGAGCTCTGACATTTCTTCCTCATTCAAATAATTCTTTGCAATATCCACATCTTTTTTTCGAACCTTAGCTCCTTCAAACACAGTCAACCCCATGTTATCCTTTGTTGCATCCGCCCTTTGCATTATCAACTCTGCAGCAGTATGACCGTGTACGCCATAATGAATCTTATTCTGTACTGTTTTAAAGAATGTTTTTGCCTCTTCATCTCTGCTACTATAGTCAATGGATGTTTTATATATTTCACATATCTTCTGATAAAATCTCTTTTCAGAAGCACGGATTTCACGAATTCTTTCTAAAAGTTCATCAAAATAATCTTCGCCAAACTGCTTCGGATTCTTCAGTCGCTCATCATTCATAGCAAAACCTTTTCTGGTATACTCTTCTAGTATTTCCGTAGCCCAATTTCTAAAATGAACGCCAACATTGGAACGCACCCTATATCCGACTGCAAGAATCATACGAAAATTGTAATGCTTCTTATTACGCTTTATCTGTCTTGTACCTTCTGTTTGAACTTGTAAGAATTCCTTACAAGTTGAACTCTCGTCCAATTCACCATCCGCATAAATATTCTTAATATGCATGGTGATATTCTGCGGAGTAGTGTTATACATCTGAGCAATTGCTGCCTGGCTCATCCATATATCTTTCTCAAAAAAGTAAACATCTACCTTGGTATCACCCTTCTCATTCTGATATATCAGCATATCGCCCAGTTCTGAAACTTCATATTTCTTCCTCATTACATCACCTTCCTCCAACACAATTCATTGCACCACTTGTAGTATTATACTCTTTTATTCTGTTGATTTCAAATTGCTTCCTTCTTACAATCTGGACATAACATAGTTTCTGATTCTAAAAGCTGAAATCGTTTATAAAGTGTAATTTCCAAAACTATAGTCTCTCATACCTTACCCTCCGTCACTTGCTATACTCATTCTACAGCAAATTCGTATCTTTTCAATTTATCCGTGTAGAATGAAAGTAGAGTTTGTTTCACATTCCCCAAAACGCGTTTTGAAAATACATCACGCTTCAATTCAAACTTCAAACTTATGCTAATATTATATTGACATACAGAATCTACCGCGAAACAAAATGTTCAACCTTTACCACCCACTCAGCCTTAATTTCCCACATAGTTGCCTGTGTAGACAAAAAATGATGCTCCTCTCCGTCAAATGAACAACTTATATCAAATATGTTCTCCCAGCTTTTTTCCCTTTCTTCTTTTGAATAGTACTTAAACTCATTGTATGGAAATATAATTTCTCCATTATTCAAAACAACATGCCAATAGTCAAAGTCAGAAAGCAATACACAACGATCCGGTACATCAAGCGTTAAAAGTACAATAGGTGTTCCTTTCTCACTCCAACCTCGTCCATGAACTCGCATGTCTGGTCTTTTACGTTTCCCTTCCCACTGATACCACGCCCACATAGGATATACAGCATCTTCCGGAGGATTACCAATACGTTTTCTCATTTGAACCGCCATCCACTCATACGCTTCTTTAAAATCTTCGAGTGCTATATACATTGGTGTACCTCGAACAACACCATTTTCTAACAATTTCTCGTATACTTTCTTGTGTTGTATTGTCCATAAAATCATAATTACCTCCAATCATATTTTATAACTGACATAATACTAAAAAATAAGAATTGCACACTTTTCAAACTCTACTCCCCATACTCATTATAATAATCTTCCGCTTCCTCATAATCCCAAAAGTCATCATAATTGTCATAGTAGAAATCCTCCGCATCAGAGTAACTTTTTACATCATACGGATCATCGTCAGTACTGTGAGAAGATTTCTTGCTATAAGATGATGTTCCGGAATTGGATGTCTTCGTGTCACTATAGGAAGATTGTTTCGTGCTACTATTGTACGAAGACTTATTACTTACTGTAGAGGATGTGGTCGAAGTACTGGTATCCCTCGCACTGCTTGAGCTATTATAGGTAGATGTTCTACTGGAATGCTTCAAATGGTTCTTATAAACTGCACTATTCTTATGGTAATAACAATAGCTGCTTCCCTCCTCACGTTCACTGTTACATCCGTCCACAATACACTTTGGCGTGCACAGATTAACCACACCGCACACCATTAGAAAAAATATCACAACAGCAACAAACGCCTTAAATGACGAACCATCACCAGACGAATAAGATTGATTCCCATTACTTGTTGAACGCTTATAAATGTTATATTCAATATAATTATCCTGCCAATCCTTCTTGCCATCCTGATTCCAATCATAAAATGCCATATTCACCGACCTCCTCACATTCGTAAACTTGACTTTTGTTTTCAAAAAATAAGAACCAAAATAGAATAATCTCTATCTTGATTCTTATTGTAATATATTAGGTGTACGATAAAACTCTCTGGCTAAAACCACAATTATTTCTTCCGAATGTCCACTTTTGAGCCTGCAATGTCCACTTCCTTGTCAAACATCCGGCTTATTATGTACGGAACAATTACAAACCCAACTCTTCTCATTTAACAACAAGTTTCTTCTCCACCATCTGTGATACCTATTCCTCTATTTCTAATCCAAACTTTTCACACCAGTTCCTTGCAATTTGCTCGTATGCAGCATCGCGATATTCATACCAGTTCTTTTCCAATCCTAGATTGTACAAGCAATCCTTGAATCTACGAAATGCTCCTTTTCCTCTAATCGCCTGTTCCAAAACATCTTGGGCTCTACCAGCTGGTAATTCATAAATGAAGCTTTCCATCATACGATATTCATTAATATCATATTGCCCAGGCAATGGGATAAAATCCGTAACCAATCCTTCCCTTATCTCTTCCATAAGTTCCGGATTATACTCACCATTAATCATACCATCAAATATCATTAGGATTTCCTGATTCTTGGTGTCATAATAGTATTCAATTTCTATGCCTGCACCCTCGAGTGCTTGTAGTACTTCTTGGAAGTTTACCCTCATGCAATTGCCCTTTCTAAACATATTGTTGAATGATTCCTTTTCATGATATGTTTAAAGAAATAAATTGTCAATCGCTACATAGACATTAACACATCTCATAAATTATTAGTACCATTCATAGTCGATTCGCAGAAAATAATAATCCTATGAAAAAATAATTTGTTATGTGAAACATAGAAAAAGTCGGGGAATGTCATCATACATTCTCCGACTTTTTCTCTAATCAAGAAGCCACTTGATATTCATAAAACTCCCTCCAATACATTCATATTGCTTCTATAATTTCATAATCAAAGCTTCTTAAACTTGGCCTTCTTACCTACACCTTTCTTTTTCAGCATCGCTTTGTATGCTTTCATTTTTTTCTTTGGAACCTTGAATGTTGCATTCGACTTGATACCTTTGAACGCATTCTTTCCAATCTTACCTGCAGTTAGTTTATTAGACTTAATCTTAATACTCGAAAGCTTCTTACACTTTGCAAAGGCCTCTTTTCCAATCTTCGTTACCGAAGACGGAATTGTGATGCTTTTCAAGACGCTACAACTATAAAATGCTTTGTCATTAATTGTCTTTACATTACTTCCAATAGAAATTGTCTTTAACTTCTTACATCCCATAAACGCTTTCTTTCCAATGCTGACTACCTGATAACTCACACCGTTATAAGTGACCGATGTAGGTACTTTGAATGTCTTTACCTTCTTAGATAGCACTTTTACAAAGGATACAGAAAATGTTCGGGTCTTCGTATCAGCTTCAGTAACTTTATATTTGGCACCATTCACCTCAAACAGAGCACCTGTCGGCAGATATGATTGTGTTGCATCATTGCTGTCTTGATCACTACTTCCATTACCGCCGGTACCACTATTATCGTTGTTATCGCTGTCATTGTTGTTGCTGCTGTCACTTCCGCTTCCATTGCCGCTGTCACTTCCGTTTCCGCTGCCATTACCGCTGTCACCACCTGGGTTTCCGCCACCGGTATTTCCGGGTTTTGCTACTACCGCAAAGGTCAAAGTCTCTCCGTAAGGTGGCAGCTCTACTCCATCACGGGTAGATGCCAATGTGGTATTGCCGTTTTCGTCGATTTCCAGATAGATCACAAAACCGTCACCTGCTGTTAGGGTAATATCCATAGTCTCGGGATCAAAGTTCGCCAACATTTCCGTAGGAATAGTCTCTGTATCAAGCAGCGATACCACACCGTTCATACCTTCAGGTGCAGAAACGATTACATCACCAACGGTCCAGGAACCGGTACCAAGATCTATGTGATAAACATTTTCGCCTTCACCTATTCCTTTCGATACGATTGCATAGTGCGAAAAACTGTCCGATTCAAAGGTTATAGTGTTATTTTCTTCATTATAGGTAGCATTGATTAATTCATATCCTATTATT
>SVEJ01000011.1 GCA_015057435.1 Lachnospiraceae bacterium
TAATCATCCTTTTTTTCATCAAATACTCTTTCATAAATACAAACAATGTCATCAAAATAAACAAGTCCTGTCATTGGACCATCAAACCAATTGTTTATCGTTATGACTTTTCCCATAATAGTTCCCCGTCAAATTCAAAGTTTTCTCTCTTTCAAATTTACATCTAAAAAAATGATACCACAGACAATCCCAATTTCATAGCAAAACAATTCTTCCATACTTTTTATGTCACTTCTACCGGTGTGTTTGCCAGATACGCATCGTGTATCACGATGCTACTGATCAGGGGAAGCATCTCCGTTCCACTCCGGTCCGCGCTAAACGGATGTTCACTGGACATCCACCGCCCCTAAACCCCCTCGGATATAACTAAAAATAAATCAAAAACAACCAGTGCTTTAACTCTTTTCAGTCCATCAAAAAGTGCTTGTTTATAATGCTTTATTATAAAGCATATAATGATAGCATTTTGCCTTTTCTTAAAGCATAAAATGCTGTCACATATCGTTAAAATAGTCGTTTTGTATTTTTGTGGGAAAACTGTGGGAACTACCCGAAAACCAAAAACCGGCGGAATGCAGTTGATGGGGCGCACGACGTCCGGTGGACGTCGGCTTTGCGCCGACCGGAGCGGAGCGGAGACCTTGAGCCCATGGGCTCAAACTTTTCTGCAGTTGATGGGGTGAGACGGTATCAGAAAAAGGTTCGGTGAACCTTTTCCCGTCGAACCGACCGACGAGACATTTATGTCGAGGAGACCTTGAACCCTTGGGTTCATCCTTTCTTGCAGTTGATGGGGCGCACGACGTCCGGTGGACGTCGGCTTTGCGCCGACCGGAGCGAAGCGGAGACCTTGAGCCCATGGGCTCAAGGACCGCTCTGCTTCTAGCACAAAAAAAGCAGGTTTCCCTGCTTTTTTGTGCTACAATGCAGTTGATGGGACTTGAACCCACACGGTATCACTACCACTAGAACCTGAATCTAGCGCGTCTGCCATTCCGCCACAACTGCTTAATTCATCACTCGGACTGTTATATACTAAAACATTTTTTCAAAAAAATCAAGCAATTTACTACTCACCTATCTCGGAATAAAATCCTGCAACATATCAAAACCCATTCCAACCAACAAATAATTCCTTACTATATGAAAAATCAACAAAATCACACCACACACAATCCATGGCGTATAACTTGTGCAATAGTACCTTCTTCCGTCTCTTTTGCGCAACGTGCGTATTACGCCAATTTCATAGTGCAAAAACCAACCAAGACCCATTACAATTGCCGGATTATAATAAAGAGAATGCAACAAATCTCCTTGCAGCAAAGCAAACAACGCTCTTGTCCCACCACATCCGGGACAATAGATACGAAGTGCATCATGCATCACACACGGCATTGTCGGGATAATCCCTAATTTCTGTAACATAATATAACCAAACATAACGAATCCTGACACAACAAGCATAATGTTAATCGCTATAAAATCCTTTTTCAAATTATCATAATGTAACGGTTGTTTTGTCATAATCAAAAAGGCCTACCTTCTTACTTTGTTTTTTTATTCTATCACACATGCTTGCAAAAAACCACCTGACATCTCTTTTCATTTTCTTCCCAAAAAATATCATATAATTCTTTACACATTGACACCAAAAATGATATATTACTATACAGGAAAGAAATTATACAAAAGGAGAATATATTATGGATGAAAACAATAACTTTTCTACAGATTATGTAATTGGTGGTCCTTCAACTCCGGAACCAACTCCTGCTCCTGAGCAAGAGAAAGCGGTTGAACCTACTCCTGCAGCTGAGTCTGCTCCTGCAGCTGAACCTACTCCTGCAGCTGAACCTACTCCGGTAGAGGAACCAAGCACAGCAAGTATTTATGAACAAGCGAACAATGCAGCAACCAACCCTGCACAAGAGAAGAAGATTGAAGAGACTCCAATCTATACAACATCTTCAAGCAACAGTGCAATGGATAGTTTTTCTGTTCCAAGCGCACCAACATATGCTAGTTCAGATTCTAATACTTACTCTAGCACATACTCTAGTACATACACATCTACCAGCACAACATCAACCGACTCAACAACCATGGCGACAATTTCTTTGATCACAGGTATCTTGAGTATTATCACAGGATGTTGTTGTTGTGGTAACATCATATTCAGTATTATCGGTATCATCTGTAGCGTAATGCAAAAACCATTATCTACAGGAAGCAAACCAGGCACAGCAACAGCCGGTTTAATTACATCAATCATTGGTATTGTAATATGTATCATTTCAGTCATTGCTACTATAGCATTAATGGCAACTGAGGGTATGTAAGAATACGCAACCAAAAAGAAGCGCGAAGTGTATCACACATTTGCGCTTCTTTTTTATTACTATTGAGCAGACGTAAACGGGAAGTTCCCTATCAATTCTTTATTCACATCTTCTTCGTAATTGAATCTTGCTTCATATTTTTTCGACCAATCTTTGAAGACTTCATTAAAATACTCTTTTTGCATATTTTCTATGATTGTAGCTTTATTCTTCTTTGTAAGTTCTTCATCTTTTGACTGCAGCATTTTAAAAATGTGATAGCCATACTCACTCTCAATCACAACGCTGACCTCATCATTAGATAATGCAAGCACTTTATCCGTAATGGATTCGCCATATTCCTCAACCAATTCACCACGAGACATCGTATAGGTTCCTGCGTATTTCAAATCATATTTATCTATAATCATCTCATATGTCATGTCAGAGTCTTCTGCGAGCGTCGCTAATGCTTCATTCGCTTTCTCTAGCTGTGTTGCTTTTTTCTCATCAGTATAAGCTTCCACAGAACCATCTTGCTTAACCCGATAACACTCAAACACCATATCACAAAACGTTGTCATGCGTGCCTGTTCTTCAGAAATTTCAAATTCATGCTCCGAAATCACTTTGTCGTATACCTTCTTAGCAAGCATATTCTCTTCAATCACCAGGGTTGCTAACTCTTTTGTTACTTCCGTCTCTTTTTTGTCACGATCCGTTAATCCTGCAAAAAATGTTTCCGCACTTTCCAAGGCTTCTTGTTTTTCCTTATCACTTAACGTAATATCCAAATCCTCAGCCTGTCCCACTAACACTTTCACGCGATTGATATTACCGATTATATCCTTCACAGTGACTTCCTTGAGACTGCTTTTCCCATCATCTGTTGACAATTCCAAACTCCATATACCATTGCCATATGCTTTCACATAATCTTCTTCCACTGTTTTTGCATATACGAAGAATTCTCCATATGAAATCGTATATTTGCCGTATTTGTATACAACCTTTGCAGGCTCCTCTTTTTCATTACGTTGACACGCAAATAGTGGCATCACGCAGCAAAAACAAAGCAAAACTAACAGCAATCTTTTTTTCAACTGCATATCCTATTCCTCCATTCCCGACACATAATCATACAAGGAAATCTGTTCCCACACTTTTCCGCTAAAGACCGGCTCATCACTAACACCGAGCTCACGTCTCCACTCCGCTCTTTTTTCTTGCAAGAGCTCTTTTTCCTTATCTGCACGATAATGACTAATAATCTGATCCGCCAATTCCTGATTATTCTCCTCAACCATTTTAAGAATTGCGTAACAACTTTCCGTCTCTAAGACCGGACTATACTCACCTGTTTTCAATGTTGTCGTATATTTAGAAAACGGCTCTCCGAAGCTCTTTGCAAGGTTGCGTTCCTCAGAAGAGAATGCTTCTACTCCATATTCCTTGGCAATCGCTTCTATCTCTGCTCCGTCCTTCAACTTCACAAGTGCCTCATCTGCATCTTTTTTTCTCTTATTAATCTCATCATCAGAAAGCATAATCGGTGTCTCTCCGTCTTCCAACGTCACATAACTTCCGTCCGCCTCCATTTCAATCTTCGGGAAAAGCAACATATACACTGCACAATACTTGTCATCTTCAATCTTTAAATCAGACACAGCTTCCTTTTCCACCTTATGACCAAGATAACGTTGCGTATAGATTTCTTCTATTATATCTTTATCAACGCCATAATAATTCAGTAATCTGGCATCCACTTTTCCAAGATATGTTGTTACATCTTTTTGGATTAACGCCTTCTCTTCTTCCGTCACACTAAGACCTTGCTTCTTTGCAATCTGATACGCAACCTTATAATCCATAATAAGCTGCTTTATCTCATCCTTATAGTAATCTGCTGCATCTATCCCATTATCAGCTTTCACACCTTCCATGCTCTGTGCGGTAATGCCCAGATTCATTACATTTTGCAAAATACAAAAATTCACTTCATCCAGATATACCTCTTCCGTTCCGACAGTAAACACAAGCTGATTAGAAGGTTTTTTATCCTCACCCGATAATTTCCATAGTGCAATAAATGCCACCACCAAAACAATTGCAATTCCAATTACCGTTGCAACACGGCTCCAATTCATTTTCTTTTCTTCTGTTTTCTTTTCCATAATCCATCCTCTGCGAAAAAACGATACAAAAAGTATACTATATTTTTATTTTTCAATCAACTCATTGATATCTGCAATAATCGCTTCCAAATCTTTGACAAAGTTCTTGATACTTTTCTTTTCCAAATCAATCAAAAATCCAGGATTTCCGGATGTCACCACACGAATGTTATTCAGATACTTGTCTAAAAATGGCTCTAAAAGCTCGACTTTGACCCTCACATTGGCTGCCATCTCAATCTGAACCTTTCCGTTTTTATAAGAAATTGCCGTAATACCTGCTTCATGTGATTTTGCACGTATCTTCGCAATCATCAATAAATTCAACACCTCATAGGTTGGGTCACCAAACCGGTCAGTCAATTCATCTAACATATCCTCATAATCTTCGTCTGTCCACACGCCTGAAATTCTTTTGTATAATTCTAACTTCACCAATTCGTTTTTCACATACGTAGAAGGAATAAACGCATCAATCGGAAGATCTATTGTAGTATCAAACTCCTTAACCACCTCTTCTCCTTTTTGCATCAAAATGGCTTCATTTAGCATTTTACAATACAAATCATATCCGACTACTTCCATGTGTCCGGACTGATCTGCCCCGAGCAGATTGCCCGCTCCACGAATCTCCAAATCTCGCATCGCGATCTTAAATCCTGAACCAAGATCTGTAAATTCACGAATCGCCTTTAAGCGTTTCTCTGCAGTCTCTTTTAGCATCTTGTCTCGTTTGTACATCAAAAAGGCATACGCATTTTTATCTGATCTTCCGACACGTCCTCTAAGCTGATATAGCTGCGACAACCCAAAATTCTCTGCATCATGAATAATCATTGTGTTCGCATTCGAAATGTCCAATCCTGTTTCGATAATTGTTGTTGTCACCAGCACATCAATTTCCTTGTTAATAAATGCAAACATTACGTCTTCTAATTCTTTTTCTTTCATCTGACCATGTGCATATGCAATCCTTACATCCGGCATAAGCTTCGACAAATCTGCCGCCATATCAGCAATCGTGTTCACCCTGTTATAGACGTAATACACCTGACCACCACGAGACAATTCCCTAAAAATCGCCTCTTTCACCAATTCTGTATTGTACTCAAGCACATACGTCTGAATCGCTTTTCGATCAACCGGAGGTTCTTCTAAAAGACTCATATCCCGGATACCAATCAAACTCATATGAAGCGTTCTCGGAATCGGTGTAGCTGTAAGTGTTAATACATCCACATCCTTTTTCATCTGCTTGATTTTTTCTTTGTGCGTTACACCAAACCGCTGTTCCTCATCAATAATCAGCAAGCCAAGATTCCGATAATCAAGATCCTTCGACAACAATCTGTGTGTTCCGATAATAATGTCAACCTGACCTTTTTTCAATTCATCCAAAACCTTCTTTTGCTCTTTTGCAGAAAGAAATCTGGATAACATACGAACATTCACCGGAAAGTCCTGCATACGTTCCTGAAACGTATTAAAATGCTGCTGTGCTAATATTGTGGTCGGCACTAGATATGCAACCTGTTTGCCGTCTTGTACGGCTTTAAATGCTGCCCTGATTGCAACTTCAGTCTTGCCATATCCGACATCACCACACACAAGTCGATCCATAATCCTTGTGCTTTCCATATCTTTCTTTGTATCTTCGATTGCTTTCCACTGATCTTCTGTCTCCTCAAACGGAAACATTTCTTCGAATTCTTTTTGCCATACTGTATCAGCAGAAAATGCATATCCTTCTTTCGACTGTCTGATTGCATATAGTTCTACCAATTCTTTGGCAATCTCATGCACCTTCCCCCGAACTTTACTTTTCGTCTTCTCCCATTCTGTACCACCAAGCTTATTGAGCTTTGGTTTCTTGCTTTCTTTCGAAGCATATTTTTGAATCAGATCAAGCTGTGATGCAAGAATAAACAGCTTCGCACCGCCGCTATATTCAATTGAAATATAATCCTTCGCAACCTGATCAACCTCTATCTTTTCAATTCCAAGATATATTCCCAGACCATGCTTTTCATGTACCACATAATCTCCGATATTCAGATCATCAAAGCTTTTGATTCTCTCTCCTGAATAAAGCGGTTTTCTCTTGATACGCTTTCTCGTTTTCTTTTGTCCGAACAAATCTCCTTCCGTCAGAACAACCAATCGAATATCCGGTATCAAAAAACCGGCCTGTAAGCGACCTGTCGTAATCATCATTTCTGTTTCCTGCAAAAGACGTGAACCATCTGCAGAAAAGAAGCAATTTACGCCTTGATTTTGCAAATCTTTTGCTAATCGCTCTCCTCTTGTTGTCGATGGTGAAAATAACAAAATACGATAATTCTGTTTTTTCCAGTTCTTGATATCCTTCAAAAGCATTTCAAAATTATGATGGTATGTCGGCACCATTTTTGTTTCAAAATCAATCCGCGTCTTTACATCAAAAGAAGACTCCGACTTACCTAATATACTAAAACATACTGTATTTCGAAGTGCCAACTTTGCAACAATTTCTTTATAATCAAATAACACGTCCACCTGACCCGGAAGGATATATCCACCTTCCAATCTGCTCATCATGCTCTCACGAAATTCAATCTGACATGCATTTGCTCTTTCTACAACTTTTTCCGGCTCGTCTACAATAAAAAATGTATCCTCTGGCATATATGACATAAAACTACACAATTCTTCATAGAAAAATCCAATATATCCATCAATGCCCATCGCACTGTGAAAATACTGTAGCTCTTCCTTTAAAGATGCAATCTCCCGATTGATTCTTGCATATTCTTCTGTCCGGAATGCATCCTTTAATTTCTTTGCATATTGTTTGTGCTCTTTTTCAATCTTTTTGATTCCTCTTTCAATACGAGCCGTATCTAATATCATCTCTGCCGCAGGATACACGCTAAGCGATTCTACGTTTTCAATACTTCGTTGACTTTCCACGTCAAAACTTCGAATACTATCTATATCTTCCCCCCAAAGTTCAACACGAAAAGGGCACTCACTACTCATCGGGAAGATATCAAGAATACCTCCTCGAATCGAGAACTGCCCTACTCCATCTACCCAATCATTTCTTTCATAGCCCAAAGAAATCAGACGCTCTTTCATCTTTTCAAGATCAAGTGTCTTGCCTACAGTAAATGTTACAATATTCATTTTAATTGCGTCCGGCGTTATCATCTTGTTCAGCAATGCATCAATTGAAAGAACCACAGTAGTAGCCGTTCCTTCAATCAGTGCTTTTACCACTTCCATACGCTGCCTTAAGATCGTATGACCGTGAATATCTGCACTATAGAAAAGAACATCCTTAGACGGATAATACATGACATTCCTATCAAAGAAACGATAATCATTCACAATCTCTTTTGCCCGATCTTCATTGTATGTCACAATCAGCTTCAAACGATTCTCTGAAATTGCGTCCATCGTATAATATCTGCCGTATCCATCTGTTCCGCAAATCTCTACCGGCATGTTCCCGGATGTCGCAGCAGCTTCACACTGTTGCTTGATAACGCTCAACCGAAAGGGAGCCAACAAAGTTTCCATATTACTTCCTTTTCTCCTTTTGTCTTTACAAAATGTAAGACAACTACTTTATTTCCCATTAAAATCATTCATTGCTTTTGGAATATCATCCATGACCATAAGTGCAACTGCTTTGCATGCATTGTCGTAAGCAGCATCCAAAGTTTCCTTCTCCTGCTTTGAAAAATGAGACAACACATAATCTGCCAAATCCATCTTTGGCGGTTTCATACCAACACCGACACGTACTCTCGGGAATTCCTGTGTACCAAGATGTGCGATTATATTCTTAATTCCATTATGCCCACCTGCACTGCCTTTTTCGCGAATTCTTAATTTTCCAACATCGAGATTGATATCATCATACACTACAATAATATCTTCCGGTAGAATCTTGAAATAGTTAGCAACCGCAACTACACTTTCACCGCTTAAGTTCATATACGTCATAGGCTTCAATAGAATAACACTCTGTCCTTCTATCTTTCCCTTTCCGTATAATCCCTTGTGTTTCGCTTCATCAACACCAATATTATATTCCTTTGCAATATAATCTATGACATCAAATCCAACATTATGTCTTGTATTTTCGTATTTTTTTGTAGGGTTTCCCAGACCAACAATCAATTTCATAATCTTGTCCCCTTGTTGTTTCCTTTTAAATAATTCAAACATATTATCTGTTTTTTAATATCTCTTCTGCTTCTTTTAACTGCTCCGGAGAATTCACCCCTCGAATCTCATCAACGTCTTTGATTACCATCGTTGCAACTTCTCCAAAACCTTGTGACTTTACAATCTCTATAGTATCTGTAAGGTAATACTCGCCTTGTGCATTATCATTCGTAAGCATAGAAAGCGCTTTCGAAAGAATTGCAGAATCAAATATATACATTCCGGAATTAATCTCATCCACACGCTGTTCCTCTAATGTAGCATCCTTTTGCTCTACGATTTTTACAAACTTACCCCACATATCTTTGATAATACGTCCATATCCGGTTGGGTCATCTACCTTTGCTGTCAAGACCGTAATTGCATTCTTTTCTTCCTGATGTACCTGAACCAACGCTTTTAAGGTTTCCCCTGTAATCAGTGGTGTATCACCACAAAGAACCATCGTAAGTCCTTCTTCTCCGATAAATGAACTTGCGCACTTCACTGCATGTCCGGTTCCTAATTGTTCTTCCTGCAAAACATATGTCACATTCGGACCAACTACTTCCTTTACCATGTCTGCTTTGTGTCCTACAACCAAACAGACATCCTCTTCCTTTGCACCAGCCTCTAATGCCGCGTCTATTGAATACTTCACCATAGGTTTTCCTAATGCTTCGTGGATTACCTTTGGTAGTTCCGATTTCATTCTTGTTCCTTTTCCTGCCGCCAAAATTACTGCTTTTACTCTTGCCATTTTTTCATCCTCCTAACTTTTCGCGTACATTGTACCATTTTTTCACAATAATTCCAATGAAAAAATATCGATACAAGAAAGAATACCACTTCAACAAAATCCCTTCACATAAAAAACAAGCCGAAGATATAAATCTTCGGCTTGCCGTTCCCCATAATTATTCTTCCTCAGTAAGTGCTTTCTCGTACTCAGCTAAAATCATAGACTGGATTCTCTCTCGTGCACTCTGATTGATTGGATGAGCGATATCTCTGTAATCCCCATCTGCAGCTTTTCTGCTAGGCATTGCAATAAAAAGACCTTTTTCCCCCTCGATTACTTTGATGTCATGCACTGCAAACTCATTATCTAATGTAATAGATGCAACTGCTTTCATCTTGCCTTCCTTTGCTACCTTCTTTAATCTGATATCTGTTATCTCCATTCTAACACCCCTTCTCAAAAATTTGTTATAACCTTCTACCAAAAAGAACTATAGTGCATAGCGGAAATTCTTTTCCACTACAACCTTAATCTGACCCGGTTCTGCAGTGTGAATCGTATTCGCTCTTAGTGTATCGCGACTCTCCACAATACAATTCTCAATGACACAATTATCCCCAATATGAACGTCATTCAAAATAATCGAATTGCGAATCACACAATTATTACCCACATATACCTTCTTAAACAATACAGAATTCTCTACTGTTCCGTTCACAATACATCCGCTTGCAATCAAGCTGTTATTCACCACGGCATCCCCATTATATTTTGCCGGTGGTAAATCTTCTACCTTAGAGTATACATCCGGATACTGTCTGAAGAAGTAATCACGAATATCCTTCTGTAGGAAGTCCATATTCGTCTTATAGTAAGACTCAATCGTTCCGATGTTTCTCCAATACTCATCCATCTTATATGCATAGATCTTCTTAACATTCTTATAGCGAATCAGAATGTCTTTAACAAAGTCCGTTCTGCCTTCCTTTGCACAAGATTCCAATAATTCAATCAACTGTCTTCTACGAATTACATATACACCGATAGAAGCGGTTGAAGTCTGTGCAATAAGTGGCTTTTCCTCGAAATCCGTAACCTGCATATCTTCATTGTACTTCACAACACCGAATCTGCTGACATCATCCTCTTCCGGATTGATATCCTTACATACGATTGTAATATCAGCACCCTTCTTGATATGCTCTTCCAATACCTTGTTATAATCTAACTTATATACACCATCGCCACTCGCAATGACTACATATGGCTCATGACTATCCTTAAGGAAGTTAATGTTTTGGTAAAGTGCATCTGCTGTACCTTGATACCAATAACTGTTGGTAGTTGTGATGGTTGGAGTAAATACATACAAACCACCTTGTTTTCTACCAAAATCCCACCACTTTGATGAGTTCAAATGCTCATTCAAAGAGCGAGAATTATACTGTGTAAACACAGCAACCTTCTGAATATGAGAATTACTCATATTACTTAACGTAAAATCAATTGCTCGATAGCTACCAGTTACCGGCATTGCTGCAACAGCACGCTTAGCAGATAACTCTCCCATTCTGCTGCTGTTACCACCTGCTAAAATTATACCAATTGCTCTCATGCTAAGTCACCTACCTTTATCAAACTAGAACCACTCTTCAACAATCCATCCGGATACTCTGCAAGTTCAGTAGGGCCATGAATCGCTGTATTCTTACCAACCTTAACATTGTCAGGAATGGTTGAACCTTCGCCAATTGTAACAAGACCAAATGAATAAATCTGTGGCTTGTACTCATTCTCAGCTTCTTCACCAACACCCAATTCTGCATTATTACCAACTACAACATTCTCAGCGATAATCGCTTTATCTATTACAGCACCTTCACCAATCACTGTGTTATTCATAATAATAGAATCTTTCACAATTGCACCCTTGCCAATTGTAACGCCCGAACCAATTACACAATGACTTACCTCACCGTATACTTCTGTACCTTCACCTACGATACTTTCTGTAACTTTTCCGCTCTCATCAATGTACTGTGGTGGTAAAATGTCACTCTTGGTATAGATTCTCCAGAATTCCTCATATAGATTGAACTCAGGAATAATGTCAACCAATTCCATGTTTGCTTCCCAATAAGAACCAAGTGTTCCAACATCCTTCCAATATCCCTTAAAGTCGTATGATACAACCTTAGAACCATTCTCATGGCAATGTGGAATAATGTGCTTACCAAAGTCACATGAAGGAACATCCTTAAGCTCTTGTAGTGCAGCTTTCAAAACACTCCAATTGAAAATATAAATACCCATTGAAGCCTTATTACTTCTAGGTTTCTCCGGCTTCTCCTCAAATTCTCGAATTACACCGTCTCCATCTGTAATAACAACACCAAAACGGCTTGCTTCTTCCATTGGAACCTCATAAGTTGCAAGTGTGATATCCGCACCCATAGACTTATGATGCTCTAACATCACCTCATAATCCATCTTGTATATATGATCTCCTGATAAAATGAGCACATATTCCGGATTATAATAATCGATATACTCTACATTCTGATAAATCGCATTCGCTGTACCTGTATACCACTGGCTATTCGTACTCTTCTCATATGGTGGTAATACCGTTACACCACCAATACTACGATCCAAATCCCATGGAATACCGATTCCGATGTGCTGATTCAAACGAAGTGGTCTGTACTGTGTCAAAACACCAACCGTATCAATACCCGAGTTGATACAGTTACTAAGCGGGAAATCGATAATCTTATATTTTCCGCCAAAGGCAACTGCCGGTTTCGCAAGATTCGATGTCAGTACGCCAAGTCTGCTTCCCTGTCCACCAGCCAATAGCATGGCTATCATTTCTTTTTTAATCATAGTGTCACCCCTTTACGCAAGATATGGTTCAATTATAACATTAAAATGTCGAAATTGAAAGAATTTTTATGCAATTTAACATAAATTACCTTATTTTTGGTAATAATCTTAGTAAAAATCGCTTTTTCCTTTGCTTTTTTCTGTTTTTTATACCTTCTTCCGCCGTTTTTTTGTAACATTTGCACAATTAGACCCAATCTTCTGCAACTGATTTACCCATGATTGCATCAACATTCAGTCCGTTACTAAGCGCCAGCCACAACTTACAATACTGTGCAACCTCTGCACTTGTATGTAGTGCGCGAACTCCCATTTTCTCATAAACTTCTACTGTTTCATAAGCATCCGTTCCTGTAAGCAGACCTGTCAGATAAATCGGTATATTTCTTATATTGGTTTCTTTCACAAAATGATCCAACTCATCGAGAACAGCGATTGTTCCCGAATGATAACTTCCGTGTAAAACCACTCGAACACCCTCTCTAATATTCGGATACTGCATTCCTACAAATGGTCTGACATACAAAATCGCCTCCGATACATTGCTTAATCTTATAGTTGCATCTGTTTCAAACAAGGCATCTTGTCCATCCATAATATGATATTCAGGATTTATAATAAAATTCCCATTTTCAAATCTTCCGTACCATGAATTCATCACACTCGAAACAGCATCAGAAAGGGGTACTGCCGGTTGCAATCTTGTTGCTCGATGAATGGTAGGAAAATCCCCTTGATTACAATAACTCACAAAGACACCTTTTCCGGAAGAAGCTTTTATGAATTCTAACGCATAATGAAAGTTAACTAGTCCATTGGCACGGTTATCGTCCAACACATAATTACTCGACACAAGCACAATCGGTATGTCGCTGCCACCGAAAACATAACCAAGCATAGCCGCACCGAATTGCAAAGTGTCTGTTCCGTGTGTAACAATCACGCCATCAAGGTCATCCCGTTTCAAAACCTCTCGTACCGCAGCAAAAAGCTGTTCCAAATGCTGCCCATCCAGATTCTCACTCAGAATTCGATATGGTTCAACCATTTCAAATGTAACATCAGTATCATAACGGCTCTTATACAGTTCTAACAGACGATATGGTGTACCTTCTTTTGGACCGATATAACCACTCTCATCCAATACACTTCCAATCGTTCCGCCTGTAAATACCACACATACTTTCACTACCTTCATTCTCCTTCCATACTCTTTAGCAATTACTTCAACATATATACAATAAGATAGAAAGAAAGCCTCCGCATCTCGCAGAGGCTTTCCTCATCTTGAATCCATCATGTCATCTAATCAATCTGGAATGTACTCATTGTACCTGCAATATTATCTGCAATACTCTTCAATGATTCTGCTGCATGCGTCACCTCATTGAAGCTATTCGCAACCTCTGTTGTCGCTGCAGATGTTTCTTCGGTACTTGCCGCATTCTCCTCTGCTACCGCAGAAAGACTTTCTACAACCTCAACAATCTCGTCCTTAGCTGTATTCAAACGCTCACTCTGTTCCTCAATTGAAGCGATTGCTTCTACAGAGTTCTCAATTGCTGAAATCACTCTACCTACAACAGCCTGCGTATCAGCTACATTCTTACTTTGCGAAAGAACAATCTCACGCACACGACCCATTGTCTCTACAGCCATATTAGAATCATTAATCAATTCGTTAACCATTGCTGCAATGGAATCCGTAGAAGCACCTGACTGCTCTGCCAAATGTTGAATCTCATTCGCAACAACCGCAAAACCGCGTCCCTGTTCTCCTGCTCTGGCTGCTTCAATAGAAGCATTCAAAGACAACAGATTGGTCTCATCTGAAATGTTACTGATAATATTCGTAGCTTCGCGAATCTTTTGTGAAGATTCATTCGTACGATTCGTCTGGCTGTAAATCAACTCAATTGCATCGATTACTTCCTGGTTCACACGCATCAATTCTTTCAAGGAATGTGTTGCCTGTTCACTCGACTCATGCATAATACGTGCATTCTCATTCAAGTTATCGATTTCGCGACTTGTCGCTTCTAGCATATCTCCCATCAGCGTTACATTCTCTGATGCGCGAATTGCATCTTTTGCCTGAGATGTCGCACCATCTGCAATCTCATTCACCGCTCTGTCTACATTGTCAACTGTAGATAGTGTTGACTGCGCATTATCGTCTAACGCAACCGCCGAATCCAACAATGCATTCGCATGTCCGTTAATATCTTCAATAATGAAGCGAAGTTCATTCTTCATGCCGTCTACTGCTTTGCACAAATCACCAATCTCATCTCTTCTGTGAATGAAATTGCTGTCAAGTTCAACTGTCAACTGACCTGCTGCCACTGCTTTCACCGCACGGCTTGCTTCCTGTAATGCGACTACAATAGAGTTAGATGCAACAAATCCAAGAACCACACTTAACAATACACAGATGATTGTTGCAATCGTTAAAACCTTCAATACAGAATTATAGGTTGCAAGACCTTGCTCATGCGGCATGCCCGCGAATACCATACCAATTGCCTCTTCCGTTCCCTCTTGGAAAACCGGAACGTAATAACCAAAATAGTCTTCCCCTACTATCATTACATGTTCCAAAAACATTGTTTCGCCCTTATCAAGCACTTTCTCAACGACTGTCTGATCCGCATCGGTTCCAACAATTCGTTCGTTATTGTCATTGACAATAGAGGTCATCAATCTTGTTTTACCATAGAAAAATGTTACATCAACATTACCATCCTCTTTGATGGAATCAACCACATCCTGTGATTCGTTGATATTGAAATCACCCTTCCATACCGTTCCGTCATCCTTTTGCTCATATAGACCTTCATTCTCTTCCAAACTGGCAAGATATGCGTATACAACACCTTGTAATGTTCTTTCGGTATCTTCCTCAATATTGGTACGGATAACCGTTAAAGTTAACACTGTTATTGCAATCGCCATTAACAAAATCGGCCCTACTGCAACAACCAATAATCTCTTCTTCATATGCACCCCTCCAAATTATAAAATCCTAGCTATTATTATATCAATTATTGATATTATCTGCAAGGTATTCTTCCTTTTCATTCGCCTCTTGCAAAACATCTCCCGTAATTTCTTGATAAATCTTAGTAAACTCTTTACCGGTAATATTTTCCTTCTCAATCAAATGCTGCGCTAATGCATCTAAGACATGTTCATTCTCCTTTAAGAGGTTGTATGCCTTATCGTAAGATGCTTTGATAATTTCTCTTACCTCATCGTCAATCTTTGTTGCCGTTTCTTCCGAACAATTAAGAACATGATTCTGGTCAAGGTATCTGCTCTGAATCGATTCCAATGCAACCATACCAAATGTATCAGACATACCGTAGAGTGTGATCATACTTCTGGCAATATTCGTTGCCTGTTCAATATCATTAGATGCACCTGTCGTGACAGACGGAAACTTAATTGCTTCAGCCGCACGGCCTGCCAAGAAGGTAACAATATCTGCTTCCATTTCATCTTTTGAACGAAGATATTTCTCTTCTTCCGGTGTGTGCATTACATATCCAAGAGAACCTTTTGTACGCGGAATAATTGTAATCTTTTGTACCGGTTCTGTATGTTTTTGTAATGCAGAACAAAGTGCATGACCGGTCTCATGGTATGCAACAATCTCCTTTTCTTTCTTGCTAAGAATACGGTCTTTCTTCTCCTTACCGGCTATTACAACTTCTATCGCCTCGAACAAATCCGATTGCCTAACAAACTCTCTGCCTGCCTTCACCGCACCAAGCGCTGCTTCATTGACAATATTCGCAAGATCTGCTCCGACTGCACCCGATGTGGCAAGTGCCAATTCTTTGAAATCTACAGTCTCATCCATCTTAACATTCTTAGAATGTACCTTAAGTGTTTCAATTCTTCCCTTCAAATCCGGTTTTTCTACAATAACACGTCTATCAAAACGTCCCGGACGAAGCAAGGCTTTATCAAGAATCTCCGGACGATTTGTCGCTGCTAATATCACAATTCCCTTCGAAGTGTCAAATCCATCCATTTCAGACAATAACTGATTCAGTGTCTGCTCTCTTTCCGAATCACCGCCACCATATCTACTGTCTCGGCTTTTACCGATTGCGTCAATCTCATCGATAAAAATGATACATGGTGCCATAGAGTTTGCCTGCTTGAACAAATCTCTCACACGAGACGCACCCACACCAACATACAACTCAACGAAATCCGAACCCGACAAAGAAAAGAACGGTACATTTGCCTCTCCGGCTACTGCTTTTGCAAGCAATGTCTTTCCTGTTCCCGGAGGACCAACTAACAACGCTCCTTTCGGAAGCTTTGCTCCGATCGCAAGATACTTTTTCGGATTATGCAAAAAGTCCACCATTTCTTTCAATGATTCTTTCGATTCTTCTTGACCCGCTACATCTGCAAAAGTAACACCTGTTTCTTTTTCCACATACATCTTGGCATTGCTTTTTCCAACACCCATGACTCCGCCACCCTTGCCCATTGTTTTCATAAAAAGCCAAATCACAAGATAAAAGATGGCAATCGTCATAATCCACGAAATAATATTACCAATGATCGCACTGTTACTCTCGTCTACTGCTTTGTAATCAAGTTCACCATTTTTCTTAGCCTCTTCCAGACGGTCAACAAGATACAAATCCGAAATACGAGTTGCATAATATACCGTCTCCCGCTGCGAATTGCCTTCTTCCTTCTTCGTCACTTCAATGCTCGAACCATATATCTTAACCATTTTTACATTGCCTTCATCAAGCATATCCAAGAACTGGCCGTACGTAATTTCCTTTCTCTGGCTCTCCTGAATTCTATTGTAGGTATAGAAAAAGAGCAATGTCAAACCAATCGACACCACTAACATGAAAATAAAACTGCGGTTCGGCGATTTCTTTCCATTCCCATTTTTATTATTCTGATCATTTTGCTGCTTATTTTCTTCCAATTGTAAAATCCTCCTAATATTACTGTCTATATTATACTCTATTCTTCTCACAACAATACAAAATATTATAAATGTATTCTTTCAAATAAGCAATCGCTATTTGATGTAGATTGTGTGAATAAAATCATATCTTTGGCAGAAACTATCCACATCATCTAAATCAATCGGAGGCCACATATGGATTATATTACCATCATTTATCAGGCATTATTTTCGAGTATCGCCTTACTCATATTAACAAAGCTGATGGGATACCGAGAAGTATCTAACTTAAGCATGTTCGACTACATCAACGGTATCACAATCGGTTCCATTGCAGCCGAGATGGCGATGAACCAAGACGGCGAATATCTAAAGCCACTCGTCGCTATGATCACCTATGCCATTGTTGTAATTACTCTTTCAAAAATTACACAAAAATCCATTACTGCGCGTCGTCTGATTAACGGCAAAGCAATCGTTTTATTTTTACATGGGGAAATCTATGACAAAAACTTAAAGAAAGCCAAGATGGAAATAGATGAATTATTAACAGAGTGTCGTATCAACGGTTATTTTGATTTATCTCAAGTTGAAGCAATTGTTTTAGAACCGAACGGAAAACTCAGCTTTTTACCTGTAACAAAAAACAAGCCCGTCACACCGACAGATCTTGGCATCCACGCTCCCCAGGAGGAAATGTTTGCTAATGTCATCGTTGACGGGCGCATATTAAAATATAATCTAAAGCATATCGGTTATGACAAAGAATGGTTAGACAAACAGCTCTCCATTCATAACATCAAAGATATAAATGATGTCTTTCTTGCAATCTGCAATCGCCAAGGAACCTTTTACGCATACAAAAAAACTGCTCATGTCATAGATGAAGACATCCTTGGTTAGTCTTCATCCTGCTCTCTTTCCTCTTCTTCTGCTGCCTCTTCTTTTGCTTGTTCTTCCTTCACTTCTTCGTTTGAATCTGTTTTTTCTCCGTCTTCTTGTATTGCGTCCTCTGAATCAGATTCTTCCGTTGCATCCTCCGAATCATCCCGTGTACGTTTTGTCTCCTGTTCAAGGTACGGTGCAAAGACACTGCGGAACACACGTGTTTGGAAATAGAATAACACGCCAAGCAAAATGAACAACGCAAATGCTCGTATTAACATATTAATCGCAATAAAGTAAGCTGCAATCGCAAACATAAACCACACAACCAAAGTACTTGGCAGATGAGAAATTGCCAATATCAAAGCATTCTTCAAAGTCGTCTTG
This sequence comes from Lachnospiraceae bacterium, assembly GCA_015057435.1. Taxonomy (GTDB): domain Bacteria; phylum Bacillota; class Clostridia; order Lachnospirales; family Lachnospiraceae; genus CAG-590. The sequence continues at coordinate 18,544 of SVEJ01000011.1, forward strand.
GTGTCATTCTCAAACTTTGCAATAATCGGCCATACATATGTCATTACACAAAGATATGCAAAGCAAATGATCGCAAAAATCACCACAAACGCCATAAAAAGAACACTATCATCAACCTTACTTTGTAAATACACAAGATAACCGGTATAACCAAAAACTGCTCCTATAATCACCATCAACAGCCACACAATTGTTGATTGTTTGAAGTTCTCTTTAAAACTCTTGAAATACATTGCAAACAAGCGCATATTCTGCGTATCCCATCCCGTAATCATTACATAATGTACAGAAGTTAGCGCTGCACCAATTGTAAAAATCGGAAGTGATGTAATCACAAATAAAATGTTTAAAATACACAAATCTAATAATGTACTCAGAAATTTAAACACAGGATTTCCCAAATCAAAAAGTACTGATTTCATATTCATAACTCCTATCATCTTTCTTAATAATCTGTCCATGCAAGAAACAAAGTCGTTTTAGCATAAGACCACAGTTAATAATAGCCTACCTTCTCCCTTTCTTCAAGTGAAATTTTGGTTAATTTTAATTCGGTATTTACCTTGACAAACGCCCAAAAAACAATACACTATTATATAGGTTGAATGAAAGGAATAAGAATAGTATGAAAACACCATTTATAAACAAAGAACAGTTAGATGCAATCTGCAAAGAATATCCTACTCCTTTTCACATCTATGATGAAAAAGGAATTCGAGAGAATGCCCGCAAGTTACATCAGGCATTTTCATGGAATCCGGGATTTAAAGAGTATTTTGCCGTGAAGGCTACACCGAACCCAACGATCTTGCGTATATTAAAAGAAGAAGGTTGCGGAACAGATTGCTCTTCTTATACAGAATTAATGATGTCGGAAAAATGTGGTTTTTCAGGCAGTGACATTATGTTTTCTTCTAACGAAACACCTGCCGAAGAATTCATCTATGCTGCTAAACTTGGTGCAACAATCAACTTAGACGACATCACACATATCGATTTTCTAAAAGAAACAATCGGCGCAATTCCTAAGCGCATCAGCTGCAGATACAATCCGGGCGGTCAGTTTGCAATTGCCAACACAATTATGGACAATCCGGGCGATGCAAAATACGGTCTCACAAGACCTCAGATGACAGAAGCTTATAAGCGTCTGAAAGAACTTGGCGCTGAAGAATTCGGTATGCACGCATTCCTTGCGAGTAATACTGTAACGAATGACTATTATCCTACTTTGGCAAAGCTTTTATTCCAGACTGCTGTGGAACTTAAGAATGAAACCGGCGTACAGATTTCATTTATTAATTTGTCAGGCGGTATCGGTATTCCGTATACACCGGACAAGGAGCCGAATGACATCCTTGCAATCGGTGAAGGCGTAAGAAAAGCATACGAAGAAGTTCTTGTACCTGCAGGTATGGGTGATGTAGCAATCTACACAGAGCTTGGACGTTTCATGCTTGCTCCTTACGGACATCTTGTAACAAAAGCTGTACACGAAAAGCACACACACAAGGAATACATCGGTGTGGATGCCTGTGCAGTTAACCTTATGCGACCTGCAATGTATGGTGCTTACCATCATATTACAGTTATGGGAAAAGAAGATGCACCACACACCGAAACCTATGATATCGTTGGTTCTCTTTGCGAGAACAATGACAAGTTCGCAATTGACAGACAACTTCCTAAGATTGAAAAAGGTGATTTGCTCGTTATTCACGACACCGGTGCACATGGTTTCGCAATGGGTTACAATTACAACGGCAAGTTAAAGTCAGCAGAACTTCTTCTTTGCGAAGACGGTAATACGAAGATGATTCGACGTGCTGAAACACCGGCAGATTATCTTGCAACTTTAGAAGGTTTTTGGGATGTCGAGTTATAAGACACATTTTCACATAAGTTAAATTAAATTCTAGGGGGACTTAATATGGCAAAACGCTTGATTATGATGATGTTACGCAACATTCTTTACCTACCATACGCATTTATCAACTTATTACGCTATGCAAAGAATGATAAGATAAGCGAAGAGAAAAAATACAAACTCATCCGATTAATTGGTAATCGAGGATGCAAATGCGGCAATGTGAATGTACACGGATACGGTTTAGAGAATCTGCCGAAAGAATCCGGATACATCATGTATCCGAATCACCAAGGACTATTTGACGTAATGGGATTCGTACATTTGAATCCAACTCCATTTTCTGTCGTAATCAAAAAGGAAGCATATAACGTCTTTATGTTACGTCAGATCATTCAGACAATGGGTGGATTGTTCATGGACCGCGAAGATCCTCGTGAGGGATTAAAAGTCATCAACGAGGTAGCCAATCAAGTCAAAAGCGGACGTAACTTTTTGATTTTCCCGGAGGGAACCCGTTCCAAAAACGGCAATCGTCTAGGCGAATTCAAAAGCGGAAGCTTCAAAGCTGCCACGAAAGCGAAGTGCCCGATTGTGCCAATGGCTATTATCGACTGTTACCTTCCGTTTGACACCAACTCCATTCGTAAAGTAGACGTCCAGATTCATGTATTACCACCAATTCCATATGAGGAATATCAAGGTATGAAAACTGCAGAAATTGCAGATATTGTAAAGGAACGTATTGAAAAGGTAATCGCAGAAAATGAACACAACTTTGAAAACTAGTATCGAAAAACTAATCAGCCACAAACTCCTCACAAAAGAGGACTTTGTGGCTTTGTTGAACCACAATTGCATAGAACTGCGTAATGAATTAGCATACCATGCTAATCTACAAAGGAAACAACATTACGGAAGAAAAGTCTATATTCGAGGACTGATTGAATTCACCAATTACTGCAAAAATGATTGTTTTTATTGCGGCATTCGATGCAGCAACCAAAATGCAATCCGCTACAGACTATCCAAAGAAGAAATTCTTACCTGTTGTGAAAAAGGATATGCACTTGGTTTTCGCACGTTTGTCCTGCAAGGTGGTGAAGACGCATATTTTGATGATTTCCGAATGACCGAGATTATCCGCAGTATTCGAAAACAATTTCCTGATTGTGCCATCACGCTTTCGCTCGGCGAAAGAACCACCGAAAGCTTCAAAGCACTTTTAGATGCAGGTGCCAATCGCTATCTGTTACGAGAAGAAACAGCTTGCGAAGAACACTATCAAAAGCTTCATCCATCTCATATGTCGTACCAACAGCGTATGCAATGTCTTTTCACACTAAAAGAACTCGGATATCAAACCGGATGCGGTTTCATGGTCGGTTCTCCGTTTCAGACACCTGAAATGATTGCCAATGATCTTTTATTCATTCAGGATTTCCAACCTGATATGGTTGGAATCGGACCATTTATTCATCATGACCATACACCGTTCGGTAATGAACCGGATGGTTCCATTGACGATACACTTTTGCTTTTGAGCATTGTACGTCTTATAAAACCCGACATTTTGTTGCCTGCTACCACCGCCTTGTCTACACTTGCTGCTAACGGAAGAGAGCAGGGTATCCTAGCAGGAGCCAATGTCATCATGCCAAATCTGTCACCTGACAATGTAAAACCGCAATACGCCTTATATCAAGGCAAAGCATATAGCGGTATGGAAGCAGCAGAACAGATTGCACTATTAAAAAAGCAAATGACAGAAATCGGATACGAAATCGTCACCGATATCGGTAATCCGTCACATATAAGCAGCCTGTCTTAACAGGAATAACCGAGAAAAGGGGAATTGTTATGTACACACCATCATCTATGAAAGCAGAAGAATTCATTGATCATCAGGAAATCTTAGACACACTTGCCTATAGCGAGGCACACAGCCATGACAGAGCGCTGATCAAAGAAATATTAGAAACTGCCAAGAAGAGAAAAGGACTCTCTCATCGGGAAGCAAGTGTCCTTTTGGCTTGTGCTGAAGATGACCTGAATCAGAAAATATACGAACTGGCACAACAGATCAAGAAAGATTTTTACGGTAACCGAATTGTAATGTTTGCTCCGCTTTATCTTTCTAACTATTGTGTGAATGGTTGTGTATACTGTCCTTATCATGTTGTCAACAAGCATATACCGCGTAAGAAACTAACACAGGAAGAATTACGACGAGAAGTAATTGCATTGCAAGATATGGGACACAAGCGTCTTGCAATCGAAGCCGGAGAAGACCCGGTCAACAATCCGATTGAATATATCTTAGAATGTATTAACACCATTTACTCCGTCCATCACAAAAATGGTGACATCCGACGAGTAAATGTTAATATTGCAGCTACAACTGTAGAAAACTACAGAAAATTAAAAGATGCCGGAATCGGAACCTATATTCTTTTTCAAGAAACATATCACAAGGAAAGTTATGAAAAATTACATCCAACCGGCCCGAAACATGACTATGCTTATCATACAGAAGCAATGGATCGTGCAATGGAAGGCGGTATTGATGATGTCGGACTTGGCGTACTGTTCGGATTAGAATTGTATCGATATGAATTCGCAGGCTTACTTATGCATGCGGAACACTTAGAAGCTGTTCACGGTGTCGGTCCTCATACAATCAGTGTGCCGCGTATTCGCCACGCAGACGATATCGATGCATCTTCTTTCGACAACGGAATCGATGATGATACATTTGCTAAGATTGTGGCATGTATCCGTATTGCAGTTCCTTACACCGGTATGATTGTTTCAACAAGAGAAAGTAAGGCCTGCAGAGAAAAAGTATTACAACTTGGAATCTCTCAAATCAGTGGCGGTTCCAAAACATCAGTCGGCGGCTATTATGAACCCGAACCGGAAGATTCCAATTCCGAGCAGTTTGACGTCAGTGATAACCGTACGTTAGATGAAATTGTGCAATGGCTGATGAAGATGAATTATATTCCAAGCTTTTGTACTGCATGTTACAGACTAGGACGCACCGGCGACCGATTCATGAGTTTATGTAAAAGCGGAGAAATTCAGAATTGTTGTCACCCAAATGCTTTGATGACATTACAGGAATATCTCGAAGACTATGCTAGTGAAGAAACCAAAAGTGTCGGACTGCGACTTATTCAAAATGAACTTAATAACATACCAAATGAACAGGTTCGTGCAATTGTAAAAACCAATTTATCGGAAATAACTTCCGGCAAGCGAGATTTTCGATTCTAACAAAAAGAGCATCTCTTTCAAATCGTGTTGTCAACAAACACGTTGAAAGAAATGCTCTTTCTTTTTTATGCTATGAAGCTTTCTGTATCATATCTAAAAAGTCATTCTCCGGAACCGCTTTTGAGTAATACCAACCTTGCAGATAATCGCATCCTATACCCTCTAATCTGCTCTGTTGTTCTTCTGTCTCCACACCTTCAGCAACAATACGAACCTTCAGTTCCTTTAACATACCGACTGTATACTTAAGCGTAATGCCTGCACGCTCATTTGCAAATGCATCCCAGACCATCAAACGATCTAACTTGATAATGCGGAACGGCAATTGATGAATATATCCAAGCGTCGAATATCCGGAACCATAATCATCCAAAGAGAAGGAAATTCCCTTAGCGTGTAATTTTTCTATATTCTCCTGCAAAATCGCCAAAGAATTCGCTGCCGCCGTCTCTGTCACTTCCAGATTAATCTGGTCAGGTGTAACTTGATATTTTTCCATAATTGCAAGCAAATCTTCCACAAAATTCTTCTGCATACACTGTACAACCGAAACATTCACTTCTATGTACTCTATTGAGGTTTCCCGTAAATTCGCACTTGTAATAAATTTACAAACCTTTTCAAAAATCATCATTCCAAGCTTAACGATTGTTCCGTTTCTTTCCGCAATCGGAATAAATACATCCGGCGGAATATTACCTAACATATCATCGCGCAATCTCACAAGCGCTTCAGCTGATGTATAGCACTGCTTTTCTGTATTGAATATTGGCTGATAATGTACTTCAAAGGTGTCATTCTTCATCGCATGTTCGACTGCTTTTTCAATTGCTTTTTCTTTTCTGAGATTATGCAAATTCAAATCACTTGCATATACCACTGCACCTTTTCCTTTTGCCTTTGCAGATAATACCGAATAATCCACTACATCGATAATGTTAGCAATCGACGTCGCATCATTCGGATAAGATACACAGCTAATTGTAGCTGAGAGCATCACGGAAACATCCTCCGTAATCCACGGATGGCGAAATCTCTCTTGTATCACTTTGATCGCTTTCTCTAATCCAATATCTCCCGGCGAAATCTCTAACGCAAACTGATCCGCACCGTAGCGATACACTTTCCCTCTAAGAGAAACGGTCGTAAGGAATCTGGCCACCTGCATAAGCATCATATCACCTGCAGTTACCCCAAATGTCTTATTGACAAACTTGAAATCATCCATAGCCAACACAATCAGATCAAAGCGCTTTTTATTCTTGATATGATTACGCATTCTTTCATCTAAGATACTACGATTCAAAACCTGCGTATTGTGATCTATCATATCTGCCTGATTCTGTGCAACAATGTACAAAACCAACATGCCGATTGCAATCAGGAAATTCACGTAATTCGACATCACCGAACCGTATTGCCAAATCATAACAACAATAATAGCAAGTGCAATTACTGCCACGCCAACCAATTTACTAAAAGCCAGTTTTCTAACAAATATACCCGCATACACAACACCATAAATGATACAATAAACCGTCACAGCCATTAATATAATTACACCTGTATCATCTTCAAAACCACGATCTAATGTCCATGTATATGCCCAATGCGTAAAGGCATTCACAATAAGCCCAAACGCCATAATCACAATCGGTATAATAAACAAAACTGCAGTTGCCTTATGCTCCCACACACTGCGTCCGGACCATACAACCATATAATGCATGAACAATAATGGCACCAGATATTGGAGAACATAGAATGCATCTGCAATCAAATTCAAAAATGTATTCGGCTGTACGCCTCCGTATAAAAACAAGCTTCTTCCCACAACAAAACAGAGGATTGCCAATGCCTGTGAAATTAACATAATCAGAAACACGAAACTACGTCTGATAGACATATAATGCTTCGACAGCTGCAAAACAACCAACACGCACATAATAATCAATGCACATATATCAATATTCACATCCCAGCCCATGACAGTCCCCCCTTTCCATGGTTATCGTCTTTTGAATTCTTTTATCTGCCTAACATTCTATTCGATAGGCATCATCTGTATATTCATATCAACCGGACCACTGATTCCCGGCACTTCTCCGCTTTCACTATATTGCCATATTGAAAATTCATATGGCCAGATTGGCTCATTCGCATACTGTGCATACCATACAGGATAATGATAAATCTGTTCCAAATCCAAGTAAAATGCATAATATGTCTGATTCGTATATACCATTGCCGAACGTCCCGCTGCTTTAATAGTCTCCAAAAATCCCATTGCAGCCTGCGTATGTTGTTCTTTTGTCAGGTTATTCGTCCTCGCACTTTCCTGCATCGGATCTTCTCTATCCAAAACAATCGGATAAGAAAGTGCGTAATCACCCAACTGACTTAAGACGTAATTCGCTTCCTCGACGCCTTCTTCATAAGTAATTGCCTGCGAATAAAAATACACACCTACCGGAACACCATGCTCAATCGCTCCTGTCATATTATCAGTATATCTTGCATCCGTCACAATGTTACCATTAGAATATCCGCGATACCCCAATCGCACAAAAGCAAAATCAACATGCTTCGATACAGTCTCCCAGTCAATACCGCCTTGATGTTCAGAAACATCAATCCCGACACGTTTTACAGAACCGTCATCTTCCACATAATTCTTGAAGGTTCCGCTATCATCTAATTTACTAAAATCCCAACTATGTCTTGGAATATTCGGACTAATCTTAATCTTTTGCAAAACGCCAAACTTATCCACTATACGGATATAACTGGCGTTCATAAAACGCTCGTAATTATCTGCACTCATAGAACTAATTGTCGCATTGCTATAACCCGGCAATTTCGATGTGCTCATTTCGAAAGGCAGTCCTTTTCCATAATAATCCCGTTGACAACCGGAAAGCAAAGCGGACAGCACAAGTGCACAAGTGCATATCTTTATAAATTTTTTCATAGGTAATACCTCTTCATCTATCTTCATACGTTATTAGCACACATATACCTCTAATATACTATAAAAACAGTGTTTCTTCAATGATTTTTTCCCTAATTTCCATTGACTTCCATTTTTATTAGTGCTAAACTTTACTTTGTATTATTAAAGCGTTAAAGATACCAACACGCTCGCTATGTTTTGGTATTCCTATTACCTCTATGATACAGATATTTTTTAAGGAGGTACTTTTCATGAACAAAGGTACAGTAAAATGGTTCAACTCAACAAAAGGATACGGTTTCATTACCAACAGCGAAACTGGCGAGGATGTATTCGTACATTTTTCAGGTATTGTTGCAGAAGGTTACAAGACACTTGAAGAAGGTCAGAACGTAACATTTGATGTTGAAGATGGCGCTAAGGGTGCTCAGGCAGTTAACGTAACTGTAGTAGCATAATTGCAGCGAACCAAGGGTCACCATACGGTGACCCTTTTTTATTGTAAAAAAAGAAGAGGTATCAAAACCTCTCCCTTCTTGTATGACATCTAATTATAAATGTAACACTCTTTCTTGAATCTCTTGTGTACGACCTTGATTCCAAAACTGTGTTCCGATATAACCGCATGTACGTCTTGCAACGTTCATGGTATCTTCATCTGTATTGCCACAGTTCGGACACTTCCAGATCAACTTCGCATCTTGTTTTTCAATCTGAATTTCTCCGTCATATCCGCATTTTTGACAATAATCACTCTTGGTATTCAACTCTGCATACATAATATTATCATAGATATGTTGCATTACCGCCAACACAGCGTCTAAGTTATTCTGCATATTCGGAACCTCAACGTAGCTAACTGCTCCACCCGGAGATAACTCCTGGAATTTCGATTCGAACGATAACTTTTTGAATGCATCAATCTCTTCTGTTACATGTACATGATAACTATTCGTAATGTAGTTACGATCTGTGACACCTTCAATCATACCAAAGCGCTTTTGCAAGCATTTTGCAAACTTATACGTAGTTGACTCTAACGGTGTACCATAGATACTAAAATCAATATTCGTAGCAGCTTTCCACTTAAAGCACGCTGCATTCAATCTCTTCATTACTTCCATTGCAAATGGTGTCGCTTCCGGATTCGTATGTGAAAGTCCGGTCATATAACGTGTACACTCACACAAGCCTGCATATCCGAGTGAAATTGTAGAATATCCGTTGAACAACAGCTTATCAATCACTTCACCCTTCTTAAGACGTGCCAATGCACCATACTGCCAAAGAATCGGTGCCACATCTGAAGGTGTCCCCTTCAAACGGTTATGTCTGCACATCAACGCCTCATAACAAAGCTGCAATCTCTCCTCTAGAATCTCCCAGAATTTCTCCATATCGCCCTTAGACGAACAAGCCACATCAACAAGATTCAATGTAACAACACCCTGGTTGAAGCGTCCGTAGAATTTCGGCTTTTTGTTCTCATCATGGTACACGGTAAGGAACGAACGGCATCCCATACATGGGTAACAGTAATTCTGCTTTAAGTTCTTCATTACCTTTTCAGAAATATAATCCGGCACCATGCGCTTTGCAGTACATTTAGCAGCAAGCTTGGTAAGCTCCCAATACTTACTTCCTTCTCTAATATTATCTTCCTCTAACACATAAATCAACTTAGGAAATGCCGGTGTAATATATACGCCCTTCTCATTCTTCACACCTAATATTCTCTGCGTTAACATTTCTTCAATTACAAGTGCAAGGTCATCCCTTGTACGTCCTTCCGGTACCTCATTCAGATACATGAATACCGTAACAAATGGTGCCTGTCCATTCGTTGTCATCAATGTAATCACCTGATACTGAATCATCTGCACGCCACGCTTGATTTCCTCACGGACACGAAGCTCTGCAATCTTGGCAATCTGCTCGTCATCAATCTCTAATCCCGCTGCTTCGTATTCCTCTTTTACCATTGTAAGATATTTCTTACGGCTCACATCAACAAATGGTGCCAAATGCGAAAGTGTAATACTCTGTCCGCCATACTGCGAACTTGCAATCTGTGCAATACTCTGAGTTGCGATATTACATGCTGTAGAAAAACTCTTCGGACGATCAATCATCGTCTCACTGATAACAGTTCCGTTTTCCAACATATCTTCTAAGTTAACAAGACAGCAATTATGCATATGCTGTGCAAAATAATCCGAATCGTGAAAATGAATAATTCCGGCTTCATGCGCCTTCACAACCTTGTCAGGAAGAAGAAATCTCTTAGTAATATCCTTACTAACTTCTCCTGCCATATAATCACGCTGTACACTATTCACAACAGGATTCTTATTCGAATTCTCCTGTTTCACTTCTTCATTATTACACTCAATCAAACTAAGAATCTGTTCATCCGTTGAATTCGCCTTACGAACCAAAGCTCTCTTATAACGATAAGTGATATATTTTCTTGCCACTTCAAAGGACTGTGTCTCCATAATCTCATTCTCAACTAAGTCCTGAATCTCTTCCACGCTTAAGGTACGTTCCATACTACTGCATGTAAGTGTTACCTTCTTAGCAATTTCTTTAATCTGTTCCGGTGTCAGGCGATTCGTCTCAGGCACTTCCTTATTCGCTTTCTCCACCGCAGCAACAATCTTTGTAATATCAAATTCAACCTCTGTTCCACTACGTTTAATGATTCTCATAATTCCCATCCTCTCAACACACTTCACATAAATAATGTGTTAGTTTTTCTTTCCAACACAACATCTTGTGTTATTGTAATGCATTCCCCTACAAAAAGCAAGGGCAGATTTTTATCAAATCTGCCCTTACTCGCCCTATTTTCGTGCCTCTTATACAATATGCACAATCTTTTTCAGCATTATCACAAATTCAGTTTATAGACGTTTTTCTACATATTGTCTAATTAATTCCACTGTACGTTCAACGCCTAACTTACTATCATTAATACACAAGTCATATCCCCTTGAATCGCCCCATTTTATCTCTGAATGGCGATTGTGATATGCTTTTCTTCGAATGTCATGTCGTTTCATTTTTCGCAGTGCTTCTTTCTCATTCAAATCAAACTTCTTCATGACATTTTTAATCTTGTCATCCTTGTCACCAAGAATAAATATTTTAATGAGATTCTCCTCGTCCTTCAATGCAGTTTCCGCACAACGTCCAACAACCACAAATGATTCTCCTGCATCTGCTTTTTTCTTAATAAACTCCGACTGCAGATGAACCAAGGCATCCTCCATCGAATTAGAATGTCCGTTAACTCTTCTTGAAATAATCGGAATCTTCGGTTTTTCATCATACTTCTCTAATACATGTGCATCCAATCCGTGTTCTTGGGCAACCTGGTCAAGCATTGCTCTATCATATAATCCAATCCCAAGTTCCTCAGCCACCAAAGCTGCAATATGATGACCACCGGTACCAAATTCACGACTAATTGAAATTATAATCTGTTTCTCTGTCATATATGTACGCCTCCAATCTGTTGCACATTCAAAACATTTTACTATCTGTATTATACCATATTTTTATCTAAAAATATCTCACAAATATAACAACCATAGATATCAATATAACAATAATCGTCGCAGGCGCCGCACTCTTACAATACTGGCCCCAACCGATTGGATAACCATTCTTTGCAGCAACTGCAGTTCCTACTACATTTGCAGAGGCACCGATTGGCGTTGCACTTCCACCAATGTCAGTTCCCATAGACAAGCCCCATGCAAGCACCGACAAATCCACACCCGTTGTTGCTGCCAAACTCTTAATTACAGGAATCATTGTGGCAGCAAACGGTATATTGTCAACAAACGCACTGGCAACGGCAGATACCCACAAGATAATGGCAAGCATCACCTTCGCATTACCGCCGCTCACATCTTCAATCCAATGTGCAATCACTTCCAAAACACCTGTCTGTTCAAGTCCTCCGACAACCATGAACAATCCGATGAAGAACAATAATGTTTTATAATCAACTTTCTTCAAAAGCCCAACCGCATCTTTTCCTGCAGCCAACAATGTAGCTACAGCAACCAATGTACCGATAAACGCTACCGTCAGATGTGTCATTGCATGTGTCACAAGTAAGATCACTGCAACGCTAAATATTGCAACGCTAATTGCAAGATCCTTCTTATTCTTAATCGCTTCCTTCGGATCAGGCATCGAAGCCGGATCTACCATTTTCCCATCCTTCGGAAGCAATGTCTTTCGATAAATCAGATAGAAATATATCAAAATCACAATCAAGCTAATTCCCGCAATTACACCTGTATTCATTACAAAATCTGCAAACGAGTATCCGAGTGATGTTCCGATAATGATATTCGGAGGGTCACCACACATCGTTGCGGAGCCTCCAAGATTGGCACAGAAAATCTCCGCCAAAATCATAGGAACCGGATTCAATTTTAACAACTTAGCGAGCTCTACAGTCACTGCTGCTAAGAATAATATAACGGTAATACTGTCGATAAACATAGATAATACTGCCGACATAATCATGAATACAACAAATAATGGAATCGGTTTATAATTGACCATCTTCGCCAATTTCATGCAAAGCCACTGAAAAAATCCAGCCTTCGCCATTCCCTCTACCATAACCATCATGCCTGCAATAAAGATAATAGTTGCCCAATTGATACCCGAAGTAGATTCTTCTGCTCCCACGGAATACCAAAATCCAACCGTAAAGATACTTTTCAAATTCAGCGTTTCTGTCACCGCTTCCATGCTGTGCATGCCAAGGACAAACACCAAAAGGAGTGTTAAAATTCCGCATGCCATGGTAACAATATGACGTTCAATCTTATCGATTACCACCAGCAAAAACATCGCAACAAAAATACATACTGCTAAAACTTGCGCCGTCAACATAATTATGTCCTCCTACCCTCGTACCGTCGTCGAACAAGTCGTGTTACGCGAATCCCATGTCACTGGCGGTATATTCTTCTTAGATGGCATCTTAGCCATCATATTTTCGGTTCATATTATAGTCCTTTGCTATATGAAAAGATAGATTAAAAATCCATAAAAAATAATATGTTTTTCAAAAAATTTTGGGCACAATTCTACCAACAAAAAAGACATCACACAATCGTGTAATGTCTCTTTTCACTGCCGGCGACCGGAATCGAACCGACATTGATTTCTTGAAATATTGAAGAAAGGGGCTTTGAGAACTTCGTCTATGAAAAAGTGTTCAAAAAGGTGTTCAAGTTCTTCACTCAATTGTCATTTAGCAATTCCAACAAATAGTGTTGTTCAACACTATGAGAATGATTTCGTTGTTTATATTCTCGAATTACATCTACTAACTTTTGTATATCCTCACCATAATATTCTTCATAAAATTTAGTTTCACCTTTGTATTTTTTCTTATTAAATACAATGTTCTCTTTTGCAAACTGTTTCGGATGTACTTTTGATTTTGTTTTCTCATATTCCTTATGCATTTTTTCAGACAATATCAACAATATTTCTAATTCTGGTAGGGTACAATATTTCTTAATACATTTTATTTGTGTTTTAAATTCATTTGGAATAAGCAGTTTATCACTTTGCTTATCTCCAACTCTCCAAATTTCTATTTCCCCTCCATAAATTTTCATCTGTGTTTTTACCACTGGAGATGTTTTGATTTGCCTAGCATGAAACACTTGTCGTCCAACTAAATCATCCAGATTTATAATCATTTTGTCATGTTCTAACAAAAGCTCGATTATTTTTTTCTCATTAGGACCTTCGCACATAATTAAATATTTCATTACATCAATTCCTTCTTTAAATCCATCAACGCTTCATAATTAACAGCTGTGTCAAAAGTGTTTTGATAAAACTTTTTACTTTTTAAAAGTTCAGAACGCAAACCATAGTTTTCATACATATTTTCAATTTCAATTTTCTCTCTACTATGCGTAATCCAGATATTATCACTTCGATTAAACAAATCTAATAATTCACAATAATGTGTAGAAAAAATCAAGGTCGCATTCTTTTTATTTACATTTTTATCTTTATAAAGCATAACTAAATTTTCTACGAGCGTCTTATGAAAATGATTTTCAATTTCATCAACCATCAAATCAAATCCTGATTTTAATGATATTATAGCAAGAATATATAGGTTTAATCCTTTTGTTGTACCGCTTGACATAAAACGAAACAATTCATTATCTGAAAAATTTTTGGTCTCCCCCTGATAAACTAAAGAATAATTATTTTCGTCTATCTGTTTTATTTCACTTATATTATCATCAAATATTTTCAATACTTTTTCCAAAAAAACATCTTCCAATTTTGCCATTTTCATAATCTTAAAAGTGATATCATACATATCTGTACAATCAACTTCCCCACCATAGTAAAATTGTCTTATTTGTGACTTTTTTAAAACTATAAAAACCAGAGACAATTCTTCCGGAATCGGAGTTTTCACATCTAGATATTCTAACCAATCATCCTTATATATTTGTTTAACCTTTGATTTATAATATTTTTTTCTATACATTTTTTGACTGCAAAAAGTTGCATTATCCTTTAAGGAGTTGGAATTTTCTAAATCTGTACAATATTTGTACAAATATCCCTCTTCATAAAAAATAATTTCTAAATGAACGCCATTATAATTATTCCCTTTTCCAGATAGACTAAATGTACTTAAAATATCATAACACCAATCAAGCAATTCTAAAGCCGACGTTTTTCCTGATGCATTCTTACCAACAATTCCAACCGTATTATATACATACAAACCTTCATCTATTTCATTCAATTCATACTCTATGTCCTCACTAGTTTTTTTTGACTTAGCAATCATATCAATGCAAAAATCATCCGAACAATTCTTAAATCCTTTCGCTTTTACATTCAAAAGTTTCATACATTCCCTCCTTATTTGAGATTTTCAACTTTGATATTACCATATTATCACCATTTTATCAAAAAATAAACACTTTTTTTGGTTATTTCTTTTTATTTAATTATACTCATAACATATTCATAAAAAGTAAAGTCGTAAAGTGAATTTATAAATTCCACCATTTTTCCTCAAAGCGGAATTTACTCTTGCACATAGTTTTTGTTACAATCTCATATGGTTATCTGTCTGTCAGAAAGGATTACCATATGAATAAACATAACCAGAAACACTTAACTATTTCCGACAGATTATATATTGAACAGGAATTACTTCAAGGAACATCCTTCAAAGCAATTGCAAAAGTGCTTCACAAGGATCCTACTACTCGTCTACTTGGGAATTTAGTTCAGGGGGCCAACAAATTACCTCGCAAGCATTTCGATGCAGCTAAGACCATTATTCGAAAGGTTTTTAACCACGCTCGCATCAAGATGAACATTGATTGTATTCCTGTAAAGAACATCATGGCAGACCTTTATTTTCCATCATCTGCCTTTGCCGACTCAAACAAGGATGATGCTTGCGTTGTTTTTAAGCTTTCTGAAATTTCAAAAATTAAGAATAGTTTTAATGATACAACTCTCAAGATACAACGTTCAGAACACAGAGCACAGTTCAGTGACCACTATGAATACTATATTGGAGAACCCAAGAAAGGAAAGCATAGAGAAGTTATTTTGTCAGAGGATGCACTAGCTATCTTAAATAAAATCCTCTCATCTCATAACTCACAATGGCTGTTTCCTTCAGAAGAAAATGCTGATAACTGGACACGTTCTTATCACTTTGATAAAACAATAAGAAGCATATGTCGGCAAATGGATATACCTGTACGTTCCTTACATAAATTGAGGAAAACTTATAGTTCCATCCTGCTCTTTCGAGGTGTACCAGATAAGCTTGTTCAAAAGCAATTAGGACATGCTGATATTTCCACCACACATAAAGCGTATTACTACGACATCTTTGATACGAATGAAAAGGTAGAACTATTACAAAGTTTCAAGATAGGTCAACCACTGTTAACTACCACTAACCCTTGTTAACCCATATAATCTTCAAAAAAAGAAGTGGCTCAACCCCAATAAATAAAGGGGCTGAGCCAAAAAATGCACTACTGCCGGCGACCGGAATCGAACCGGTACGGGAGTATAAGTCCCGCAGGATTTTAAGTCCTGTGCGTCTGCCAGTTCCGCCACGCCGGCATAGCTATGAAGCTAAATGGACGGAGGTGGATTCGAACCACCGAAGCAATATGCAGCAGATTTACAGTCTGTCCCCTTTGGCCACTCGGGAATCCGTCCATATATTCAATTGGTCATCTAACGACCGTTTGTCATTATATATCAATGACCATAAAAAAGCAAGTACTTTCAAAACCGCATCAAAAAGTCCGAAAGTACTTGCATAATATATTATCTTGCTTTTAAAACAACAGCTGAAATCTGTGGCATCGAAACAAAGAGCTGATTATTCTCCACTCTATGTATCTTTGGCTCTAAGATATAGTTCTCCTCTGTCGTGAGCATCAGCTGCACGAGCTCGTCCCCCTCTTTCAAGCCAATTCGATCTACATCCAAACTTAGATTGACCTCTTCATAATTATTATTCATCACAACTATCATCTTATCCTTACGGTTAAATCTTGCATACGCAATCACTTTATGCGCACCGTGTAAAAACAGAACAGAACCTCGTTTTAAGACTTCATTCTCCTTATGGATACGAATAATATCACGATGAAACAGAATCAAATCCTTATCTTCATATCCCCACGGATAGGTTCGTCTGTTATCAGGATCTGTCCAGCCACACATTCCTGCTTCATCACCATAATAGATGGTTGGCGCTCCCGGCCAAGTCATCTGGAACACAACAGCTTCCCTTAATACACCTTTGTTAACATTCTCATTAGCAGCCTGCGGTCCTAACGTATGTGTACGACCTACACGTCTATTCGTACGTGTCAGGAATCTTGAATGATCATGGTTAGACAGCTCATTCATAGACACTTCTAATGACTGACGATGGAATCTGCTCATATGATGACGAAGAGATCCGATAAACGCATCCGGATTACCGAGCAAATCACCACGGAATTCATCTGAGTGTTTCTCAACACCTGTCAAAAACCACGTAATCGGTTCCATAAACGCATCATAATTCATAACCGTATCCCATTGATCACCTTTTAACCATTCATACGGATCACCGTAATGTTCCGCAAGAATAATTGCATTTGGATTTGCCTCTTTTACCACTCGTCTAAAATCACGCCAGAACTTGTGATTAAACTCCTGCGAATGACCAAGATCTGCCGCAACATCCAATCTCCATCCATCCACATTGTACGGAGGAGAAACCCATTTGCGTCCAACATCTAATATATATTGATAAAGCTCCTCTGAACCCTCATAATTCAACTTTGGCAGTGTATCATGTCCCCACCAGCCGTCATACGTCTTATTATAAGGAAATGCATTGTTATCGTGAAAATGAAAGAAATTATGGTACGGACTATCCTGTGCCGGATATGCACCTTTCTCATACCCCTCCTGATTCTCATAAATCAATTCTCTGTCAAGCCACTTATTAAACGAACCGCAATGATTAAACACACCATCCAATATAATCTTCATGCCACGGCGATGTATTTCTTCAACCAACTCACGAAACAGTTCATTACTCGCTTCCAGATTCACCTTATCTGTAACACGTGTAATATATCTTGTAGAATTCTTATTCAGCGTATCTCCATCATGAAGGCATTCCCCTTCATCTTTCACAATACATCCAAAATGTGGGTCAATATAATCGTAATCCTGAATATCGTACTTATGATTAGATGGCGATACAAAGATTGGATTCAGATACAAAACTTCCACACCCAAATCCTGTAGGTAATCCAACTTATTCATAACACCCTGCAAATCACCGCCATAGAAACAGCGGACATCCATAGAATCAGGATACTTACCCCAGTCTGTAATGCGTTTTGTTCCTTCACCTATATAGAAGTATTCATTGTCTAAGACATCATTACTCAGATCACCATTACAAAAACGATCTACGTAAATCTGATAAAACACTGCACCCTTTGCCCAATCAGGTGTTGAGAATCCCGGTGTAATCGCAAAGTTATATGTCGGATTCACGCCTGTCTGCACACCAAGCTTATTGTAGTAACATGTAGAATTACCCGCTACAATCTCGAAGTAATACTCAATCCGCTCTTCCTTCACCGGTGGCAACGTATATGCGTAATAATCAAATGCAGAATCTGTTTCCGCCACTTGCATTTCATAGCGCTCTCCGTCACAGATTAGATACACCTTGTCCACATTACACTTTGCTGTACGAAACTTAAGCGTCACCGCATCATTCGGCATCGGTTCCGGCGGGATACAATAATCCCCAGTCCCATCACAAAATAGGCAATCCGGACGCAAAGCCGGTTTATTGTAAAATACATAATTCAGTATTTTCTGTGCTTTGTTTAATGTTTTAAACGATAGACTCATATCATTCCTCCGTATCATTCACATACAGATAATATTTTACCTTATTCTTACAAATATAGCAATGAAATTCGAAGAAAGACAAATGCTTGCACCCACGAAAACGTAAAGCCTCTCGAGGCATTCTTGACAGCAAAAGAGAACATGTTTTACAGTACATGTTCTCCTTCATACATCATTCTTTTTTTCTTCCAGTTATTATCGTCAAGATAATCGCCGCGCATCCAAGCGCCACAGCAAACTGAAGCAATGCACCCGGTATAATATACATCCAAAGTGTGCGCCACATATCATGGAGGATATTAGACTCACACGTCAATACACGAACCTTTCCGTCAAGCATAACAGAGTCCATCTCTGTATTGGAATAATAATACTTTGAAAACCCTACCAAATCACGTTTTTGCGATGCATGCTTTTCTTCTAAAATTTCCGCAAGCAATGCCTTTCTCTCTTCTAGTGAAAAATACTTCCCATTCAACGTGCAGTCCTTTTGTACAGAAAAGCCTTCTTTTCCATCGCATGTATAATCATATCCAATTGAATCTATATTCCACTGGTCTAATTCCTGTGCAATTTCATAATGCAAAAAATGTCCTTCTTTCGTCACATCGAAGTCCATTGTTTCCATCAATTCACAATTTGTAATCTCAGAATACTCAGTTCCATCTACCGGAATGCGTTCTACTTTGTAAATACTGACCCGTTCCGGAACAATTGTCATATCATCCAGGTAAAAAGAATCAAACACTAGCTGATAATATCGATACGACTCCACTGCACCGGAAAACCCCTTATCAAAAGAATAGAATTTATCCTTCCAATAAGAACGGTATTTCTCCATTATCTCATCATTTTTTAATGTGAATACATTCGTATACCTAGTTTCACCCGATGTATACCTAAGAGTAAGGTAAAATACATCTTCATCCAAGAAAAGGGTATCCTCACCATATGCTGCATCCATCACTACACCAATATTAGAATATGTAACAATCGATTTTCTCACCTGTGCTATTTTGAAGACTTCAGCCTCTTCTTTCGTCAGCTCCCGATCTAATATGCCGCAATATTGTTTTTCTTCAGAATCTTCTTTTGTTTCATCCAAATCACCCACCATCTTAATTGCAACATTTTGAATGATTGAATCATGACCCAACCGATAATCTATCACTTGCACCGCAATCAACTCTATCACCAAAGCAATAGCAAAAATGATCGCTGTATATTTGAATAAGTTTTTTAAGTTCATCAACTTTTCTCCTTTGTATCAGGTAACTCCAAATCCGGATATACAATAAGTGAAATCCCACAGTACGGACACCGTTCTGCAAAAGGTGCCGTAAGTACACGGAGATCATCACAATGCGGACATTTGATAAAAAAGTTACCAATCACACACCAAAAAGCGATTATTATCATAACAGTGCAGGTCGCATATAGCGACTCTTCGTACTCGGCGGATTTCATCAACAGGCACGTTGCAACCAATGCCACTAATAATATGATAACTCCTACATAAAAGATGATAACTCGCTTACGCCATGCTTTGTTTCTGTCATTTCTTTCCTTATACTCAATTCGTTGTCTTTCTCTGTCATCCATACATTATCTCCTCCTATACCTTTTTTATCTATACACATACATCCTTCATAGTATCAATGTAACATACATGTATAATAGTGTCGAATATTTTTCATCTATATACTATACCTAAAAGCATCCGAAGAAGTTGCAAAGTTACAGATTCTTATGCTGATATTATATTTTATACATCTTCTTTTACATATTTTCATATCATTTCATTTGGTTCATTGTATCTATGTTTTTCACACATCCCCCGAATTCCCCCTAACAGCCTAGGGCGTGGCAAGATTGTTAGATATGTAATTCCTACGTCACTTTATCAACTCTAACAATAGGGATAAAAAGTAAAAAGGACAGCCAACCGATCGACTGTCCTTTTTGGAGAAGGTATTTTTTTGTTACTTATGGGGTGTAGCAAAAAAACTATATAATGTATTGGGGGGGTTACAAATATTATTATATCCATTTTCATTCAAAAGTGTTCACAAACAATTATTTATTTTTGAAAAAGTTTTGTGCATTTCGCCAAAACCCCTTTTCAATACCTTTGAATACCACCCTTTTTTTGTGTATTCTGCTCAAATCACTCTGTTTCCAAATACATTTTTAACAAATTGCACAATTTTTTTCGACAAAATTACGCCATTGCTTCGTCGAATAATGCCTCAAATTCTTCTTGATCAATACGTTCTTTCTCAAGCAAACGCTCTGCACAAAGATGTAATGCCGCTATGTGCTCCTCTAAAATCTTTCTTGCATCCACATAACACTCATCAACAATACGCTTTACCTCTCTGTCAATTGTAGAAGCTGTCTGTTCACCTAACATCTTACGATGTCCAATATCACGACCGACAAATGTCTCTTCTTCATTATCTGTTTCATAATTAATCAAGCCTAGTTCAGCAGACATACCATATTTCACAACCATTGCTCTGGCTGCTGCTGTGGCCTGTTTAATATCCTGAGATGCACCTGTCGTAATATCATCCATAATCATCTCTTCTGCAATACGTCCGCCAAGGGAAACCTTAATATCCTGCAAAAGCTTTCCTCTTGTGCAATGCATATTGTCATTCTCCGGTAGCGGCATTGTATAACCTGCAGCACTTTCACCCGTAGGAATAATCGAAACTGTACGAACAGGGCCAACATCTTTTAATACGTGGAACAAAATTGCGTGTCCCGCTTCATGATATGCAGTGATACGACGATCTTCTTCCGGAATAATACGGGACTTTCTCTCAGTACCGATTCCAACTTTGATAAACGCCTTATCCACATCTTCTTTTACAATGAACTTACGATTATCCTTCGCAGCGCTAATTGCAGATTCATTCATAAGGTTTTCAAGATCGGCACCCGAAAATCCGGATGTTGTTCTTGCTATCTCATGTAAATCAATATCATCACTTAATGGTTTCTTTTTCGTATGAACCTTAAGAATCTCTTCTCTTCCTCCTACATCCGGACGACCGACAGAAACCTTACGGTCAAAACGTCCCGGACGCAAGATTGCAGGATCCAATATGTCAACACGGTTCGTCGCCGCCAATACGATAATACCTTCATTCACATTGAAACCATCCATCTCAACCAACATCTGGTTCAATGTCTGTTCACGTTCATCATGGCCACCACCTAAACCGGTACCTCTTCTTCTTGCCACTGCATCAATCTCATCGATAAAAATGATACAAGGTGCATTGCGCTTCGCCTCAGCAAACAAATCTCTGACACGGGATGCACCAACACCAACGAACATCTCTACAAAATCAGAACCTGAAATTGTAAAGAACGGAACATGCGCTTCTCCTGCTACTGCTTTCGCAAGCAAGGTCTTACCTGTTCCAGGAGGACCTACCAAAAGGATACCTTTCGGAATTCTCGCTCCCAATTCTACGTATTTGCTCGGACTTTTCAAGAAGTCAACAACCTCTTCCAAGTCCTCTTTCTCTTCTCTAAGTCCTGCTACATCTTCAAATGTAATCTTATTGTCAGCTTCTGATGTCATCTTAGCACGGCTCTTACCGAAATTCGCCATTGAGCCACCACCACCGCCGGCACCTTGCATTCCTACCATAAGCATAATCAGAATTACAAAACCGATTACACCGATAATATATGGTAGCATCCTCTCCAAAACAGACGGACGCACAACGTCACTCATCTGGAAACGAATCTTCTTCTCAGAAAGATCTAACTTCTCACACTGTTTTTGGAAATCATTCACATCCGTTACATAGAAAATAACTTTCGAATAATCCTTTTTCGTTACCTCTACCGTACCGGTCGGAACCTCTGCGTTCTGTTGCACATACACACTCGCAACAGTTCCCTTTTTGACATCTTCTGCAAAATTCTGCTCTGTATAACTCTTATCAACATTCTGGCTACCGTTTGACACAAGCGCCAACACACCGAATATCAGAGCAAACAATACAAGATAAGAAATCAAACTTCTCTTAACATTTTTGTTCATAAACTATAGTCTCCTTTTTATTTCTAGCCTTCTATTACACCGATATAAGGAAGATTACGGTATTTTTGTGCATAATCCAAACCATATCCGACTACAAACTTATCCTCAATTTCAAACCCGCAATAATCTGTAGCAATCTCCTTCACTCTACGGTCCGGTTTATCTAACAAAGTAACAATCTTAAGACTTGCCGGAGATCTTCCTTCCAACAAATTCTTTAGATGGAATAATGTATTGCCTGAATCAACAATATCTTCAACAATCAATACATCCTTGCCCTCTATATCCTCATCCAATTCTTTCTTAACAGTGATATGTCCTGCAGATACCATTCCATCTCCATAAGAAGATACTGACATAAAATCCATCGTTACCGGTACTGTAATCCTCTTTGCCAATTCACAAGCAAAGAAAACACTTCCCTTGAGAATAATAATCAAATGTAATTCTTTCCCCTCATAATCTTTACTAATCCGGTTAGCCAATTCGCAAATACGTTCATCTACCTGCTGTTCAGAAATCATTACTTCAATCTGCTCATTCATCATTCTTCTCCTTCGTATTCCACTTTCATAATCAACTTACTATCTGCACCAATCTTGTAAGATGCGCTTCTCCTACCTCCGAGCACCCACAAAACATTGTTTCCCTCTGCTAACACAATTGTTTCTTTGCGTTTTTCAACAGGAATCTTTTCATCGATAAAATAGCGAGACATCTTTTTTCTGTCACCTTTGTCATTCATCAAAAAAGCATCTGTTTCCTCGACATTCCTTACATGTAACGCAAACTTCATTGTATCACATTCAAAGTATTTCGTATAGTTATTTTTGGAATTAATCGCCATATCCACCAGGTCTGTCCATTCTTTTTCTTCATAATCCTCTCGTCTTAATATTTGCAATGAACAAATCCGATTCTCAGGCAATTCGAAAACGCACTTTCCGCACCCCTCATCAACCAACGAATCAACATCTACCAATACATCAAATGTATCTGTTACTCTTTCTAAGCTTTTCCCAATTCTCAATACTTCATACGACAATTGTGCAGTCATTTCATATGGGAGCATCACTTTTTTCCCGCTTTGATTACGAAGCAACTGATATATAGCATCTACATGCACGCTTCCAATATCTTTCTTGCATCCGCACACCATAACCAACATTTCATAGATTACACCCTTTGCAAGAAGTACATCCTCTTGCAGTAAATGATGTCTGTCCACCTCACATGCATCGCCCACATACGTAACATGTTTTTCGATATAATCCTTTACAATTTTTTTAAAGAATCGTTCGTATTCTCCCGCTTGTGCAGAAAATTCCGCAATATGTTCAACCGCTTTTGCATTCACCCGGATTAGTTCCGGCATCACTTGATTACGAATCGCATTTCTCGCATATACGTTATCACCATTCGTATAATCTTCCATCCATGTGACCTGCTCTTCCAAAAGCCACGCAATTAATTCCTTTTTTTGACAGGATAGCAATGGACGAATAAGCCTGTCCGAAACAGGTTGCATCCCTTCCATGCCGGCAATACTACTTCCTCTTACCAAATGAAATAAAACCGTCTCTGCCTGATCATCCATATGATGCGCAACTGCGATTTTCTCAGCACCAACTTCATTTCTTACAGCTTCAAACCGCTCATAGCGATAGATTCGTCCCATTTCTTCCACAGATACATGTTGCTCTTTCGCGAGTTTTTCTATATCTGCTTCAAAGAGATAAAATGGTATATCAAACGTTTCACAAAGCTTTCTTGCATATTCTGCGTCTTTTGATGCTTCCCGGCGAATTCCATGATTGATATGCACTGCATACAGCTTCAAATGATACTTTTTCCGCAGGCCTTCTAACACAAGAAGAAGAGCCACCGAATCTGCACCACCGGACAGTCCTATTACAATTCGGTCACCCTCCTTTATCATATTCCACGTCTTCATATATTGTTCTACTTTGCTTATCATTTGTTCACCGTTTCTTTCTCTTATCCCACAAGCTGACGACTAATATCGTACCATCATCCTTCATACCTTGTCTTTGCATGCGCTCTACTTCACCCATAATCCGCTCAGCAGCAAGTTGCGCATTCGTCGTTGTTTCACCTGCAATTACATCTGCTAAGTATTCTTCTTTATCTTCAAACACAATATTATCTATCACACCATCGCTTACCATGACAATCATATCCCCATGATATAGCTTTCTGACACAAGTGTCAAACTCAACCTGTTCAACAAACCCCATCGGCAGCGAGGTGGAACGTATACATTCCACACTTCTTCCTTTTTTAATAAATGTAGTAGCAGCACCTAATTTCATCAAGTCAAGCTCGCCGTTATATAAATCCAAAACACCAAGATCAACAGATGAGCTTGTTGTCCCATCCATAAGAAAACTCATAATGGAATTCAACATCTGCACCGCCAATTCTTTCCTGAATCCCGATACAAGTAATTGTTCTAAAAGTTCTACCACCTGCTGGCTTTTCTCATTCGCACCGGCTCCGCTTCCCATACCATCCGATACCATGAACAAAATCTTTTGGACATCTATCTTTACAACAGAAAAGTTATCACCACACAGATCTTCTCCCTGACGATTTTTTCTGACAACGCCTACCGTCACAAAAAAACGCCCTTCTTCCACAAAACAATACATGCGCTCTTCTTTCGCAACAGGCTCATCCCCACATTCCACCAGACACATCTCTTTGCCTACTATGCCCGCCAGACGTTTTTCCAACTGTGTACCCTTTACAATCTTGTCTGTATTCCGATAACAACTTACATAGACCTTGATGCGACTATCTTTGTCTTTTACAAAAAGTGATTTTGTTACCACTACACCCATTCTGCCAAAAGCATCAACAAGCCTGCTTTCCATAAAGTCCGTCTGCATGGAATAATCGGTAAGCTCCATCGGAAAGGATGTAATCACATCCCCAACCTGTCCGATCTGACGGATAAAATTTCTCCGCAACTCAGCAAGACGATTACTCTTAGATTCCACTACATTCAAAAGAGAAATCCCGTCTCCGCTCAAGTATATATTACTTAGTCCTTGCGGCTCAAAAGCATTTTGTTCACTTTCATTTCGCTGCAACATTTTCTCCATATAGACAAAAGCTTTCCCGAACTCTTCTATCTTGTTTCTAGTCGCTTCCTGTATGAGCAAATCCTGCGCTTTGTCCGTCACGCCCTCCGGCACCGTACTCGCTGCTTTTAACATTGTGCGCGGCATCACCAGAATCAACGCACTCGCCGACAAAACAGCAATCAGCATTTCTCTTTTCATCAGTTCCGGTTCATAGACATATCCAAGCGCAACATACCCTGACAAAAATGCCAGCAACATCCCTGCCTTCCCAACATCTTTTAACAGTAACACGAAGCCGGATAGTAAAATCATAATTCCCAAAAAGGCTACATTGTCCATCCGAAAGGCCAGGACCATTCCGGTAACTGCACCGGTCGCCACACCAACGCCGCTATCAAAACGGTAGCTGTATGCAAGCAACAACACACTGCAAACGAATAACAAAAGATTCAGTGGCAGCTCGATCATCGGGCAGCCAAACAGCATCAAAAGAAGCACGACAAACACACCGATAAATCTTTCATTTGTAGCAAAAACCCGGCTTGTCCCAACACGCATCGCAACAAGTCCTTCCTCCAGAATCAATGTGAAACAAGTAGCAATCACACCTTCCAAAATGACGTATATCACATGAAATGTATCGCGCAGCGCAATATAAGAATATGGCATACTGATTGCCCACAAAACAACCCCGGCAGCCAGCGCAATCTGCTGATTATCCGCAAATAGCTTCTGACGATCCGTCTTTTTTAACAGAATCATCAAAAACCAGATAATAAGCGAATATCGAAATCCCGACACAAAATCATGTTTACTAATCACACCTAACATCATCACAAGATACATTGAAAAAGAACTTCTTTGTTGTATATATGCAGCCATAAAAAACGGCACAACAAAAGGATACATTCCGAACATGCCACATCTTGCCACAAGAAATGCCACTATATGTATCCCTATTTTCTCAAACGAGTAACGCATCATCGTTTCCTCCCACTTCACAAAGTGGAATAATCATATTCTATTTTATTATAAAAAAATGTCGCAAAGTGCTGATAAAATCCGCAACTTACGACACTTTTAATCATTCGAAGGCTCAATCAATATCTCATCCGGATACACAAGTCCCAACCGTTCCTTTGCAACCTCTTCGACATATTTTTTCGTCTGCATATATTTTTCCAACTCTTCCAAATCCTTGGTGCGTTGTTCTTCTTGCTCTAACTTCTTTTCAATAACAGCCTTCTTCTGTGCCAGCTCTTCGCTTTGTCTCTTAAGCGACTGCGAATAGATTAAAAGCACAATAGAAAACGCAGCAACAACAAACACAATCATAGGAAGACCTTTGCTATTCTTTTGTTTTCTTTTTTTTCTTCTTCTGCCCATATCTTCACCTGATTCTCATTCTTCCAATCCGATTCCCAACGTCTATCTTCCCCTAATTGCCATTGTAACGGAGGTAGCTACATTTTTCAATGTTTTTCTAAGGAATTGTTTCACTCTCCCAAACGGAGCTTTCATATGCTTTTTTATCTTTTCCCAAAACGGCAACATTTTTCGAACAAGACAAAGTAACACATTGCTAATGGTAAGGAGATATCCTATCGTTCCGACAAACATTCCGACAAAGACAAATCCCCTCAGTATTCCTTCATTATACCGAAACAACGTGGCAAATACCGTCCATGCCGTATAGATCCAATACAACAAATCTTCTATATCAACCAACCAGTCTGCATGCTTGAACATATATCGGAAAATTCTTATCACATCATATACAAACGCAAGAAAAACTCCCAGCAACACGCACACTGCAAACAGATGCGCCTCGTCAAAAATCAAATCAGCCATAGACATACCTACTTAAACAATCGTTCAAAAAATCCGTTCTCACTTTTCACACCCGATTTCATATCTGAGTAAGTAAATGAATCCACGCGCCCGTCTATTGCAACTTCTCCTTTGTCGAGTGTTAACTTTGTTACATTCAACTGATTCCCCTTGATAAGCAGCATGCCTTGCTCGGTCTCTAACAAAATCTCATTCGGGTCAAACGAGATTACAGCAAGTACACCTGTTATGGTTCCTTCACCACGATTATTCAAAGTGATACGCTGTCCTTTTATATTACGTGTATCTTCCATCTGTCCTCCCACCTTTCCAAGGTTCTATCAAAACCTTCTTCCCTATCTTATGTAGGAGGCGGACAATATATGATTACAAATAACGAAACATCTCTTTCGCATCTTCTTTCTTTGTAGAATCTACAACCTGCAGCACTTCCACTGCAACATTCTTATTACCGAATGCAATGTCGATTCTGTCACCAACCTTAACATCCACCGATGCTTTTGCCACTTTTCCGTTCACCATAACACGACCGGCATCACAGGCTTCATTCGCAACGGTACGTCTTTTTATTATTCTGGATACCTTTAGGTATTTATCTAATCTCATATTTTCCTCTCTTTCACGAAAAAAAGGCTGTTAATTCATAACAGCCTTCTTTCGCATCTGACAAAGTATATTATTTGTTAACAACGTCCTTCAATGCCTTACCAGCTTTGAACTTAGGTGCCTTAGAAGCAGCGATCTTCATAGACTCACCAGTCTTAGGATTACGTCCCTCACGAGCTGGTCTCTCAGCTACTTCGAATGTACCGAATCCAACTAACTGGATCTTCTCACCCTTTGCTAACTCTTCAGCTACTACATCTGTGAAAGCCTTCAATGCCTTCTCTGCGTCCTTCTTTGATAATTCAGTCTTCTCAGCCATAGCTGCAACTAATTCTGTTTTGTTCATAGGAATAGTTCCTCCTCTTAAATATTATATAGTATTTTCTTATATCCTTACCTCCGCTAGGCAAGTCCTAACAGTAGTTATACTCGTTTAACCACTATTTGTCAAGCAAATACCTATATTCTTCGTTTTTTTGTATAAATTAGTAGAAATTTTCACGTGCTTTTTCGACAAATTCTATTCAAATTGCCATATTTTTATTGCATAAAAATCCTTGATTTTTCTAGATTTTTGTGATTTATCCTTCCATCTGACGGCCCAAAAAATTAGCGGCAATCACAGCTGCTTTCCTTTCGATTTCCGTAAGCGGATTTTTGTTATCCTTATTCAAGATGATAACAGCACCAATTGCGTCACCTTCACAGATAATTGTCTGGACAATCTGTCCTTCATAGATATCCTCATCACCTGTAATCTGAATATATTTTTTCTCGCCCTTTTGTGCCATAATTGCTTCCCTGTCATTGATTGCTTCTTCTAATTCTTTGTGCAAGGCTTTTCCAAGCAAATCCTTCTTCGATGCACCGGACACAGCAATAATCTGGTCTCTGTCCGTCACACAGACAGGACATCCAAGAATCTGCGCCGTCGCATCCACATACTCCTGTGCAAATAGC
The DNA here is from genome assembly GCA_015057435.1 of Lachnospiraceae bacterium. Lineage (GTDB taxonomy): Bacteria > Bacillota > Clostridia > Lachnospirales > Lachnospiraceae > CAG-590. The sequence continues at coordinate 47,727 of SVEJ01000011.1, forward strand.
GAAAGTTCTCCAATCGGAGAATATTTCTTTAAAATAATTTCTCCATCTTTGTCAGTGAAGATTTCTAGCGGATCACCTTCGCGAATCCTCAACGTTCTACGAATCTCCTTTGGCACTACAATTCTTCCCAACTCGTCAATTCTTCTAACAATACCTGTTGCTTTCATATGTCATTTACTCCTTTTACATAAATTGCTATGGAAGTAGTATCTCTAAAAAAAGTGATAATATACCATTTTTTCATATTTGAAAAAAAGAAGCATTACACAACGTAATGCTTCTAGTTATCAATTTCTACAACCGATAAATCGCTTTGTACTTCTCCTCAAGATACTGCAAAAACGGTTTCGCATCCAGACGTTTTCCTGTAATACGCTGCGCCATCTCTCCGGCAGTGAAACAACATCCGTACTGACGGACATGGTCATCCATCCATGCATTCAATGTCGTAAAACTTCCGTTACGCAACTGATTTTCAAAATCAGGAACATCGCGCAATATCGCCTCGCGAATCTGTCCACAGTAAATGTTACCAAGTGCGTAGCTTTGGAAATAACCAATGTAATCGCCTGCCCAGTGCATATCCTGTAGCACACCCTCTGTATCATTCGCCGGGCGAATTCCAAGATACTTCTCACTCAGATCATTCCATGCGTCTTTCAAATCACCCACTTCCAAAATGCCGCCAAAGCAATCGCGCTCTAACTCATAACGCAAAATCACGTGCAAGCTATATGTCACTTCATCTGCCGTAATTCTGCGAAGACTCGGCTTAACCGCATTCATAGAAAGATAAAAATCTTCTAACGAAACATTTGCAAATTCAGAAAATTCTTTTTGCAATTGCGGATAATAGTATTCCCAATATGCATGACTTCTACCCACAATATTCTCATTAAAACGAGCCATGGATTCCTGGAAGCTTCCTTCAATACCACCCCACATATTAGCAGCATTGACACGGTCATTACCACCACTGGCGTACATAGCATGTCCTGCTTCGTGCAAACAGGTAAACATCATATTCAGACTGTCATTCTGATATGTAGACACACGTGCATCTCTCGGTCCCATAAAGGACGTAAATGCATGCACTACCCTGTTATTAAAACCACCGCGACTTTCCTGATATCCTGATTCTCTCGCTAAGCGATGAGAAAATGCTTCTATGCGCGCCGGGTCAACCGGTGTGTTGAAAATATCTGTATTCGGAACGACCTTGCTCTGCTCGATCTGATTCCTAAGCTTTGTCAATCCAACCTTTAATACATCAAATTCGCGGCTGATTTCTTCGCAACTTGTCCCTTCATCATTGATACTTACCAATGTATCAAAAACAGGAGTATCCGAATCAATCGCCTCCGCAATCTTCGTTTTCAAATCGAATACTTTTGCAAGCCATGGACGAAAGATTTCAAAATCCTGTTGCTCCCTCGCCTCTTTCCACTTGTTCATCGTCTCTGCCTTCAACATGCTATACTGATGCATCAGATGCTTCGGCGTACGTGTCTGATTGCGATAACGGAATAGAAAGCTTCGAACAAGACCGCGTTCTACATAATCTTCGATATCATCCAAATTCGCATTTCTAAAGTAATTGGCTGCTCTTTTCGCTTCCTCACTGTCAAACAATCCGGCTTTTAACTCTGCAATATGTGCTACAACCTCTTGTCTATAATTACCACCCTCTATCGGCAATGCAGACCACTGATCCAGTTCAAACATGGATTCAATTGTTTTGTAATAGCGAAATTGATCGTTGATGGATTTGATATACTCTAAATGTGCTTGATAACTCACCTTAACCCTCCAAAATTGTATTTCTCATTATTACCTAAGACTACATTCTATGCTTCATAATCATCTATAACAGAATGTGCTGCGATTTCTTTTCCTTCTTTCATAACAAATGCACAATCCAAAAGCGCTTTGTCGTCATGAAGCAAATCTCTCTTCCACGCAGCGATATCTGCATATTTGCCCGGTTCAATGGTTCCCACTTTATCACTAATACCAAGAATCTCTGCATTCACTGCTGTCGCTGCTTTCAAAGTTCTAAACGGATCCATACCATTGCGCAACCATGCAGAATACTCTCGTCCACACTCATAATTCTGATAATTCACCACAAGGTCCGTTCCGTATCCAAGACGCAGGTTACTCTTCTTCAACAATTCTCTGCTCTCCACCAGATTGTCACGGTAATGACGAAGCTTTCTCTGAAACTCAGGTGATTTCTCAGCTAGTTTTTCCTCATCTAATAAAACCACCTCATCATATGGACAAAATGTCGGAACCACATAGATATCCTTCTCCTCTAACAGCTTCACAGTTGTCTCATCCACTAAGGAAGCATGCTCAATACCGTCAATCCCAAGTTCAGCTAAGATTGTTACCAACTCCGTTGTATAGGCATGGGCTGTAACCGTTTTATTCAAAGAATGTGCTGTTTCAATAATGGCTTTCATCTCATCGAAAGATAACTGCTTATCCTCCGGCGAATCATTCGGTGTGAAAAATCCACCCGTTGCCATAATCTTAATATAATCTGCACCAATCTTCACTTCATGACGAACCGCATCACGGAAGAACTCTGCACCACTTCCCATAGTTGGATATTGTTCTTCCAAAAATTTTGCAAGCTTTGGATTGGTAGCAATCTTCTGAGTAGAATCTCCATGACTTCCGGGTGCGCATAAGAAATGCGGTGCTACGATCATACGTGATCCTTCGATAAATCCCGCATCAATCGCTCTTTTTACATCCAGCGAACAGTCTTCCTGAAACCAGCCGATGTGACGGATTGTTGTAAACCCACCGGCCAATGCACGTCTGGCACACTCCGATACCGCCAATGCCCTCATCGCATCCGAATAATACACTGCATCTTTATCAATCTCTCTCCAGTCAAAGAAGCTGGCATGCACATGTGCATCTATCATACCCGGTGTAACTGTCAGATGCGATAGATCTACCACCATGCAATCCTCCGGTGTACGGACATGTTCCCCCACTTCAAGAATCAATCTATCCTCCACCAGAATCTCCTGATTCTCTTTTAGCTCATCATGAATACCGTCATACAATTGACCACATATAATTTTTGTATAAGACATAGCTTTCTTCCTTTCTATCTTATAAAAAGAAAAATACATTTTGGAACGCGAACATTCCGCCATGTATTTTCTTTTATTGAAAACAATTGCTGTTTCCTTTGAATTCTATTACATAAATACACTTGCTCCAGGACCAAGTGGTAAGTTACATAACATCCAAACAATAACCATTACAATCCAAGAAAGCAAGAATGCTACTGAATATGGAATCATCATGGAAATAATTGTACCCATTCCGGCCTTCTTATCATACTTCGATGCCATACCAATAATCATTGGTAAGTATGGGTAAATCGGTGTGATTGGGTTCGTACATGAGTCACCGATACGATATACAACCTGTGCAAACTCAGGTGAATATCCTAACATCATGAACATTGGAACGAAAATCGGTGCAAAAATGTACCATTTTGCAGTACCACTTGTCATGAAGAAGTTAACCAATGTTGTAATCAAGATAATACAGATAATCATTGGAACACCTGTAAATCCTGCACTCTTCAACAAGTCAGCTGCAGAAACCGCAATAACAGTTCCAAGGTTTGTATAATTGAAAATCTGGATAAACTGCGCAATCACAAATACTAATACGATATAGCTTGTTAACGATGTCAAAGAATCTGCCATTACCTTAGGCACATCACTCGCTGTCTTAAATACGCCAACTGTCTTACCGTATATTACACCTACTAAGATGAAGTATACAATTAAGAATCCTACAAGACCTGTAATAAATGGTCCGTTCAATACACTACCCTCTGCATCGCGAAGGAAACCATTCTTCGGAATACAACCAATCAAAATAATTGCGATATAGATTACGCTGAAAATTGCTGCGTTGCGAAGACCTTTTCTTTCCTGTGGTGTTGCATCACGTTCCTTGTCTACTTCTGTTCCCTTATACTCACCAAGACGAGGTGCGATAATCTTATTATTAACAAACACACCTACTACTGTAAGTACAAAACAAGAAACAATCATAAAGTACCAGTTATTCGCTACTGTTGTTGTATAGTTCGGATCAACACCTTGTGCAATCTCTAAAGTAACCGGATACAACAAAGCATCTGTTGCAGTAATCATAACGTTCGCTGTAAAACCGGCATTCACCGCAGCATAACCTGCAATCAAACCTGCCAACGGATGCTTACCAGCCGCCCAGAATGCTGTCGCTGCTAATGGTGGAATGAAAATGATAGATGCCTCAGAAGCAATACTACCATTGATACCTAAGAACAATACAGCTGCTGTCAACAACCACATCGGCACACCAAGAATCGCACGACGCATAGCTGTTGTCAACAAACCACTTCCCTCAGCAACACCGATTGCCATCTGCATAGCAAGTACGACACCTAACGCCGCAAAGCTTGAGAAGTTACTAACCATACTGGTCATAATCCATGAGAAACCATCCTTGTTCAACAAACTCTTCACTACTACTTCTTCACCTGTAGTAGGATTCACTACAGACACTCCTGCCGCTGCAAGAATTGCTGCTAAAATAACTAACCCGCCCGTAATAATCAGGAACAAAATAAATGGGTGCGGAAGGGCATTACCAACACGTTCGATTGTGCCAAGAAACCCTACCTTTTGTTTCTTTTCATTTTTTGACATTCTCTCTTCTCCTCTTTTTCACAAAATATGCTAATATTATACCTTTTTCGACAATATCTTGTCAACAAGACATTACATGAATATTATCAAGATATTACATTTGCATTATCTGTTATATATCTCTTTTATAAACTTTGACAATCAAAAACAGGTGTGGATTCTTTCTCCACACCTGCCATTAACGGATCCCCGACTCTTTACAAAGAGTCGGAATTATATTCCTAAACTTATTCCACTATAATTATCGCGTCCCTGTTTGTCTCAAGAATCCATTGCCTATATTTCTTCAACTTACTCTTTTTGATATCTTTCAGGTATACTGTTTTAACGCCATTAAACATGATAATTTTTTTCAAAGTACTCTCTGACAAATCTGCACCGTCAATAAGTAGCTGCGTCGGTTTATTCGCCCCCTTCGTCGAAGGAATACACATATTCTCGGTCGGCATAACACGAAATGTACCTCTGACTTTTTGATTTAATTCAAATGCATCCGATCCGTACCCGTTTGTAATTCCATAAAAACGATCATTGGTTGCTCCAAATACCGCATTTCCTTTTTTATTATCCCACCAAGTGTCCACGGATAATGTTGCATTTCGTATTGTCTTCCATTCACCGCTTTCGTACTCTCTGACACGTATATTGCGGTACTCGAAAGATCTTGTCTCATTTGCAGAAAGCCCATTATAGTTTTCCATAAACTGTGACATTCCGCCCTGAAAATAAGAATTATAAAGACCTGTATCAAATCGACTAATTAACGTCCATTTTCCTATCTCTAAATCGGCGATCCACTGCTCCACATAAGTCCTCCCTTTATTATTCTGATAGGAGTTGATATACATACGATACCACCGTCCGGCCTTCCACGGATAATCATATATGTAATTCGCTCCTGTTCCTTCTCTACCAAATACATTCGTATCTTCTTGAGTAGGATACAGACGTTTTGCTCGAATAGACGTTCGATTAGCATATACGTCATCACATTCAACATCCCAAAATGACATGATTGCCTTTGGTCCGTCCGAACGAATCTGCAAACCTGCATATGCTCCCCCGCCTTTAACCTTCACGTATTGTTTCTTCAAATCATCTGTGTTCATTTGCCAGTTACAAAGCGCCCAATATGTATTTGTAGCAGTTTTATCCGCCTTAAAATCAATCATAAAACCGCTGAACTTTCTGGATGTTGCACTCAAATCGGGGTCTACGTATATATTATGCGCCATCCTATTTTCCGGATTTGCCTCTTGTTTTGCAGCTTCCTCCGGAACTTCGATAAGCTTATCCCAATCCACTCCGTTTTGATCCGCCGCTTGCGCTGTTGTCCCCACGAAACAAATCACCATGCAAAACACCAAAACTGCCAAAATACCTTTACTCTTTTTCATCATAACTTCTCCTCCAATAAAACTAAATTGCTTAACAAAAAACTATAACTTTTCAATTGTCTCACCATTCGTATAGATTGGCTCACTTGTAAGATCTACGTTCAGCTTCTTGAATGTCTTAATATCTGCATCCGATAGCATGTCTGATGTATGAACCTGACAACCCGAAAGCTTTGGCAATTGCTCCATCGCAATTCTTGCATCGTTGTCGTTTAGTGCTGATAACGCCAATGCTATCAACACTTCATCTGAATGCAAACGCGGATTCTTCGACCCAAGATAACTTGTCTTCAATTCCTGAATCGGTTCAAATGCATTCGGTGCAATCAGATGTGCATCATCATGGATGCCACCAAGATACTTAAGTGCATTCAAAATGAGTGCAGCTGAAGCACCTAACAATTCACTCGTCTTCGAAGTGATAATTGTACCATCTTCTAATTCGATTGCCGCTGTCGGAACCTGAAGCTTGGCAGCACGCTCCTTCGCAGCAACTGTTACCTTGCGATTATCCGTTGTAATCTTGGCTTGTTTCATCAACAATTCCAACTTATAGATCTCATTCTCAACATCTTCGCCCTCTGCCATGGCTTTCAATGCCTTATAATATCTTCTGATAATCTCCATTCTTGATGCTTCGGAAACGATCTCGTCATCAAAAATACAATTACCAACCATATTCACGCCCATGTCTGTTGGTGACTTATACGGATTCTCACCATAGATTTCCTCAAACACAGCATTCAAAACAGGGAAAATTTCAATATCTCTGTTATAATTAACCGTTGTCTCCCCATAAGCTTCTAAGTGGAACGGGTCAATCATATTCACATCATTCAAGTCCGCAGTAGCAGCCTCATACGCGAGGTTCACCGGATGCTTTAACGGAATATTCCAGATTGGGAACGTCTCAAACTTCGCATAGCCCGCTTTCACACCACGCTTATTCTCGTGATACAGCTGCGACAGGCATGTCGCCATCTTACCGCTTCCCGGTCCCGGTGCAGTCACTACAACCAACGGACGCTTTGTCTCTATATAATCATTCTTACCAAAACCATTATCGCTTACAATATGCGAAACATTCGTCGGATATCCCTCAATCTTCACATGACGATATACTTTGATACCCTTTTTCTCAAGCTTATCCTTAAACGCATCTGCTGCAGGTTGTCCTGCATACATCGTTACAACGACACTTCCGACGTACAGACCGCAACTTCTGTATTCTTCTATCAAACGAAGTACATCTTTGTCATAAGTAATTCCAAGATCTTCGCGCTTTTTATTCAACTCAATTGCGTCCGCACCGATTACGATAATAACTTCCGCATGTTCCGCCAACTGCAACAACATCTTAAGCTTACTGTCCGGCTCGAATCCGGGCAACACGCGGGATGCATGCAAATCATCAAACAACTTACCGCCGAATTCAAGATATAACTTATCTCCGAATTTATCAATTCTCTTCATAATATGCTCAGATTGAATTCTAAGATATTTGTCGTTATCAAATCCTATTTTCATTACCGTACTCACTCCTTTTTCCATCTATTCGAGAACCAATCCGTACAAAAAAAACAAATATGGTCTAGTTTATCACAATTGCAGCAAAACCTCAACGAACATTTTGTCGAAAAAATGTCGTATCAGAACACAAGACGAACCTTGCTTCCTGCATGCACTTCCTTCGTCACAAGAATCTGTTTATCAATCAGTTGTTTTAATTCTGACACATGCGAAATCACACCGACTAATCGGTTTCCTTCCGTCAGACGATTCAGTTCATTCATTGCACGTCTTAGCGTATCTTCATCCAGCGAGCCAAATCCTTCGTCCACAAATAGTGTGTCCATGCGGATACCCCCTGCTGCCGCCTGAATCTCATCGGCGAGTCCGAGTGCAAGCGATAAGGATGCCATAAATGTTTCCCCGCCTGACAGACTCTTCACCGAACGAACCGACGCCGTATAATGGTCATACACATCAAGATCCAATCCGCTCTGACTTCTCTGGTTATCCACCCGCACGCTTCTAACTAATTCATACTGCCCACCGGTCATACCAAGAAAACGCACATTCGCCTTTTGCAAAACACGTTCAAAGTAAGCCATCAAAATGTAGGTTTCAAACTTAATCTTTTCCTTCCCTGTCAGCTCACCATTCAACGTGTCAGAAAGACGTTTCATTTCCATATATTCTTTCTCATAATCAACAAATGCATTCCACTGTTTTTCGATTCTGTTCCGCAACGAATCATTTTTCTGATGTCTTGCATAGATGTTATTCTTATCCTGTTCTGTCTGCTTCTTTTCTAAGAGAATCGCGTCACGTTCCTGTTCGAGTTGCTGCACATTATCGCCTAATTGCTCCTTTAGCAATTCAAGCAAACTCTCTTTCTTACCTGTTGTTTCACTCAATTTCTGCTTGACATCTAAGAGCATCTTTTCCGCATCCTGTTTTTCCTTTAACAGTGTCGATGCCTGCTTGCGAAGATGTGCAATTGCATCCTCAGCTGCCTGCAAATCATGAAACTGCAGATTTGCCTTTTTCTGTTTTGCATCTTCCTCTAAGCTGTTGATTTCAACCTTTACCGCAACCTGTTTTTTATCCAAGGCAATCACAGCTTCTTCTGATTCCTTCTTCTCTGCTTCAACATGAACCAGCTTATCTTTTGCGGACACAAGCTCTTTCTTTTGTTTCTCAAGCAGCGTCTGTTGTTGCTTCACATCTTTCATCCGTGCAGTTATATTTTCTTTTTCCTCTTTTATAAGAGAAAGCGTCACTTCTTCTTTATCCAATAACTTCGCTGCATCTTTCTTGCACTGCTCATTTTTCAAGTTCCACTGTTCTTTTAATTTTGTAAGTTCCAAAGAAGACGTGTCGCACTGTACACGTTTTTCTTCAACCTGACTACGCAGCTCTTCAAGTTCCTCTCTCGTTCGCGCATCAGTTACAGGAGCTGCAGGGCTTGGATGTTGTGTCGAACCGCACACCGGACACGGCATTTCCTCTTGTAATTCTTTTGCCATAATTCCTGCCTGCGCATCAAAGAATTTCTTTTCTTCACTTAAGAGTTCTTTGGCTATTGTCTCATAGTTCTTTCTTATATCGTGGTAGTCAGCTGTTTTTTCCTCTACACGCGCACATAATGCACTTGCTTCCTGATAATCCTTTTCCAACAAAAGTATCGCTGTTTCTTTTTCTTCTAAGTTCTTTTTGTTCTGCTCACAGGCAAGCAGTTTTACATCAATATCCTGATTATTGTCCACTACCTGTTGCAGATTCCGCAATAGAAGCGTCTTCTGTTCTAATGTCTCCTGCTGCGTTTTCAACTGCGTTTCTACTTCAGATAGTTCTTTTTGCTTGTCCGCTAACTGTTTGACAACTGCATCATACTTAACATACTCAGCAAGTTTCTCCTCTATGCGCACAGCTTCCATGTTATGTGTCTGTGCTTTCTTGTCATAATCCGCAACCTTCTCACACGAAGCTTCACTTTCAACAAGTTGTTTTTCAAGCGCACGCAAGGAGTCATTCACTTGCGCTAACTGTTCTAAAGTCTTGTCCCGTTCTTTCGCCACAGCAATCTTAGCATTGAGCTGTTGTAAAACTACATCTTTTTCTGTAAGAAGCTTACTATAATCCTCCAATAAGATCGCATCTTCATCCACAAGCTGCCGAATACAAGCAAACAGCTCATCCTTCGCCACCATCTGCGCATTACTACAGAATTCCTCTAACGTATTTGCATGCGAAAAATCATCTGCATATTCCAAAGATTCTACATCCAAAAGAATATGATCTTTTTTCTTTTCATATTCCTTTTTCATCTGCAGGTAGATATCCTTTATCTTCTTTTGCAGACGGTTATAATCCTCTGTCGCAAAAATGTCACGGAAAATCTTTTGTTTATCATCCGTTGACGCCATCAATAACTTTCGAAATTCCCCTTGCGCCAACATCGTAATCTGCGAAAACTGTTTCTGGTTCAAGCCGACAATCTGTCTGATTTCCTCATCGACATCGCCAATCTTAGAAAGTGGCGTTCTGCCATCACTGTATTCCAGATAAGCTTCCGCCTTCTGGTGTGCCTCTCCTTCACCACGCAATTTTGCACGCATCTGTTCCGGTATTCTTTTTACAACGTATTGCTCTCCTCTATTCTCAAAAGTAAGTTCCACATAGCAGATACTCTCCGGTTTTGCATACTTACTTCTTAACATCTTTCCGTCTCGAAACTCTCCGCTTGGCGCACCATACAAAGCGTAAGAAATCGCGTCAAAAACCGTAGTTTTTCCTGCACCTGTATCGCCCGTTATCAGATACAAGCCGGACGTACCAAGCTTTTCAAAATCAATTATCATCTCATCTGCAAACGGTCCGAATGCAGACATTATAAGCTTCAGCGGTCTCATAATCTCACCCCCAGATTTCCTTGCAGGCAGAATTCAGAATCTTTTCCTGATACGACGTCATCGCTTCTCCGTTCAGACCCTCGTAAAACTCAGCCAGATACTCCTGCGGCCGTTTTGCATCGCGTATCATTTGTTCCCCGTCATACGCACGCATTTCCTTCTTCAATCTCTCATATTCTAATACCATAATATGTGGATAGACACTAGACAATCTTCCCATTGCCTCCGGAATATCTTCTTTGTTATTTAGAATAATTTTCAGATAATCATCTTTTTTCTGTTTTCCGTAGAATTCCGGTGACATCAATGTCGCATAATCTCCACGAATCACGCGCATATCATAAAGCGGTTGCACCGGTATGGTTCTGATTGCCACATCCCCCTTTTGTCCAAAGTCAATGATCGTAATGGATTTATCATGATCGACCTCAGAAAATGAGTACTTCAAAAGCGTTCCCGCATATCGCACTTCAGCTCTACCCATACTCTGCGGACCATGTATATGCCCTAACGCCACATAATCAAACGCATCGAATAAGCTTGCACTGACATGGTCAATTCCGCCAACTGACAAATCTTCCGAATCACATCTCGTCGCCCCGGTAACAAACTGATGCGCAACCAACACATTGCGCACCTTCGAATCAATCACTGTTCCTTGCAACACTGCAGCGATCGCATCATCATACGTTCTAATCGTTTCACAATCATCACAATCGTCCGGCGTTCCCAATGCATTTCTAACATCAATCGGCTTCACAAACGGCAACAGATAAAGGTTCAGTGGTCCCCATTCATCTTCTAAAACAATTGGCTCAAGCTTGCCGTCATAGATGCTTTCCATATAGATTCCCGTCTTTTTCATCATCGCAGCACCAAAGGATAATCTTTGTCCGCTGTCATGATTACCGCTTACGATATATACCGGTAACTGCATTTCATTCAGACTCGTCAAAAACCAGTCAAGCAACTGCACAGCCTCACCTGCCGGTACCGATTTGTCATAGATATCTCCTGCAATCAAAACACCGTCCACCTGCTCCTTATCGGCAACATCCAACACCTGTTGCAAGACATATTCCTGATCCTTTCGCATGGAATATCCATTCACCTTTTTCCCAATATGCAAATCAGCCAAATGCATCAAACGCATACTAACGCACCTCCAATATCCTAAGCGCCCGCTCAAGCGGCTTCACTACAATACATGCAATCACACACTTTACGATGTCTAGTGGAATAAATGCTACAAATCCTGCCATCAACGCTGCTTCCCATGTCATCCCTGTCACGAACTTCAGCCAAACCATTCCAATCACATCTATCACGAAAATACCAACAAGAATTGTCACCGCAAGATATCTCCCAAAATGATATCGCTTTCCTTTCATCAGACCAATCAGTATCGCAGCCAACATGAACGAAAAGAAGTATCCGCCGCCGGGACCTAATAACTTACCCGGTCCTCCCATTCCTCCAAACACAGGGGCACCGACAAATCCTAACAGCCAGTAACATAACATCACCGTGAATGCTTCTTTTGGCACTAATAAAAGGGCGATGATATTCACCGCTAATGTCTGACAAGTCAAGGCCGCTTCAGAAAAGGGAAGCGGAATCCTTATAAATGACATAACACTAACAAATGCAACCATCATCGCTAATCTACACATTGTTCTTGTTGAATTGGTTCTTTTTTCGTTACTCATTCTATCCTCTCAATTAAAATGTTTGCATTTTTTCACAAACATGGTATAATCATAATGTTGCTTCGGGGCGTGGCTCAGCTTGGTAGAGCGCTTGGTTCGGGACTAAGAGGTCGCAGGTTCAAATCCTGTCGCCCCGATTACAGGGTAGAGAATATCAATTCTCCGTTCCCTTTTAATTGCACATCGGTAACACCGGAAGGAATGATGAAATGCATTCCTTTTTTTATGCTCATTTTATCAATCATAACTTCACCATCTATCACAGAACCAAGTACAAATGGTGCATCTAGCGAAAGTGTCTCTTCTCCGCATAACACACCCTTCCATACACGATAGTAATCACATGCAATAAGCTGTTCTAACCAACCCGATTTCTTGGAAACCGCATTCACACTTGCCGCGTCGAACGGAACCGTTATCACGTCCATACTTTGTCTGATGTGTAACGGACGAAGCTGCCCATCCTGCAATCTGTCATAATCATATAAGCGATATGTAATGTCGCTGTTTTGCTGTGTTTCCAGAATCGTTGTTCCACCTTTGATTGCATGAACACATCCCGGATTAATCTGAAAAAAATCACCTTTTTTAACCGGAATCTCGCGAATTAACTCATCCCATCTTCCGGTCTTAATCATATCCTCAAGTTCTTCATGCGTTGTCGCATGATGCCCAATCACAATTGTCGTCTCCGGCTCACAGTCCATAATGTACCAACACTCTGTCTTCCCTAATGAACCATTTTCATTCGTATTGGCATATGCATCATCCGGGTGCACCTGAATACTTAAGTCTTGTTTCGCATCTATCACTTTTGTGAGCAACGGAAATTGCTGCATCTTCACATCACCGAACAATTCACGGTGTTCATCCCAAAGCGAGCTTAATGTATACCCTTGGTACGGACCGGAAACCACCTTACAATCCCCATTCGGGTGCGCACTGATTCCCCAGCTTTCCGTTCCCCATATCATTGTCTTCAAAACAGGTTCTAATAATATAATCTTACTATTCAACATGTTCTCCCCCCATATTGTCTAGAGTTCCTGATCGTAACGAATGCCTTGCAACGCATTCTTCCAACGTTCATTCCACTCTTTCATTATATCATCAAACGGTATTCCGTCTTCTTTTGCCGCTTCTTCAATCAGACGGTTCTTCTCCTTATCTTCATCCAATCTAAGGCCTGATAAACCGTTCAACTTTTGATATTCTTTTGCTTCTTGCGGCTTGCCGAGCGGATTGACAATCCACTCTACATTCTCAAAATTCTTAAGCGTTGTCGGCAATGCAGCCTTCTTCTTAATAGACAACGCACCTTCACTTTTCGAAAATCCGGACTTATTAAGCATATAAGTAATCCATTCTTTCGCAAGTTCCTTATTGGCACTATTCTTATTAATCGCATAGCTGTAATCCGTCTCAACAGCGGCATACTGCACATCATCTACCACATAAGGAAACGGCATAAAGCTAATATCATCCGGGTTCGTACCTGCTGTCTGCAGCTCATATATATAATCAGAGCTTAGAAGCATACAGCCAATCTTTCCCTCATTCATCTGACGATAGATTGGTCTCCAATTCTCACCTTCCGTAAATGGTTCACACAATCGGTTCTTCACGATATCATATAACAGCTTGTGCACTGTATAATTCGGCTTTCCTTCCAAAAACGGCTCTTGTTCCGTCACAATTCCCTGATTACGGTACGTTGCATCAGCTGCAACCGCACCCCATACCTGCATCTGCCACTGCCAGAGCCATTCTCCGTTTCCATAACCGGTATAGTAAGGAATCACGCCCGGCTGTGAATTCTGCATCTTCTTAAGCATCGATAAGAATTCCCCGGAGTTCGTCGGGAATGCCAACTCTCCCGAGTTTGCAAAGACAACCTCGTTATACGCAACACCATATACATTCGCATAGCGCGGCAAACCATACACGACACCATCTACGGCATGCACCTGCAAAAAACGCTCATCGTATGTTTCACTCAATTCTTCTACTGTTCCCAACGGTTCAAAATATCCTGAAAGCTGATAATTAGTTACAAATTCCGGTATCAGCAATACATCGCCATAATCTCCCGTACGAAGGCGCTGTCTCATCGTCTGTTCATAATTCTTAACTGCTTCTATCTCTACAACTACATTCTCATAATTGCTTTCGAATATCTTCTTATATTCCTCAAACTTCGTATCAACCAGATGTGTCTTATCTGTCAAAATGGTAATCACAATCGCATCTTCCGACATTTCGGTTGTCGCTTCTTCCGTCGTAGTCTCTTCTACCTGTTCAACTTCCTTACCCTGTTCCTTATTCTCTTTATCTAAATTAGCGTTCTTGTTATCCTTCCCGCAAGCAACAAGACCAATCAGCATTGTTCCTGCAAGGAGAACCGCTATCATTTTTTTCGAAATCAAGTTCATCATCTACCTCGCGGTGTACTCACACCTTCACTCCTTCATTCAAATTCCTAACTATTATATCAAATGTCCTTACCAATAAAAAGGGATACTTCATAACTATTATAAAGTACCCCTCATATTTCTATTCATGTCACTGCTTATTATAACAGTCGTCTACGAATCAGATTCGTTATTCTCACGCCTTACCTACAGAACCGAATAACTCCATCTTTTCCTTAACAGTAGCCTTGATAGCTTCTGCACCAGGTGCTAACAACTTACGTGGGTCAAATCCCTTACCCTCTAAGTCCTTACCAGCCTCGATGTACTTACGTGTAGCTTCCTGGAATGCTAACTGACACTCTGTGTTAACGTTGATCTTAGCAACACCCAAAGAGATTGCTTTCTTAATCATATCCTCAGGAATACCTGTACCACCGTGTAATACTAATGGCATATCACCTGTCTTAGCCTGAATCGCATCCAATGTCTCGAAGCTTAAGCCTTCCCAATTCTCCGGATACTTACCATGGATGTTACCGATACCTGCTGCAAGCATTGTTACACCTAAGTCTGCAACCATCTTACACTCATCAGGATCTGCACATTCACCCTTACCAACAACACCGTCTTCTTCACCACCGATAGAACCAACTTCTGCCTCGATAGAGATACCCTTCTCTTCGCAGATTGCTACTAATTCCTTAGTCTTAGCAATGTTCTCATCGATTGGATAGTGAGAACCATCGAACATGATTGAAGAGAAACCAGCCTCGATACAAGCCTTCGCTCCTTCGTATGAACCATGATCTAAGTGAAGTGCTACAGGAACTGTAATTCCTAACTCTTCTACCATAGCAGATACCATAGCAGATACAGTCTTGTAACCTGTCATATACTTACCAGCGCCCTCAGATACACCTAAGATAACCGGGCTCTTTAACTCCTCAGCTGTCAAAAGAATAGACTTTGTCCACTCAAGGTTGTTGATGTTGAACTGTCCTACAGCGTACTTACCGGCTTTTGCCTTTGTTAACATTTCTTTTGCTGAAACTAACATGAATAAATCCTCCATACGTTTAAATTAATTATATTGGACAGGTAAAAATACCTTCTCACCTGCGCACTTGCCACCATTATACTCTAACATTCCAAAAAAAGAAAGTATTATATTTGACGAAAAAGAATAACGATTCTGTGCATTCTATATCTATTTTGTTATATTTTTCTCCCATTCCCATGCATCTTTACACATAGCATCCAGGTCTTCTTCCGCTTTCCAACCAAGCAGTTTTTCCGCCTTCGTCGGATCAGCATAACACTGCGCAATATCTCCCGCACGTCTTGGTGCAATCTCATACGGAATCTTAATTCCGTTCACCCTTTCAAAAGCTTTTACAATATCTAACACACTGTAACCGTTACCTGTACCAAGGTTTACAACCTCAGCACCCTTGTGACTCATTGCGTACTGCACCGCTGCAATATGTCCCTTTGCAATATCCACTACATGAATATAATCTCTAACCCCTGTTCCGTCCGGTGTGTCATAATCATCACCAAACACGTTCAGATGTGGACGAATGCCTGACGCAACCTGTGTAATATACGGCATGAGATTGTTCGGTACACCATTCGGTCTTTCACCGATTAACGCCGACTTATGCGCACCAATCGGATTAAAATATCTAAGTATCACAGCCGACATATCTGCTTCGGCATGACACACATCCTGAATAATCTGTTCTGACATGTACTTCGTCCATCCGTACGGATTCGTACAGCCTGTTGGCATCCCTTCCACCAGCGGCACCGTCTCAGGTACACCATACACCGTTGCAGACGAACTGAAAATGAGATTGTTCACGCCGTGCTTTTTCATGGCTTCCATCACGGTAATCAATGTATCCAAATCATTGCGATAATACATCAGCGGTTTCTCTACCGACTCGCCAACTGCCTTATAACTGGCAAAATGCAACACCGCCTCGATGTCATACTTTTCAAACATGGCATCTACTTTTTCCACATCACATACATCAATCTCTTCCAAAGCAGGTCTCTTCCCTGTAATCTCTTCGATTGCATCTAACACTTCCGGTCTGCTGTTATAGAAGTTATCTGCGATTAAAACATCATATCCTGCCTCAATTAATTCAACTGCCGTGTGGGAACCGATATATCCCGCACCACCTGTCAATAATATCATCTTGTTACCTTCCTATTCTTTCACACTATTGAAATTACTTTGCCCACAGATTCTCGCTATATACGCCATCTGCAACCAACTGCTCGAATGCTTTCACAACGCTATCCTTATCTTCCTGATACGTTACACCGAACCAACGGTCAGATGAAGATAACACCTTCACACTTGACTGTCCCGACTTCAACAAATCATCCATAATAATCGGCAGCAAGAATTCTGCCTTCAGATCACCATCTTCAACATTCTGTAAAAATTCTTCAAACTTATCTTCCAGAATACCAATATACTCAGGTGTGACACCCCACATATTCATAGAGACAAGTGTATCATCAAAAAGTTCTAATCCTTCCTCAGATGTATACGAACCGTCCTCTAATCTTGCAATCTCATGTGTCTCACTAATTGTTATCAGATTGTTATCGGTATCCATCTTACAGACACCACGCGTTACCGTTCCGTTCTCACTTAATGTATTCGCAAGCTTGAAACCTGCCATACAGTACTGATCTGTTGTATTCTCATGCTCTTCAAGGAAGTTATAAATCTTAACAAATGCTTCTTTTCCATAATAATCATCCGCATTGATTACAACGAACGGGATATCTAAGATGTGTCTGCACGCAAGAACAGCCTGACCTGTTCCCCAAGGTTTCGTTCTGTCTTCCGGACAAACAAATCCTTCCGGCAAGTCATTCTTATCCTGAAATACATATTCCACCGGGCAAATCTTCTCAATCCTTGAGCCAATTACTTCCTTGAATTCTTCTTCTATATCATTACGAATGATGAAAATCACCTTGTTAAATCCTGCTTCCAACGCATCATGAATCGAATAATCAATAATAATCTCACCCTGTGGTCCTACCTTTTGCAGTTGCTTAATTCCTGCACCGTAACGCGAACCGATTCCTGCAGCCATAATTACCAACGCAATATCCTTCATCTTCTTGTTCCTTCCCTTCTTCATCCTCCAATCAAATCCTGATTGTTCTCAACTGTCTGCATATTTCTTCTACATTATAGTGAGGTGTCATGCAAATTGCAATATCATAAATTGCCTTTATCGTTTCTAAGTCTTGCTCTAATTCCTCAGTAATCACCTCGATATTTTTCCCTTTTTGTATCTTGCGACACACCTGATCAACTAATATACGTTCTATTCCTTGTCCCATTCCCTGTTCTATTCCTTGTCCCATTCCTTGCTGCATTCCTTGCTTCATTCCATCTTTCAGTCCTCGCTCGAATCCATCTTGATAACCATCCTGATAAGCTTGTTCGCCTCGTTCTTCAATAATATCCATCAACAAACACATTCTATTATTCTCCTCCTTTTCCTCACAGTCCATAAATCGTTGCTTTATCATCGCAAACCGAGAATCATCACTAAACGCATCCAACATATCGAGCACTTGCTCTACATGTAGTAATCTTCTCTGATCACATGCAAACTCATTCATCAGTTTCTCTTTGTCATCGTAACACGCAAGATAATCTGCTATCACACCAAAATCCGATTGATACTTATCTCTTAACTCTTTTGTCTGACCAACCATATGAATAACATGTATGCGGTAATCATTGATAAACTGTCGCCAAAAATCTTTTTCCTCTTCCGGTATATCCAAGACATCCATTAAAGAAATAGGAGTGGTCCACTTTTCCTTGCCAAAATACAATATAAATGTTGCTATCGGAATCAGTTTCTGCTCAGTATGCAAAACCTGTGCATAAGCAGAGTGATTCTGTGCACGATTCTTCGCAACAATCTCTTTTATCTGTCTTGCATATCCGCTATATGTATAACCCATATCTCGAACAGGCATCGCACGGTTGATATCTACTTGATTCTCAAATCCAACAAACGCAATACAGCCACCTAACTTTTCAACGCGCATCAATGTATCACGAAACAATCTATGATGCTTACCATCTAAATCCTTATAGCTTGTCTCTAGAGACACTTCACTCAAATCATCCGGCGATACTACGAACGCTCCGTCAAACAAATTCACATTCACTATATCAGCAAACACATCATAATTACTCACCAAATCTTTTGTTGTTATGTCTTTTTCCAATCTTCCTCCTATCCAGCAAAGCAAAGACTCGCTGCACCCCTGCTTTTACCTTGCTAATGCAAAATTATAAAATGAGTATAAAAGCAAGAGTTTCTATAAAAGAAAAACAGAACAGACCTTCATCTGTAGAGATAGTAGAACTTATTTGCTTTGAAATAAAAATAACACATTGCGTGTAAATGTGCAAGCATTATTTCTCTTCAAATGTCTTTTTCCGTTTCAAAATAAAATACAGTAACACAACAGCAAAAATCGCGATAATCACAATCATCACAACCTGATACCCCTCTATATGAAAGGTGCTTTCCTCTGTATCTTGCGACGCATCCTCTGCTTCCGCGGCATCCTTTTCCTCAGAAACCGAATCCGATTCTTCTTTCTCTTCCTCCGATTCACCCTTCACATGGTCTGCAGTCTCACTATCATTTTCTTCCTGCGCATTCGCATCTTTTGACGCTGTACCATCCGTATCCTTCTTCACAGCTTCATTCTCTGTCTTCGTAGATTCTTCTGTGCGTTCTTCCGTCTCTTCCTCTGTCTTATCTTCTGTTGTAGTCTCCGTCTTCGTTTCAGAAGTTGCCGTCTGGTTGCCTGCCTGTGTCGTAGCCGGGATACCATCTCCGTTCACGTCCACACCAAGCTCCTCGTCAAACTTACCATTCAGATAATCCTGATACGCCTGATTCGCACCGCCCCAATCCGGTGAATATCCATGAGCAGACAACCATGCTTTTGCCTGCTCTTTTTCCTCTTCTGTATATGCATAAGATGTAGATGACACACTGCACACAAGTAGCAATGCAACAACCAACATTCCTAAAATCAATCTTATTCGTCTCATTCCTTACAACTCCTCTTTTCCACTTCATCAATATATTGATTCACTCTTTTACGTACCAGGTATGGTCCGTGATAGACGATTGAACCATCTGAAACCAATACATTATACTGCTGAATATCCGGATTCGTAAAGGTATCCTGATGCAGCTTTTTCCAATCCTGTTCTTCCTTTGAAAGGTTGTACGTTCTTGCATACGATAAAAATACTTGCACGTTCATATTCTCGTTATATCGGAAATCCTGCATTTTCTTACAATTCTCATACTCATAAATACGTTCTTCTAGAGTATTCGCACTATTGAAGCGCTTCACAAACACTTCTTCTAATACAATCTTCTCATCGTCCTCAAGATACCACCCCATCATTTCATAGATCTTCCATTGCAAGCGGACATATCCTGTCTTCATCAGGAATTGTTGCCCTACACTAGACAACAGTGCCTGCTTCTTTACCATCCGGTTATATATAAGCGGCATCGATCCATTATCCTTCATGCGAGAAACCAACAACGAGCCAACATTCGTATCCATGCTAACAACTGCTTCTATCTCATCCTGATACTTAGCGGCGTAGGCCTGCTGATACAGACCGCTTCCTTCATGCGCCATCAATATGTACGGTGTTGTCACACCAATCGCCTCAATCGCTTCATGCATCTCTTCGACATGCTGCTCAACTGTTCTTGGCTGATCCGTATCCTCACTAAACCCCGTGCCAAAATGATCAAACACAATGAATCTGTGTGATTCTCCGAGCAATTTCGCCAATTGCTTCACATTCATCGTTGGACAGAAATCGGACGGCGAACCGAAGTATACGATTGTATGCGCGCCTTCCCCTATGTCGTATGCCGCCATTTGCTTCCCATCAACCTCTACAAATGTAATATTGTCTTTCTTATATCGTTCTACAAGCACTTCATGCTCCTGTGTCTTATCCACATGCACAACAGCATGGTATATCGTAAGGATGACAAATACGATTAAAAAGAACACACAAAGTCTTTTCACATCTTGTAACACCATCAGCGGAAATCTCTTATGTTTCAGCAAAAAACGTGTACTGATATCGTGTATCAGATGCAATATCAATGCACTCAGCAAAGATAACACGAACACGGCACATATCATTCCTGTAACATTTTCAATGTAATAAACAGGTCTGTACTGCTCTTCTAAAAAACAATAACCAAAAAGCTCTACGAACAAACCATGCATCAGATAAAACTCCAACGTAATCGTTCCCATGAAGTTCAAAAAGCGGTTTCCGATTCTTACTTTTAACTGCAACAATAATATAACCATCACAAAGCAAATGCTCGCGAACATCTGAGAGAAAATGTGTGCCCAACGCATGAACGTATAGTTGTAATCTTCTCTCCACGAACCAAGTACACCTTGCGTATGTATTCCACCAAGGAAGAATAGTGCTAACAAAAGCAGACTTCCCAAAAGAAGCGGTATATATCTTTTTTTCATAAATGAAAGAATCTGACTGTCGTACTTGCCAAACAGGATTCCGATGCCGAATAAGATTACCGTGTTGTACCACCAGTCACCGAACATCCACCAGTCGCAGTGTGCAATGTAGATGATGGTTGTTATCAAAATCCATATCATTGCATTGCGCTCCGACTTACAACGACCAAACGCAAGATAGAACACGAGATAGAACAGAATAATCGTATATATGTACCATGAATACTTATTCGGCAATACCGCTCCGCCAAGTGTAAACGGAAATGGAATCGGCACAATACGAACGCCATTCCACACAAGTGCACAGATAAAGATGAGACTTGTCGTCAACAGCGCAAGCACGATACGCAACATACGATTCCCCAAAAAACCTTGCAGGTAATCCGTTTTTCTTACTTTGCTCTTATACAGACCATATCCCGAATAAAAGAAGAAAACCGAAACCAACAGATATCCGATGTTAACAAATGGCTCTAAACCATGTTTCAAAAACTCCGCCGGAACCCATGACGCACAGGTCTTTTGTGCAATATGATGCAACATAATACAGATGGTACAAAATCCTTGCACCGCCTTCGTCTGCGACAGATCAAGCACCTCCGCATTCCATTCCTTTTTCTTTTTCAATTGTGCGTTCATCAGCAAGATAATTGCCAAAACCGGATACGTACCGTAAACTAAATAATCCATCACTTTACCTATTGTTTTCCTTTCATCTCCACCATAGCTTGTGCATAACCCATCAAACGTTCCTGTTCCCCAAGACTTAAGTTATGATAATGCTCCAACAAAACACCATCTCTAGACGTCTTATCAACCACAAGATATTCCAATCCTTTCCCTCTTGCACCATCCGGTTCCACTCCGGATAACAGATAGGTCGGTGTGACTTCCAATGTATGCGCAATAATCATAATCTTATCAGAAGCCGGATTGGTCTTCTTCTTTCTCCAATCACTGATTGTACTCTGTGGAATCCCCGTTGCTTCCGAAAACTTTTTCTGGGAGATTCCCTTTGCTGCTAATAACTCAAATATACGTTCGCTGATTGTCATACCGACTCCTCTCTTTCTTTTACGATTATAGGCGTTTGCGAAACGCCACAAGCCGCATAAATACGGCACTTTTTTGTTATAAAAAACAAATAACTCCTCACTGGATATGGTATAATAGAGTTGCTAGAAACTAAAAACCACACACCCAAGAAA